>JBOHZD010000292.1:0-40618 GCA_050738315.1 Woeseiaceae bacterium
AATAGCGCATCAGAATGGAGCCCCAGGTGAAGCCACCCCCGAAGGCTTCCATGAGTATCAACTGTCCTCGCTGTACGCGCCCGTCCCTGATCGCGACATCGAGCGCCATCGGTACCGATGCGGCCGACGTGTTGCCGTGATCCTGGACGGTCAGGATCACTTTATCCAGCGGAATTCCCAGGCGCTTCGCCGTCGCCTGGATGATGCGCAGGTTGGCCTGATGGGGAATAAACCAGTCCACTTCGTTCTGGTCGATGTTGTTCGCGGCGAGCGCCTCCTCGGCCACTCGCTCGAGCGTTTTCACGGCAACCTTGAAAACTTCGTTGCCGCTCATGATGATACTGGCGTCTTCGAGCCCGGCTTTGTGCAGGTCCTTCGACGCGCCGACCGGATAGTAGAGCAGCTCCTTGTATTGGCCGTCGGCACCCAAATGGCAGGACAGGATGCCCGGCGCGTCTGCCGGTTGGATGATGGCGGCGCCGGCGCCGTCGCCGAACAGAACGCAGGTACTGCGATCCTGCCAGTCGACGAGCTTGCTGATGATTTCCGCGCCGATGACGAGCGCACATTTCGACTCTCCGGCGCGCATGAACTTGTCGCTGACGGCGAGTGCATAGATGAAGCCGGTGCAGGCAGCCTCGATGCTGAATGCCGGGCAGCCATGGATACCGAGCCGATCCTGCACCAGCGTGGCGACATTCGGAAAGATCAGGTCGGGCGTGGTTGTTCCGACCACCAGAAGGTCGATGTCGCCGACCGTGACTTGCGCGTCTTCGATCGCAATTTTGGCGGCCTCGACGCATAAGTCGGATGTCGTCTGCTCTTCCGAGGCGATGTGCCGTCGTTCGACGCCAGTGCGGGTCCGGATCCACTCATCGCTGGTATCGACCATTTTCTCCAGATCTGCATTCGTCAATATGCGTTCGGGCAGATAGCGGCCGGTTCCTGCGATTTTCGAATAGATCATGCGGCTTCCTGTTGTAACAGGTTTCCAATCTGCATCGGCACCTGATTTCTTACTTCGACCAGCGCGGTTTCGATCGCATGCTGAAATGCATAGGAATCCGCGCTGCCGTGACTCTTGATAACAATACCATTAAGTCCGACAAGAGAGGCACCGTTGTAGTTGCGCGAATCCATTTCGATCGCCAGGTTTTTCAACACGGGTGTTGCGAGAAAGGCCTGAAGCCTGGCGAACAGTGAACGCGTGAACGCCCGTCTGAGATAATGCGCGGCGAGGCCGATCGTGCCCTCCATTGTTTTGAGCGCGACGTTGCCGGTGAAACCGTCGGTCACGACCACGTCCGCCTTGCCTGAGAATATTTCACTGCCCTCGATGAAGCCGACATAATTGAGGCCGCTTGCGCTCAAGAGCGCCGACGCATCCTTGATCGTATCGTGGCCTTTGGTGGCTTCGACGCCGATGTTCAACAGCGCGACCCGCGGCCGCTCGATGCCCCTGATGTCGCCGGTGACGATGGACCCCATGACCGCGAACTGGAATAAAAGCTCGGCGGTGCCCACGGTATTGGCGCCGAGATCCAGCATGTGCACCGTGCCGCCGATCGCGGGCAACTCGGCGATGATCGCCGGTCGCTCGATGCCCGGCACCGTCTTCAACACGAATTTGGCGGTCGCCATGAGCGCACCGGTATTGCCGGCGCTGACGCAAGCGTCGGCGGTGCCGTTTTTCACCAGATTGATGGCCACGCGCATGGACGAGTTCTTCTTTTTGCGCAGCGCGTCCGCGGCCGATTCCGACATACCGACGATTTCGGCTGCATGCTCGATCGACAACCGCGGCTCGTTGCCCACGAGACGAGTCACCAGCCGGGACAGCTCTTCACTGTTGCCGACCAGCACCAGTTCGAGATTGCTGTGTTTGTCCAGGTGCGCCGCAGCCGCGCGTACGACGACCTCGGCGCCAAGGTCGCCGCTCATCGCATCGAGCGCAATGACTGATTTTTTTTGCACGGAATCTTTCGGCCAGGCCGTCAGAATGTTCCGAGACCGTGGACGATTACTCTTCGTCGTCTGCTTCGGATTGCGCGACGACCTGGTTGCCGCGGTAAAAACCGTCCGGCGTAACACGATGACGGACATGGGTCTCGCCGGAGGTCGGGTCCAGGGACAGCGCCGGAGCTTTCAATTTGTCGTGCGATCGCCTCATGCCGCGCCGCGCCGGTGTCTTACGACTTTTTTGTACAGCCATTGTTATCTCCATTGAAAGAGGACGATGGCGCGTCACTCTCTGATTCGTAAATCCATGCCCGTCGCCGCAGGCTCAGTCCTTGTGCCGCATTTGCGATTTCAGATCCGCAAACGGACGTATCCCGGCGTCCCTGGCCACGGTGACCTCCTTTGCCAGTGGCCCGCAGTCCTCACTGGATTCGTGCATCGCGGCAAGCGGCATCGCCATGACCAGGCTTTCATCCAGAATGTCGACGGGCCGTACGGTTGCCTCCTCGAGCTCCCAGAGTCCGTACTGTGACGATGGGTCGTCGCGCCCCCCAAACGCTCCAAACAGCAACCTGACCTCGGTGTCGAGCACTTGTTCGAACGGCTCCAGGCAACGCTGACAGACCGCCGGAACCCGCACCGACACCCGGCCTTCGAGGACCGGAATCTCGTGTTCCGTGTCCGCCCAGCCGAATGCGAGTCTAATCGTAACCGGGGTCTGCCGCCATTTCCGGGGCAGAGCCTCCGGTGCATGGGCCCGGAAGTCCCCGCTCACGGCTTCTGCGAGTCGCGGGAATAGCTGCAATTCCTCTTCTGTTTCAATGACCTGGCCACGAGCTGCGAACTCCTCCGGCGGCGCGCGGTGTAACAGTGGGTTGCCCATGGCGGGCGCATCATAAGGAGCTCGTCCGCGACTGTCAAAGCCGCAAGGAACGCAAGAACTGCTCGAGGTCGTCCGCGAGCGGTGCCGTAAAGTGCAGTTCATTGCCGTGCTCGTCCGGGAACGCGATCGACTGGGCATGCAGGAACAGCCGGTTCAGGCCCTCCGCCGCCGCCGCCTTGTTCGCGAGGGTGTCGCCGTAGCGGTCATCGACCACGAGCGGGTGGCCCTGGTGAGCCGCATGCACGCGGATCTGGTGAGTGCGTCCGGTCAGCGGCTGGCATTGCAGCAGGCTGTAGTCGCGGTAACGTCGCGACAGGCGGATCCGCGTCTGTGCAGGTTTTCCGAGGTCGCTCACGATTACATGGCGCTCCCCGTTTTTCCGATGCTGTACCTGTAGCGGCGCATTCACCATAACGTCACCGGCCTGCCAGTCTCCGGCGGCCAGCGCCAGGTAGTTTTTCTCCACCACACCGTCCCGGAATTTCGCATGCAGTGCGCGGAGCGCACCCGGGCGCTTGGCAAGAACGAGGCAGCCTGACGTCTCGCGGTCGAGCCGGTGCGCGAGGGACAGGTCGCGCAGGTCGGGGCGCGCGGCGCGCACGAGCTCGATCACCCCGTGGCTGATCCCGCTGCCGCCGTGCACCGCGGTGCCGCCGGGCTTGTCGATCACCAGCAAATCCCGGTCCTCGAACAAGACACGCTCGGCAATCCAGGCCGCCTGCGCGGGCGCCGGAGCCGTACCGGCGGGCTTCAGGCGCGCCGGCGGGACCCGTACTTCGTCCCCTGCCTGCAGCCGGTACTCGGGCTTCACGCGGCCGCCGTTGATGCGCACTTCGCCGCGGCGCAACAGGCGATACAGGCGGCTCTTCGGCACCCCGGGCAACTGCGTCCGCAGAAAATTGTCGAGGCGTTGGCCGGCGTTTTCGGAATCGATCCTGACTTTTCGCACCGCGGAGCGGCCACCCTCTGGCCGGTTGTTTGACTTTTCTTGCATAGACAATGACTTGTGCGGGATTGCCAGATTGGCACTCTGTGTTATATTAGCGCCCGGTGAGGGTTGGGCGACGCAGTCGCCGCCTCCCGGGCGATTGACGACGTTGACACGCTATTAGCACGCCACTCGAAAATCGAATTCATTTCCGGCCTCGAATTGCTTGGAGACCGGATTCCAACAGGCAGCGAGCGCACTATCAGGGCAAGCGCCAGAGCGGCTCTGCCGCAGGGTAGTAATGATCAGTTTTTTCCTGGGCTGGATGGTCAATCTGGCCCGATTCAAGTTTGAAAACCTCGTTCCTGGCGTCATGCGCCATGTTCTCATCTCAGAAACACCCTGCAGCGCCCTTTCGGCTATTTCCGGCAATCCCTGCTCGTTGTCCCAAAAACACCACCAAGTAGGGCAACATGAAAAGAATGCTTATCAACGCAACTCAGGAAGAAGAGTTGCGCATGGCGATGGTCGATGGCCAGCGTCTATACGACCTCAATATCGAGCTGCCTTCCGGCGAACGCAAGAAAGCTAACATATACAAGGGCAAGATTACCCGCATCGAGCCGAGTCTCGAGGCCGCCTTTGTCAATTATGGCGCGGAACGCCACGGATTTCTGCCGCTCAAGGAAATCTCGAGCGAATACTTCGTAACGGACGTCCCGGCGGGGGCGCGGCCGAATATCCGGGAAGTCCTGAAAGAAGGCCAGGACATTGTCGTGCAGATCGACAAGGAAGAGCGCGGCAACAAGGGCGCCGCGCTGACCACGTTCGTCAGCCTCGCCGGCCGCTTCATCGTCCTGAAACCCAATAAATCGCGCTCCGGCGGCGTCTCCCGGCGCATCGTCGGCGACGATCGCGACCTGGCGCGCCAGTCGTTGCATGAAATCACGATTCCTGACGGCATGAGCGTCATCCTGCGGACCGCCGGGATCGAACGAAATGGCGAAGAGCTGCAATGGGACCTGGAAAACCTGCTCGCGGTCTGGGAAGCGATCAAGAAAGTGGTGGTCGAGCGGCCATCGCCGTTTCTCATCTACCGGGAAAGCAATGCCGTCATACGCGCCCTGCGTGATTACATGACGGACGAGATCGGGGAAATCCTGGTCGACGACGAAAAAACCTACGCAGAGGCGCGCGAATTCGTCGAGCAGGTCATGCCGCAGAGTCTGCGAAAGCTCAAACATTATACGGATGACGTGCCGCTATTCACGCGTTATCAGATCGAATCGCAGATTGAATCGGCATTTGCCCATTCCGTCACCCTGCCCTCGGGCGGCAGCCTGGTGATCGATCACACCGAGGCCCTGGTTTCGATCGACATCAACTCGGCCCGGGCGACCAAGGGCGGCGACATCGAAGCGACGGCGCTGAACACCAATCTCGAGGCGGCCGACGAAGTCGGCCGGCAGTTGCGGCTGCGCGACCTGGGGGGCCTGGTCGTGATCGACTTTATCGACATGGGCCCGCAGAAGCATCAACGTGACGTCGAGAATCGCCTGCGCGACGCCGTGCGGCAGGATCGCGCACGCGTACAGATCGGCAAGATCACACGTTTCGGATTGCTGGAAATGTCGCGCCAACGGCTGCGGCCGTCGCTCGGTGAATCGAGCTACATGACCTGCCCGCGCTGTTCGGGGATCGGCAACATTCGCAGCGTGGAATCGCTGGCGCTCGCCATTTTGCGCATCATCGGCGAGGAAGCACGGAAAGAGCGAACGGCGAAGGTCATTGCACAGTTACCCGTCGAGGTTGCGACCTATTTGTTGAACGAAAAGCGCAACTGGGTACAGAGCCTGGAATCGCGCAACGACACGCAGGTGGTTCTGGTGGCAAATCCGGCGCTCGAGACGCCGCATTACCAGATTCGCCGTGTCCGTGACGACCAGGTCGAGCTGCCGGAAAATACAGGTACCAGTTACCGGCTGATGGACACCGCCGACGAACCCGAGGTGACGCTGGCCGCGGAACGCAAAGCCGCAGAACCAGCCGCGGTCGCGACCATCACTCCGAGCACACCGGCGCCGGTACGCAGCAATGTCCCGACGAAAGGGCCGGGCCTGCTGGCGCGCCTGTTCGGTCTGTTTAAAGGACCTGCCGACACAAGCCGCGAGCACTCGAAAACAGGTCGGCGAAAGCCCGCCAGGAAGCCGGACAGCCGCGGCGCTCAACGCTCGCGACGCAGAAGCGAGCCGCAGCGGACCGATAAGAGAAGTTCGCCGCGGCCGCAGAAAGCGGGCAGGAAACGCAGCGGCACGGAGCAAGCCGACCGCAGCTCGAACGGCGGCCGAACCGTCTCCGCCGAGCGTCGCGCGGTCGGATCCGACAATCCCGCGCGAGAGCGGCAGGATTCCCGCAGCGAGAGCCGCGGTGAGAGCCGCGACGATAGCCGCAAGAAATCCGCCAAACGCCGCAGTCGTGGCGGGCGGCGGCGCAAACGGGGTGCGGAGAGCACGGACGCGCCGGCGAACCAGGAGGCGGTCACGAACCGACAGGACGGCAATGGGGGCACGGCGCAGGTTCACCAAGCCGAACCGCAAGCTCCACCGCCGGCAGCGGTGTCACAGGAACCCCCAAAGACAATGGACCCTGCCGCAGTGCCCGTGCCCGAGACGAAGCCGGCACGAATACCCGGAGAGCGCAGCAACGGCAGCCGGAGCGATGTGCCGGAACGCAGCAGCGCGGCGAGCGGCGTGAAGCCGCATTCCGCGCCGCCGGTCAGCCAGCCGCGGGCCCCGGAGCCGGCGACACCTGCCGCCGGAAAATCGGCGTCGACAGGACGCCTGCTGCCCTGGGAGCCGGCTGCTCCGGTCGAGAAACCCGCGCCGGAAAAAGCGCCTTCGGACGAGAATCTCCCCGGCCAGTGACTACCGGCGGCGAGCGCAGTCACTTGTGCAGAGGGTCCCTAACGTAAGCGGGTGGTTGAGCGGAGGCGTCTGAGCAACCGCGCCGACGCCTGCTCGACCAGATCGAGCACCAGGTCGAACCCGGACGGACCGCCGTAATAGGGATCCGGCACTTCGTCGACTTGCGGAGATCCCGCGAACTCGAGAAACAGGCGGACCTTGCGCTTGTGGTCCGCCGGCACGCGCTGCAGCAGTTCGTCCAGATTGTTCCTGTCCATCACCAGTATGTAATCGAACGCTTCGAAGTCGTCGTCGCTGACGCGCCGCGCGCGAATGTGGGACAAGGTGACACCTCTGCGTTCGGCTGCCTCCTGCGCACGGTGATCCGGCGAAGCGCCGGCATGATAAGCGTGTGTCCCGGCCGATTCGATGTGTATCACCTCGGACAGACCGGCATCCGTCACGACTTTGCGGAACACGCCCTCGGCGGTTGGAGAGCGGCAAATGTTTCCCATACACACGAACAGCACGCTCAATCGTTGACGACTCATTCCCTGTCTCCCGCTGCAAGCAGTTCGCCAATTCTGGCCAGATCGGCCTCGGTGTCAACTCCCGGGCCCGGTCTCACACGCGGCTTTCCGACACGTATCCTGATACCCAACGCGATGGCGCGCAATTGTTCGAGTTGTTCGCTGGCTTCCAGCGGTGCGCGCGCGGCAGCCACGATCCGGTGCAGCACATCGACACGATACGCATAGATACCATGATGGTGGAGCGCACAATCCATTGCTTTTTCGACGGTCTGCGGGCTTCTGGCATACGGTATCGCTGCACGGCTGAAGTAAATTGCATTGTGCTCATCATCGACAATCACTTTGACGACATTCGGATCCTCGAACTCCGTCGTTGATTGAAAAGGCGACGCCAGGGTTGCCATGCCGACTGCGCCGGACTCCAGCAGTGTGGCGCACTGGTCGATGAGCTCTGCGGGCAGCAACGGTTCGTCGCCCTGCAGATTGACGACGATCCGGTCATCAGGCCAGCCGCGCAGCCGGCTGACTTCGGCCAGCCTGTCGGTGCCCGATGGATGGTTGCCATCGGTCATGCAGACGTTCGCGCCGAAGGCTTCGGCGGCGCGAACGATCCGTTCGTCGTCCGTAGCGACGACCACTTCTGCCGCACCGCTCGCGATTGCCCGTTC
Source organism: Woeseiaceae bacterium (assembly GCA_050738315.1). GTDB lineage: Bacteria > Pseudomonadota > Gammaproteobacteria > Steroidobacterales > Woeseiaceae > IDS-8. The sequence goes on from JBOHZD010000292.1 coordinate 7,875, forward strand.
ATGGACATGCTGCAGCATCGGTTTGCCGGCAATCAGCCGCAGAGGTTTCCCCGGCAGCCGTGTCGAGGCATAGCGCGCGGGAATGACAACCACGTATTCTGTCATTGCCGTAATCTAACCTGCTCCGTGAGTCCGTCAATCCAGGATGTATCGGCGTCCGCCGCAAGCGCGATGTCCACCGCTACGTACCAACAATTCCCGGGGGCAAAACCGCCGCATTTGACCGCATCCTTTTCAGTCATGATGACAGCGAGCGCATCGTCGAATTCAAGATCGGCTCGTGTCAGCGCCGCGTGATCCGCGAGGACGTGCGGCATAGCCTCGATGCCATGGTCCTGCAACAGATCGAAAAAGCGCTGAGGATTGCCGATCGCCGCTACCGCGTGTACGGACTTCCCCCTGAATGCCTCGAGTGTGACCGGCGGCTTGCCACCGAGATTATGCACGGCGCGGGCTGCCAGTTCGAATTGTGTCACATTCGGATAACCGCCCGCTCGCAGTTTGACCGGCAGCTCACCCCGGCCCTGCACCATGATCCGGTTCACCGTCTGCAATCTCGACAGCGGTTCCCTGAGCGGCCCCGCCGGCAACAGCCGGCGGTTGCCGAAGCCCCGGGCACCATCGACCACCGCAATTTCAAAGTCCCGGAGCAATCGGTAGTGTTGCAGGCCGTCGTCGGCGACGATGACATCGCAGCCCATGTCCGCGAGCAAACCGGCCGCGGCAACGCGATCCGGATGCACGGCGACGGGACAGACAACGCGCCTCGCCATGAGCAAAGGTTCGTCTCCGACGACCGCCGGATCGCTCGAATCGGTTACCTGCAGCGGCAGAGGTCCGACCCGCCCGCCGTAGCCGCGGCTGACGATACCCGGTTTGAGGCCCCGCGCTTTGAGACTTTCGGCGAGCCAGATCGTGACCGGTGTTTTGCCGGTCCCGCCGACGGCAATATTGCCGACGACGATCACCGGCCTTCCGGCGTCCCTGCCCCGCAATACGCCAGCACGGTACAGTGCGCGCCTGCCGAACATCGCCGATGCAAACAGCCAACTGAACGGAATGGCCAGCCAGCGCCACTTCGAGTGCCCATACCACACACGGTTGAAGAACCTGTCGGCGGAACCTCTCACCGCGTTCGCGCGGCTAACCGGCGCCGGCGGGTTCGTCAGCGAATTGCATGCGGTACAGGGCGGCATAATGTCCGTCGTCTGCGAGCAATTCCCGATGCGTTCCCGATTCGACAATGCGGCCGCGGTCCAGCACGATGATCTGGTCGGCACTTTCGACCGTCGACAGCCGGTGAGCAATCACCAGGACGGTGCGATCCCGCATGAGCGCGTTGAGTGCCTCCTGGATACGTCGTTCGGATTGTGTGTCCAGAGACGAAGTCGCTTCGTCAAGGATCAGCACCGGCGCATCCTTGAGGAGTGCGCGTCCGATCGCTATGCGCTGGCGCTGGCCGCCCGACAGAAGCACGCCCCGATCTCCCACCATCGTGTCCAGACCGTCCGGCAATTCCGCAATGAAATCCGTCAGGTGGGCGGCCTCGGCGGCCTGCAGCAGTTCCGCACGCGTGCATTGTCTCAATTGACCGTAAGCCAGATTGTTGGCAATCGTATCGTTGAAGAGCACGATGTCCTGGCTGACGAGACTGATGTGCGAGCGCAGATTGTCGAGCGCATACTCTCGCACGGGCGTGCCGTCGAGCAGAATTTCTCCCGCTTCCACGTCGTAGAACCGGGGTAGCAGACTGACCAGTGTCGATTTGCCGCTGCCCGAATGCCCGACGATTGCCATTGATTTGCCGGCTTCGATCTTGAGATTCAGGTTATCGAGCACCGGACCTTTGTCGCCGCCATACGAGAAACGGACATTCCGGTACTCCACGTCGCCCCTCACCGAATCGGCGCGAAACGAACCCGAATCCACTTCGTCCGGCTCGTCGATAATCCGGAACAGGCTCTCCCCTGCCGCGATACCGCGTTGCAAGGTCGCGCTCACGTTGGTGATGCGCCTGAGCGGCTGCAACATCAACATCATGGCACCGAAGAACGCGATGAAATTGCCCGGCGTCAGGTTGCCGTCGACCGATTCCTTGCCGGCGACATAGATCACCCCCGCGATACCGAAGCCGAAAATGGCCTGGGTCACGGCAACGCCCAGCGATCGCGAGCGGATCAGTTTCAGATTCTGTTTCCGGTTCCTCTCGTCGACTTCGATCAGCCGATCCTTTTCATAGTCGTAGCCGCCGAAAATCTTGACGATCCGGTTGCCGGTGATCACCTCTTCCGATACCTGCGTCACTTCACCAACGGAGTCCTGGATCCTCCCGCTGTAACGGCGGAATGCCTTACCCAGAATCTGGATGAGCAGCGCAATGACCGGCATCAGTATGGCCACAAAAAAGGACAGGCGGACGCTTTGCAACAGCATGACGGCAACGGCCGCGGTAACGGTCAGCAAGTCGCGCACCAGGATCGTCACGACACTCGTGACCGACTCAGCGACCATTTCGACGTTGTAGGTAATTCTCGAAAGCAGCGGACCGGTCGACTGGTTCTCGAAGAATTGCGCGGGCAGCGTCAGGAATTTCTTGAAGACGTCGCGCCGCAGGGAACTGATCACGCCCCGCCCGATCCACCCCAGCGACATTTCGGACGCAAAGCCCGCCAGGCCGCGGCCGATAAAAATGCCGACGAATGCCAACGGCATCCACCTGACAGCTTCCAGGTTGCGCGCGACCAGCGCCTCGTCAGTGAGGGGCTTCAACAAGGAGACCATGCCCGCCTCGACGGCCGCAGTCGCCGCCATTGCGACGATCGCAATCGCGCCGATGGACCGGTACGGAAGCACGTACCTCCAGAGTCGCCGGTAGACGCTTGTCAGACGCGGGTCGATTCGACTGCTCACCGTGAGTGACGGGCGCTAATCGGTCGGATCGTTCACGGTCGCTATGTTGATCTGCACGAACCCCAGCCTCCCCGCAACGTCCATTGCCGTTACGACATCCTGATGGCGCGCGTTCGCATCGGCGCTGATCGTCAAAGGCAGTGCTGTATTACCGCCTGATACCTCCCGTAAGGCATTACGAATGGTTTCGGGCCGATTATTGATGAGCTCGCGGCCATTGATCAGATAGGTCCCTTTTTCGGTAATCATTACGTCCACCTGCAGAGGTGCCTGTTGAAGCTGTTCCGCACTGTCCGTCTCAGGCAGCGAAATCGAAATTTGCGACTGCTTGACAAAGGTTGTGGAAACCATGAAAAAAAGCACGAGCAGGAGAACGACGTCGATCAGCGAGGTGAGATTGACCTCGGGTTCGGGTTTGGATTTCGCGCTGAGTTTCACGTTGAGATACCTTTACCGATCTGCCGGCGATGCAACGCTTCGACGAACTTTATTGCTTCCTTTTCCATCTCCACCACCAGCGTATCGACCCGATTTTGGTAATAGCGATAGGCGATCAATGCAGGTATCGCGACCGTCAAGCCGGCAGCGGTCGTAATCAACGCCGTTGCGATCCCGCCTGCAAGGACGGCTGGATTGCCGACTCCATGCGTGGTGATAGCGGCAAATGCCTGGATCATGCCAGCGACCGTGCCGAGCAGTCCAAGCAATGGGGAGATACCGGCGATGGTGGCCAGGGTATCGAGATAGCGCTCGAGATCGTGCACAACGTGGCGACCCGTATCTTCGATACTTTCCTTCATGACCGCGCGTTCGCGATCGCGATTGATGAGGCCGGCCGCCAGAATCTGCCCGAGCGGCGATCCCTGATGCAAAGTCTGGATCTGACGTTGATCCAACGCATCCTTTTTCACCCAACCCCATACCTTGCTGGTCAGGTCCGCCGGGACGACCCGCTTTTGCTGCAGTGTCCAGAACCGTTCGAGAATGATCCCCAGCGTGATGATGCCGCACAGGATGATCGGCGCCATCAACCAGCCGCCGCTTTTGACGATTTCAACCATACATGCGATCCATAGAAAGCCGAAATATACAGCGGCTTGGTGAAAAATTCTTCGGTAAACGGTCAAGTCCCGAAAGACGCCCGGTCGTTGGCAGGCCGAAGCGCCTGTCGGGTATTCTTCAGGGACACCCGTGATGATCGGGGGCGAAGCGCGTGTCGGGGAGGGCTTTTCAGGATCGTGCGAAACAGGGATGTTTCGCCCGAAGCCTGCATGGACGTATTGACGGCGGTCCTGAAAAGCCCCCCCGACAGGTGCTTCGCCTGCCAACAACGCATCGTGGGTGTCCCTGAGGAACACTCCCCGACAGGCGCTTCGCCCCCGATCATCATGGGCGTCCCTGAAGGACGTGCTCCGATCGTCATTGGTGTTGCTGAATGACGCGCTTACGGTTCGGTCCAGTAGCGGTGGTGGCGGATGCGGTGTTCGTTGACGGCGATCGGTGCGGGACCAGGGCAGATTTGCAGGCTGATTGCTCCGGAGGTGGCGGTATTCAACACGTTTGCGCCTGCGGCTTGCCAGCGGGCGACGATATCGGCCTTCGGGAAACCCCAGCGGTTGTCGTAGCCTGCGGAGACGATTGCGATGCGTGGCCGCAGCCGGTTGACGAAGGGAAGGCTCGATGAGGTGCGGCTGCCGTGATGCGGCACGATGACGACGTCGACTGCGGTGAGCGCCATTGTGCGAAGCAGGTGATTCTCCAGTGGCAGTTCGATATCGCCCGTCAACAGTATCCGGTGCGAGCCTACGGCAATCTCCAGGACGCAAGAGGCGTTGTTGCCCGTTGCGAGGGCGTAGTCGCGCGGATTCATGAATGCGAACCGTACGCCGTCCCACAGCCACGCCTGCCCGCTTCGGCAGTGCAACTGTCGTCGCCGGACTTTCGGTAAACGTTCGCCGGTAAAGATCTGTGATACCGGATAGGTTTCGAGCAGCGACGCGACACCACCTGCATGGTCCAGATCTGCGTGGCTGACGATCAGCGTGTCGACCCGCCGTGCGCCCAGTGCACGCAGGTACGGAACGACGACGAGCGCTCCGGTATCGCTGCCGCTCTGAAAGGCCGGGCCGGTGTCGTACACAAGCGTTCGACGGTGAGTTTCGAGTTCGATTGAAAGTCCCTGACCGACATCCAGCACCGTCATCCCCAGGCAGCCCTGAGGGGGCGGCGGCGGTTTTTGCAGGACGAGGGCGAGCGCCGCGATCCAGGCCAGGCGACGGCCCGGAAAACCCGGCGGCGCAATCGCCCAGACGGCCGGCAGCCAAGCGACAATCAATGTGGCGCCGCTGATCGCTGCAATGTGAGTGTGAGCCAGCGGCCACTCCGCCACGATGGCGATCAGCCCAAGCAGCAGACGGACGCTGTGCCACGCGATCCACAGTAACCAGTCACCCGGGATTTCCAAAGGCCCGTCGAGCAGCAAACCCAGTAACCCTGTCGGGACCGTGACGAGATCGAACACCGGCAGGGCCATCATGTTGACCAGCGGAGCAAACCAGGCGACGCGACCGAACAGCACTGCGGTCAGCGGGAACAGGCCGAGCAGCAAGGTAAACTGCAGTACCGTCAGCTCGCATGTGCCCCGCGCCACTCTTCGTGTTACCGAAGCGTCGGGGTGCCTCGTCGCGAGGCCGCGTTGGCGCGCGACCCATAGGAGAATTGCCACCGCGGCGAATGACAACTGGAATCCCGGCGCATGCGCGGCCAGCGGCTCCGTAAAGAGGATGAACATGCAACTGACTGCCAGCAAACGCTTCGCGAACAATTGCCGCCGCATGAGATTCGCTGCCATGACCATGCATGCCATCAGCATCGCTCGGCGTGCCGGCACGGCGAAGCCCGAAATTTCCGCGTACAGAATGGCGACGACGGCAGCGATCGCCAGCGCCGCATCGCGGATGTTTGCCGAGCGGCAGCACGCCGCCAGACCGAGCCACGCAAGCACAAAGGCACCGCCGGCCGCCATCGCGATGTTCATGCCGGATATCGCCATGATATGGCTGGTGCCGGTCGCCGCATAACGCTCCCACTGCTGTTTGCTGATCTCGTGGGTGGCGCCCACGGTAACCGCCTGCAACACCGCAGTTGCGTCGTTGTGCCCCAGCAAGGCGGTCATCCGATCGACCATGTGCTGGCGCAATGCGGAAACACGGTCGACGGAGATATCGGTGTTCCTGGCGTTTGCGGTGCCGTTGACAACGTATCCCGTGGCAGTGATCCGCTGCCGGAAGAGCCAGTGCTCGTAGTCAAAACGCACCGGGTTAGAGAAACCTCGCGGCCTCCGCAACCGCACCTGGAGCGTCCAGGTTTCGCCGATTCGCGGGAGAGCCGGCGCGTCGTACCAGCTCAGTCGTATCCTGGCCGGCCATTCGGCACGGTCGTCAGTCGACAGGACAAGGCGCAACGGGCCGGCGCGCGCATCCGGAAAGTCCGCTATGCGCCCCACGACCGTCAATGTCTCTGCCGCCAGCTCCGGAGACAGGCGATCGTGAATCACTGCCCGGGACGAAATCCAGACCAGGCACAGTCCAAGCAGAAAAAAACCGGCGGGACGGACCCTGCGAAAACACAGTCCGCCTGCAGCGAGTGCGATGGCTGCCACGAGCATCGTGTCGGAGGGCAGACGATTGCAGAGCTGCAGCGAGTAAGTACCCACAAGTGCAAACAGGCAGTTCCGCAGCATGTTGACGCTTCCTTGCAAAGCTCGCCCTGTCCCGGGCCACGCCCGCCATTCGCATAGACACGGGACTGACGACGCCGGCACAGACTTCTCGCGAGGTGTTTTTCGACTGCCCGCTCGCTATCATGCCGCCCATGATGTTCCGCCGACCATTCCGATAGGACCGAAACCGGTTAACGATGCCAAGGCGCTTTTTTCGCAAGTTCGCGTTGAAACGCGACCGTTTTCACGGGCGCTGGTACCTGGCGCCGTTTGATCACCTGCTGCACGACCCCAGGCTCTGGGGGATACGCCGTCGCAACGTCGTACCCGCATTTGCACTGGGACTTTTTGTGGCGTTTCTCCCGATCCCCGGCCACATGCTGATCGCCGCACTATCCGCCCTTGCGCTCGCGGTCAACATCCCGGTTGCGGCGATCACGACACTCGTATGCAACCCGCTCACGATGGGTCCCATGTTTTTCCTCGCCTACAGAGTCGGAGTGAAATTGCTCGGACATAGAGCGCAGCCGTTCGCATTCGAACTTTCGCTCGACTGGTTGACCGGAAAATTTATCGCTGTGTGGCAACCGCTGCTGCTCGGCTGCCTGTTGCTCGGCATGCTCGCCGCGTTGATCGGTTACATCGCACTCGATCTGCTGTGGCGGGCCTCGCTCGCGGATTACCTGGCGGAGAAACGGAATCGCAACCCGGACCGCAGGGATCAGGGGCCGAGGTAGAGAGCCGTCAGGCGGCCGTTTTCGAGCGTCATGATGCGGTCCATGCGTTCGGCGATCGAATGATCGTGAGTGACGATTACGAGACTCGTCTTGAGTTCACGATTGAGTTCGAGCATCAGTCGGAGCACCTGCTCGCCGTTACCGGCGTCGAGGTTTCCGGTCGGTTCATCTGCCAGTACCAGCATGGGGCGCGTGATCAGCGCGCGCGCCACAGCGGCGCGCTGTCGTTCACCGCCGGACAATTCGCCGGGTTTGTGTGTCAGCCGTTGTCCCAACCCGACCCGTTCGAGCAGGTCCTTCGCCTGCCGCAATGCATCACTCTTCCGCGTATGACGCACGAGGAGCGGCATTGCCACATTTTCTTCGGCCGAAAATTCGGGCAACAGATGGTGAAACTGATACACGAACCCCAGAAAGCGGTTGCGGATATCGCCCTTCGCCGCTTCGTCTGCAGCCGCCAGCGACTGGCCGCCGACGAACACCTCACCGGCGGTCGGGTCGTCCAGGCCGCCCATGATCTGCAACAGGGTCGACTTGCCGGAACCCGAAGCGCCCACAATGGCGACGCGTTCGGCCTTCCGGACGGTCAGATCCACACCGGAGAGCACCTCGAGGGTTGCAGGTCCCTCGCGGAAACGACGCACCACAGCGCGGCACTCGAAAACGACGGCGTCGGTTGCCGGGCGTTTTCCCATATCATTCATATCGGAGCGCCTCTGCCGGCGAGGTGCGAGCGGCGCGCCACGCCGGGTACAGCGTCGACAGCAGCGCGAGCACCAACGCAATTGCGCTGATTTTCAGGACGTCCCGGAGCCGGAGATCGGCCGGCAGGTCGCTGATGAAATACACATCCGCTGCCAGGAACTTGATGCCGAATGTCGCTTCCATAAAATGCACGATGGTCTCCAGGTTCAAAGTCACGACAACGCCCAGAGCGACGCCCAGAATCGTGCCGGCGAGGCCGATGATACTGCCCTGGGTGACGAATATGCGCAGGATTCCGCCAGGCCGTGCACCCACCGTACGCAAGATCGCGATGTCCGACTGCTTGTCCTTGACGACCATGACCAGTGTCGAGACGATATTGAACGCGGCCACGGCCACGACCATCAATAGAATTACGAACAAGATGGATTTCGTAATCTGGATGGACCGAAAAAAGTTGATGTGACGCCGTGTCCAGTCACTGACGAGCACGGACTCGCCTGCGGCCAGTGCAACATCGCGAACGATCTGCGGTGCACGGTAGATATCCGTAACGGCCAGCCGAATGCCGCTGACCGCTGTTCCCTTGCGATAGAGCCGCTGCGCATCCTCGAGATTGATGAACGCGAGACGCCGGTCGAATTCGTACATGCCGACGCGATAGATGCCGGTCACCGTGAATCGCTTCTTGCGCGGGAAGATGCCGACCGGCGTAACCATTCCCTGCGCCAGCGTCACCGTGACTTTGTCGCCGGGATCCGCATGCAGATGCTTCGCAAGCTCATTACCCAGCACGATGCCGAAACTTCCCGGCCGCAACCGGGTCACGTCACCGGCGGTCATCAGTCCGGCGACGCCGGACACCGTATCCTCGAGCTGCGGATCGATCCCGCGCAATTCCACGCCGCTCAGCCGCTCTCCGAGAATCAGCAATGCCTGCCCGTCGACGTACGGCGCCGCGGCTTCCACACCGGGATTTTCTGCGGCCTGTTTCACCCTGTCCGGCCAGTTGTCGAACTCTCCGTCAGGGTCCTCGATCGTCGCATGCGCCGACATCGCCAGCAGCCGTTCTCGCAGCTCCTGTTCGAAGCCATTCACAACGGAAAGTACGACGATCAGCACGGCAACCGCGATTGCGATACCCAGCATCGAGATCGCGGAGATCAGCGACACGAACCGGTTGCTGCTTCGCGAGCGCACATAGCGGCCGCCCACCCAGAATTCGAAGCCAGGCGCCATGCGTTTACTCGTATCTCAGCGCGACCGCAGGATTGACTTTCGCTGCACGGCGCGCCGGATACAAGGTGGCGAGCGAAGTCAGTAAAAAAGCCGCGATCGCGATGACAGCCACGTCTTCGAAATGGACTGTCGATGGAATTCGGGTGACGTAGTAAACGTCGCCGGGCATGATCTGAAAGCCGAACAACTGCTCCAACGCCGGCGCCAGCGTCGGGACATTGAGCGCCAGCACGATACCTCCCACCACACCCAGTGCGACTCCCATCCAGCCGATTACGGCGCCCTGGATGAAGAACACGCGCACGACGTCCCCCGGGCGCATCCCGAGCGTTCGCAGGATCGCGATGTCGTTGGTCTTGTCGGTCACGACCATCACGAGGCTGGCAACGATATTGAAAGCGGCGACACCGATGATCAGCGACAGAATCAGGGACATCATCATCTTTTCCAGCCGAATTGCGCGAAAGTAGCTGGCATTCTCGATGGTCCAGTCGCTCGTACGGAAGCCCTCGCCGAGTTCTTCCTGCAACGCCCGCGAGATTGCCGGCGCAGCCATGACATCGTGTGCCCGAAAGCGAACGGCCGTGACCGCGTCACCGTACGACATCATTCTCGCTGCATCTGCCAGGTGCACGATGGCGAGCTTCGCATCATGGTCCTGAATACCGGCCTCGAACACGCCGCGCACGATGAAGCGTTCGAGCACCGGCTCCATCGTGCCGTCGCCGACCGGGCGTGGAATCAACAGCACCACGCCGTCGCCGAGGCTCACGCCGAGATCGAAGGCAAGAATCCGACCCAGGATGATGTTGTTCTGCCCTGGTTCGAGCACGGTCAGGTCGCCGGCAATGAAGTTCACGGTGTCGCCCCCGAGCTTGACCTGGGAGTCGGGATCAACGCCGTTCACCAGTACGGCCGTCAGCCATCGGCCGGTCTGGATCATCCCTTCCATTTCCACGACCGGCGCCGCGGCGGCAACGCCCGGTGTTGCATTGATGGCGGCTTGCAGCGTTTTCCAGTCGGTGACACGGCCGTCCTCTCCGGTGACATAACCGTGCGCGGTCATGCTCAGCAAACGGCCTCGCAATTCGCCTTCGAAACCGTTCATGACCGAGAGAATCACAATCAGCGCCGCCACGCCGAGGGCGATGCCCGCGAGAGAAATCAGGGTAATGAAGGATACGAACCTGGTGCGCCGTTTCGCGCGCAGGTAACGCAAACCGATGAATAGTTCGACAGCGCTGATCATGCGGCGCATTAAACCACAGTTGAAATGTGACTTAAGTCACATTTTCAATGCTGGCAGCGTTTTTTGACCCGGTACGCGATGCTATAGTCGCCCGGTCGTAAAACGACTTGTGGGGAGAGTCCATGAAACTCAAGTTGCGCGCCTTGACCCTGGCGGTGCTGATCGGCGGATTCGCCGCCGGCGTCCACGCCGATACGCTGGATATGAGCGCCGCAGAGGCGGCCGCCCGTTTCGGTGCGCCCGGCAAGCCGACGCGCGGCATGACGCAGGCCCGCGTCGAAGCGAGTTACGGCACACCGGCTTCGCGGCACGGCGCGGTCGGCGACCCGCCGATATCCCGTTGGGATTACGATGACTTCGTCGTCTTCTTCGAGTACGACAAGGTCATTCATTCCGTTTCAAAGAATTAAGCCGCACGCACGCCGGTGGCGTGCTCCCGAAGCAATTCGTGCGGGCGCCAGAGGGCGACGCGTGGGCTTCAATAGCGCCTGCCGTTAGAGTTGCCCTCCCCGTCTGTGCGATAATAGCGGGCCGTTCGTATCCTTGGCTCGTGCATCCCCAGTGTCCCATCGACCCTCGTTTTTGTTGTCGCCCGACAGTGCGACCGCGACCCGTACCTCCGTCGGCCAGCTGATTGGCGCCAGCCGAGCGCTCTACGCGGTCGAACTGGCTATGGCTTGTGGCCGCCCGGTGATCGTGCTGGCCGCGGACGCGGCTCAAGCGGATCTGCTCGAAGCCGAAATCCGCTATTTCGCGGGCGGGGGGTTGCCGGTCTCGCACTTCGTCGAATGGGAAACGCTGCCTTACGACACGTTTTCGCCGCATCAGGACATCGTGTCGCAACGCCTGTCGGTACTGGCGGAGCTTCCGCATCTGCAACGCGGCGTCGTCATCGTAGCCGCGTCCGGCCTGCTGCAGCGGCTGCCGCCGACGGATTACATCGGCGCCCGTTCGCTCAGGCTGAAACAAGGTGAGCAACGGCCACGGCAACCGTTCATCGACTCATTGACGGCATCGGGCTACGTACGTGTGCCCCAGGTCACGGAACACGGCGAACTTGCGGTGCGCGGTTCACTGCTCGATATTTTTCCGATGGGTTCCGAGCTGCCCGTGCGTCTCGACTTCTTCGACGACGAGATCGAGTCGCTTCGATTATTCGACCCGGATACCCAGCTGACGACGGATTCACTCGAGGCCATCGCGATACTGCCGGCGAAGGAGATACCGCTGGATAAGGACGACGTCGGCGGCTTCCGTCGACGTTACCGGGCCCGCTTCTCGGGACAACCGACGAAGTCGCGCGTTTACCGGGAAATTTCCGAAGGCATCGCGCATGGCGGCATCGAATATTATCTGCCGTTGTTTTTCGAAGCATCGGCAACGTTGCCGGATTATCTGCCGGGTAACGCACTGGTGCTTGCCCCGGCGGACCTGCCGGAGATTCTCGACCACGCCTGGGCTGAAATCGGCGAACGCTATGAATTGTGCAGTATCGATCCGGAGCGCCCGATCCTGATGGCCGCTGAGGCCTTCGTCGCACCCGACCAGGTCACGGAAAAATTATCGAGTTTTCGAATGCTCAATTATTCGGCGCAATCAGTACCGGAGACTGCGCACGCCTGCAATGTGCAGACCCGGTTACCGCCGGCGCTGCGCATCGAAGCGCGATACGAGGATGCCGCCGCCTCTCTCATGCGTTTTCTCGACGACTTCGACGGCCGTGTATTGTTCACCGCCGAATCGCCCGGTCGGCGTGAGAATATCGTGGAACTGTTACACGGCCGTGGCCTCGAGGTGCGGAGATTCGACCGCTGGCAGGCGTTCGCCGAGTCGGATGCGCGCCTCGGCGTTGCGGTGGGGCCGATCGACAGCGGAATCCTGTTGCCGGCTGCCGGGGTTGCCATCATTGCCGAACAGCAGCTGTTCGGCGAGAAGCCGCGTCAGCGCTCGCGACGCCGCCGCGCGGAACGCGATCCGGAAACGATCATCCGCGAACTGAACGACCTGGCCGAAAATTCGCCGGTCGTGCATGCCGAGTACGGCGTCGGCCGGTATCTCGGTCTGATGACGCTTCAAACCGGCGGTATCCGCGCCGACTTCCTGAGTCTCCTGTACGCGGACGGCGACAAGCTGTATGTACCGGTCCATGCGCTCGACCGGATTTCCCGTTACACCGGTGCATCGCCCGAAAATGCGCCGTTGCATCGGCTCGGCAGCGACCAGTGGGCTAAAGCGAAACAGCGTGCGACAGCCAGGATTCGCGACATAGCGGCGGAACTTTTGGACGTATATGCCCGCCGCGCGGCACGTCCCGGCCACCGTTTTCGCTGGCCCGCGACGGAGTACCGGGCGTTCGAGGACGGCTTTCCCTTCGAGCCGACGCCCGATCAGGCACGCACCATCGAAGAAGTGCTGGCAGATCTCGCCAGCGGCAGTCCGATGGATCGCGTGGTCTGCGGCGATGTCGGCTTCGGCAAGACCGAAGTCGCGCTGCGCGCCACTTTTGCGGCGGTACACGGAGGCAAACAGGTCGCCGTACTCGTACCGACAACCCTGCTTGCAGAACAGCATGGACAGACGTTCAGGGACCGGTTTGCCGACTGGCCGGTCCGGATCGAAGTACTGTCGCGCTTTCGCAGCCGCAAAGACACCCAGAACATCGTCGACGGGCTGCGCTCGGCGGCGGTGGACGTCGTCATCGGTACTCATAAATTACTGCAGCATACGAAGGACTTCCGGGATATCGGACTGGTCATCGTCGACGAAGAGCATCGCTTCGGCGTGCGTCACAAGGAAGCCATCAAGTCGTTGCGCAGCGAGGTCGACGTCCTCACTCTGACTGCGACGCCGATTCCGCGCACGCTGAACCTCGCACTGGGCGGACTGCGTGAGATGTCGCTGATCACGACTCCTCCTGCCCTGCGCCTGTCCGTCAAGACTTTCGTCAGCGAGTGGAACGATGTCGTCATTCGCGAAGCCTGCCTGCGCGAGATCAAACGCGGCGGACAGGTTTATTTCATTCACAATCGCGTGCAGGACATCGAAAAGGTCGGAGATCGTCTGCGAATGCTCGTCCCCGAAGCCAGCGTTCGCGTCGGCCACGGTCAGATGGCGGAACGGGAGCTCGAGCAGGTCATGCTGGATTTCTACCATCGGCGCTTCAACATCCTGTTATGCACCACCATTGTCGAAAGCGGCATCGACGTGCCAACTGCGAATACCATCGTCATCAACCGTGCGGACCGCTTCGGCCTGGCGCAACTGCATCAGCTACGAGGCCGGGTCGGCCGATCTCACCATCGCGCGTACGCCTACCTGGTCGCCCCGCCCCGGGCAGCGATGACGGCGGACGCGATCAAGCGACTGGAAGCGATCGATTCGCTCGAGGACCTGGGCTCGGGCTTCGTGCTCGCAACGCACGACCTGGAAATTCGCGGCGCCGGAGAACTCCTGGGGGAAACGCAAAGCGGCCAGATTCAGGAGATCGGCTTCTCTCTCTACACGGAGCTTCTGGGCCGCGCGATCCGATCGCTCAAGGCAGGCAAGGAGCCGAACCTGCTCGAACCGCTCGACGCCGGCGTCGAAATCAATCTGCACCTGGCCGCCCTCTTGCCCGACGACTACGTGCCCGATGTGCATTTGCGGCTCATGCTCTACAAACGCATTGCAAGCGCCACCTCGCGCGAAGAGTTGCGCGACCTGCAGGTCGAACTGATCGACCGGTTCGGACTGTTGCCGGCCGTTGCGAAAAACTTCATGCACATCGCTGCCATCAAACTGGATGCGGCGGCACTCGGCATCGAGAAAATCGATGCGTCGGCGGCCGGCGGATATCTGCAGTTCGGCCGCAACGCGAATGTCAATCCGGTCCTGCTGGTGCAACTCGTGCAGAGTGGCGGCCAGGCCTACCGGATGCAGGGGGCGGACAGGCTGCAGTTTCGCTTGGCAATGCCGAACGAGGAGGATAGATTCAACGCCGTCGAGGAGTTGTTGCAGACCCTGGCGGCCGATGGGGCAACGAGCCGGGCTTTGGCAGGATGAGCAAAATGGGCTTGTCGAGGAATCAAGTGATGCAGTTGTCAGCGAGGCTGCGTGACAGGTCGTGCCGCCACTTCCGGTCAGCCGCGATCCTGTTCGTGCTCTTTCAGGGCACTGCGAGCGGCCAGGAATTCGGCGCGCCGGCGGCCGACCAGCCACGTTTCACCGTCGAACTGATTGTCTTTACCTACAGCGACAGCGCCTCCCCCGGCAACGAAATCTTCGTACCGGACCGGCGGCCGGCCGACGAATATTGGACGGCGGATCCCGACTCGGCGGCAGAAGGCAATGCGGAATTCGTGTTCGGCGATGAAACCGCCGACGTGAACAGCCCGGACAAGGCACCCGCAGACGCCGCCGCCGATACCCCTGTTGCCAGCCCGGAGATTACAGGCGGCGACGACCGCCTGCAGGAGGCACCGCTCCGCGAGCGCATCGAATTGCGGCTGCTCGATCCCGGCGCATACACCATGGATGCGATCTATAACGAACTCGTCAGACTCGACGCATACGACCCCATCATGCGTACCGCCTGGACTCAGACCACCCTCGCACAAGAGCTTTCACCCGCCATCCATCTGCGTGCGCTCGGCAACCCGCCGCCCGGCCTGGATGGCAGTGTCACACTGTATCAGGGCCGCTTTGTTCACCTGGGACTCGACCTCGCATTGGACGCGTATCCGCGCGACCCGGCCGAGGCCGGTCGCGCCATGGGAAATGCCGCGGATGACAGGCGCTCCGCGACGGACCGGGCCATCGTTTACGGCGACGCGCGGGTACAGGGTCAGGATGCCGATGTCTACGACGGCGACGGATGGCTCCGGGCGGGGGTGCGCTATCACCTGTCCGAATCGAGAATCATGAAGAGCGGCGACATTCGGTATTACGACCATCCACGCTTCGGCGTCCTTGCCAAGGTAACCAAAGTCGAAGACCCCGCCGCCAGCGACAGGGTGTCGCCCACGTCCGACTGACTAGGAAACGGGCCCCAGCACCTGCTTAAGGAAGCGGTCCGCCGTCATGCCGTCTTTCAATACTTCCGCGACCGCGGTGCGGATCGACACCGTCACGAAGCGCGAGGTCTTCGAGCGCGGATGGTGCAGGCCGAGTTCACGCACGGCCCCTGCGATACGCGCGGCGAATTCCTGCACGCCGGTCTCCTCGGAGGAATGCGATAACACCACCAGCAACTCACCCTCGTCCGTCGTAATTCGTGCCGCAACGTCGCTCGCGCGCCGCAGACAGCGCCGCACCGCCTGTGCGACGCGGCGCAGGCAGGAGTCGCCCGCATGCCGCCCGAATACTTCGAGATAGGCATCGAAGTCATCCAGTGCGAAACAAACCAGTGCGAGGCAGCTCTGTTCCCGTTCGGCCACGGCCCAGTCGTGCGCCAGCACCTCCCTGAATGCGGACTCGGTCAGGAGCCCGGTGACCGGATCGTCGCGTGACAGGTCCCGTACCCGGCGTCTGGCTCGCATGAGCGCCTGTTGCATCTCGACATCGGCGAGCGCCGGACCGCCGCTGGCCACTCCGCGCCAATAGAGGGCATAAAACCGCGCCGCGCCAGCGCCGGCCACCGACAGCGGTGTGAGACTTAGCAGATATTCGCGCTTGCGAAACTCGACGGGGATACTGCTTTCCTGAGACGAGCGCACCGTCTCGCTGACTTCCAGCGCCAGTTCGCGCCCGATCAGCTGTTCGACAACGTCCGCGAGCGGCCGCTCGAGTGCGGGCATGTCCCCGGACAGTGCGGCGAATGCCGGATTGCAGAGCACGACCGGCCAGTCCGGGCGATCGACCCGCGCCACGACGAGCGGCTCCGCCGAAGCGGCGATCAGCTGCTCCAGGATCTCGCGCTGCAGCGGTTTCAGGGGCGCACTCAATGCCGTATGCGGTTGCGATTCAGCGCTCATGACGCACCCTGCAATTCGTCGGAACCGAAGAACGCCCGCAATACGCAGAGCGCGTCCGTTTTTGCGGCCTCCGTGTTGGCATTGATGTCTTCATGTATCGCTGTCTCGCCCCGGCCGGCCGCATGGTTTACCAGCAACGACAGGCAGGCGTAACTCATCCCCAGCTCCCGCGCGATGGACGCCTCGGGCATTGCCGTCATGCCGACCAAATCGGCGCCGTCCTTCTCCAGCCGGTTGATCTCGGCGGCGCTTTCCAGCCTCGGCCCCTCCGTCACGGCATACACGCCGTGGGCGTGACAGGGCACGCCGGCAGCGGTAGCGGCGGCGATGAGGCCTTGCCGCAGCCGCGGGCAGAACGGCTCCGTAAAGTCGATGTGGTCGAGACTAGCCGAGTTGCCGTCATGAATACTGTGAACCCGTCCATAGGTATAGTCGATGACCTGGTGGGGGACCGCCAGCAGTCCGGAAAACCGTTGTGGATCAAGCACACCGACCGTATTGAGGGCGATGACCTGGTCGACTCCAAGGAGTTTCAGGGCGCCGAGATTCGCCCTGTAATTGATCCGATGCGGGGGTATGGAGTGATCGGCGCCGTGCCGGGCCAGGAAGTAGACCGCTCGACGGCCGAAATCGAGCTGCCGCACGGGCGCCGAGGGCCGCCCGTAGCGAGTCAGAAGCGTCCGCGCCACCCCGGCGCCGCCGAATGAGCGGAAACCGCTGCCTGCGATGATGGCATATTGAGTGGCCCGTCCCGCCATCGGCTGCGTCAGCCGCTTCCCGGCCGCATCAGGCGTTCAGTTCGAGTGAGGGCCGCTCCCACCAGCGGCCGATCCGTTCTGCCGCCGCCTGCCATTCATCACTCGCCAGCAGGGATTCACGCAACTGCGTGCCGGTGCCATGCAGGCGCGCGAGGCGCACCAGGGACAGCGGATTCGAATAATCCCGGAGCGCTGCAACCGTCGCACGCGCTGCGGGGCGATCATTACAGATCGGCACCATGTCGCAGCCGGCCTCGAGGGCGAGCCTCGCGCGCTGCGGCAACGATCCGAACTCTGCGGTCGCCTTCATGCTGAGATCGTCGCAGAAAACGGCGCCATCGAAGCCGAGTTGCGAGCGCAGCTGCGACTGGATCCAGTAACCGGAGAAGCCGGCCGGCAGCGGATCCATCTCCGAATACACGACATGAGCCACCATGACCCCTGCGAGCAGGCGATTTGCAATCAGCTTTTCATACGGGCGCATGTCATCCAGCAGCTCGCCGAACTCCCGCCGGTCCACAGGAAGTTGTTTGTGTGAGTCGGCAACGACGGCGCCGTGCCCGGGGAAATGTTTGCCGATCGCCACCATGCCAACGCTCTTCAGCCCGCGGCAGTACGCCGCCGCCAGTTCGGCGACAGGATCGGGCCGGCGATGAAAGGCACGGTCTCCGATGATCTCGCTCACACCCCAGTCGAGATCGATGCAGGGTGTAAACGCCAGGTCGATGCCGCTTGCCCGCAATTCGGAAGCAACCAGCCAGCCGGCCGTCCTCGCGAGCGCCAGCGCATCCAGTGGTTCGTGGTCGTAATGATGGCCCAGCCGACGCATTGCCGGAATCGCGCTGAACCCGTCGCGAAATCGCTGCACCCGGCCGCCTTCGTGATCCACGGCGATCAGGAGGGGCGGCGTGCGGATCGCGCGCGTCGCGGCAACGAGGTCCGCGAGTTGCGCCGGCGAAGCGTAATTTCGGCTGAACAGGATGACCCCGCCGACGGCGGGCTCCGCCAGCAAGGCGCGGTCTGCCGGCGTCAGCGACAGTCCCTCGATATCGAGCATAACGGGTCCGAGCGCCATGCGAATTCTTTCAGTCTCTTTCTGCAAAGACAATGTAACTAATTATTTATACTACATTTTAGAAAATACTGCGATGGCTTCGGCGTGCGCCGTATGTGGGAACATATCGATCATCCCGGCGGCCTCCAGCCGGTATCCTTGCTCGCGCACCAGGACGCGCGTGTCGCGGGCCAGGGTCCCCGGGTGGCAGGAGACGTAGACGATCCGTGCCGGGCCGAGCGCCCGCATGTGTCGAATCACGCCAGCCGCGCCGCTGCGCGCCGGGTCCAGCAGCACCTTGTCCCAGCGCTCCTGCACCCAGCCCTCCCGCCCATCGAGCGCCTCCAGGTCCGACGTCTGGAACGCGCAACGATCGATTCCGTTCGCGGCTGCATTGCGACCCGCCCTCGTCACCATCCGCTCCTCGCCTTCGATACCGAGGACGAAGTGCGCATGCCGCGCCAGAGGCAGCGAAAAGTTCCCGATGCCACAGTAAAGATCCAGTACCCTTTCTGACGGCTCCGGTTGTAACAGGTCGAGCGCGAAATTGACCATCAATCGATTCACCGGCCCGTTCACCTGTACGAAATCGGTCGGCTCGAACTGCATGCGGACACCGAATTCCGGCAACTCATAATATAAGGGTTCGGACGGTGTTTCCGGGTACAGCGCGCGGATGGAATCGAGACCACCGGGCTGCAGTGCAACGCGCAGTTCGTGCCGCGCGGCGAATCGCATCAATTCTGCCCTGTCGTCCGCGGAGGGTTCGGCCAGTACGCGAAACACGAGTTCGACCGCATTGTCGCCGACAGCGACTTCGACCTGTGGCACGCGGTTGCGGACGTGCAGCCGGCCGATCAATTCACTCAGGTCGCCGATCAGGCCGTCGAGCGGCGGGGCCAGTACTTCGCAACGGCGCATGTCGGTCACAAACGGCAGGTGGCGTTCCCTGAAACCGACCAAAACGCGCCCTTTCGCGGGGACATCCTTGACGGCCAAACGCGCGCGCCGGCGATAGCGCCAGGGACCCTCTGCATCGAATACCGGCGGCAGCCAGCGCTCTGGCACGGTGCCCGCAATCCGCTCGAAATTGTCCTCGAGCGCACGCTGCTTGATTTCCCGTTGCTGCGCGTCCGGCACATGCTGCAGCGAGCAGCCGCCGCAGACGGGAAACACCGCGCAGCGCGGTGTGATCCGATCCGGTGACGGTTCGAGCACTTCGAGCAGGTCGGCCTCATCGAAGTTGCGCCGCAACTTGCGGCGCTGCAAGCGCACTTCTTCGCCCGCCAATGCACCCGGCACGAATATTTTCTTGCCGTCGATCGCCGCAATGCCCCGGCCATCGTGGCTGACCGCGTGTATGCGGGCAGTTTCCGGTTCGCGCCTCGCAGTCACGGTCGCCCGATACCCGGCGGTGCGCTCGCCGCACCGGTCCCCGCGCCCGCCCACGCGGCAAGGAACTCGTCCAGGTGCGGCGCTTGCATCGCGGCAACGGTGGAACGCACCAGGCTGAACTCACGTTCGAGATCGGCTGCATCGAGTTTGCCGCGCATGTGTTCGAAGCGGAGATAGACGAGCCATGTATTCAATACATCTGTTTCGCAATAGTTGCGAATGGCGTCGATGCCGCCGTCCAGCCAGCTGTCCCGGACCTTATCCCCACTCAGTCCAAGTTTGCCCGGAAAGCCGAGCAACACCGCGATCTGGTCCAGGCTGGCCTTGCCGCGCGACTGGAAGCCGGAGAGAACGTCCATCAGGTCGATATGACGCCAGTGAAAACGGCTCAGGTAATTGTTGTAACGAAACTCGCGGTCCTTGTCGCCCGTTTCCCAATAGCGCGGCGCCTGAATGCCGTATTTGAGCGCCCGATACTGCAGCACCGGCAAGTCGAAACCACCGCCGTTCCACGAAACCAGATCGGGCGCGTAACGTTCGATCCCGTCGAAGAAACGCTGCACGAGTTCGGCTTCACCGGAATCCCGATCGCCCAGGCTCCACACGCGAAACGTGTCGCCGGTCCGGAGCGCCACCGAGATCGCGACGATGCGATGCAAATGCAACGGCAGGAATTCGCTCCCCGTCGCCTGCTGTCGCATGAAGGTCATCGCCGTGCCGACATCCCGCTCCGACAGGCCGTCGAGATGCCACATGCGGCGGCCAAATTCGACGTCCGGAACAGTCTCAATATCGAAGGAAAAACAATGCATTATAGAAACTACTTAAAGTGTTGAAAGATGGAACTCCCCCCCCGGGTCCGAGCGCCGGTCCGGGAGGCGCAGCAACCTCCGCCCTGAGTTTGCACTCCTTGCTGCTCAGGCTTTCATGACGACGGCAAAGGCAACAACCAGCCCGCCATCGTCGGTCAAGCTGACGTGCCCCTCGCCGATCCCCAATTGCTCGCAGACACCCCTGCCGCGCTCCGAGAAAATAATCAGCGGTCGACCCCAGTCGTTGTTGACGATACCCACGTCGCGAATCCACATGCCATGCCCGAATCCCGTACCCATGGCTTTGACGGTCGCTTCTTTGCCGGCGAATCGCATCGCCAGGAATCGCACCGGCCACTTGCTGCGCTCGAAGAGGTCCCGCTCTTCGGGCATCAACAGGCGTTCGACAAATCGCTCGCCGAAGCGGTTGTAAGATTCCTGAATGCGGGCAAGCTCGACGATATCCGTCCCGACCCCGAAAATCACCGCTCTCTCGCTTCCACCATCAGGCGCCTCATTTCCGCGACCGCCGCTGCAATTCCG
This sequence comes from Woeseiaceae bacterium, assembly GCA_050738315.1. GTDB lineage: Bacteria > Pseudomonadota > Gammaproteobacteria > Steroidobacterales > Woeseiaceae > IDS-8. The sequence goes on from JBOHZD010000292.1 coordinate 28,949, forward strand.
TCGAACAACGCGCGCGCGACAATCGCATGGCCGATATTGAGCTCGACGATCTCCGGGATACCTGCGATCGGCTGCACGTTGCCGTAATGCAGCCCGTGACCTGCGTGCACAGTCAGGCCGAGCTGCTCCGCATAGGCAGCGGCTCTGGCTACGCGATCAAATTCGGCGGCACGCTGGTGTTCGTCCGCGTCCGCATACCTGCCGGTGTGAATTTCGACCACGGGCGCACCGAGGGCAGCCGCCGCATCGAGCTGTCGCGGCTCTGGGTCAACGAACAGCGAGACCCGGATCCCCGCGTCGGCCAATCGACGACAGGCTGCGTCGATTGTTGACCGTTGCGCGGCGACGTCAAGGCCGCCTTCCGTGGTCAGTTCCATGCGGCTTTCCGGGACGAGACAGCAGTCCGACGGCTTGACGTCGATCGCAATGCCAAGCATTTCTTCGGTGACGGCCATTTCCAGATTCATATGTGTCGTCATGGCCTCGCGCAAGGACCGCACATCGCGCTCCTGTATGTGCCGCCGATCTTCGCGCAGATGCAGCGTGATGCTGTCGGCGCCCGCCCGTTCCGCCAGCAACGCGGCCGCGATCGGATCGGGATAGTCGGTGCCGCGTGCCTGCCGCAAGGTCGCGACATGATCGATGTTGACGCCGAGGCGCAGTGGCTTTACTGCGTTTTTCTGCATGTGTCTCGAGTTTTCAAGGTTGCGAGGCCTGCGGCCGTAGCGGCCTCAGGCTCTTCCGCAGGTCCATGAGGACCTTGCGACTCTTCAATTCCTTCCCGCCAAGGTGAAAAGCAATCACCTTGCGCAGAAGCCTGCCGGCCGAGCGCAGGATGTCCGGATTGGCGAAATCACGATTGCGTATCGCAATCAGCTCCGCCCCCGAGAATATCATCGGCCCGCGCCGCTTGCTGACCTGTACCGGTCCCTGCTCCATTCGGTATTCATAATAGCGCTCCGCGGCCAAAGGATTTTCCTGAACGGTATCATGCTGCAGGTTGAGCCCGTATCCCAGCAGCCGCAGCAGCTCCATTTCGAATTCCCGTAACCGTACCGCGACAGAGGCGCCGCCCTGCAATCGTTCGATCGTTCCCGCATAAGCGGCGAAAATCTCCGGCTGCGGGTCATGGCGGTGTGTGAAATGGAGCAGCAACTCGTTGGCATAATATGCGGCCAGCAGCGCCTCTCCGTCGAGCGCGATCGGCGCGCCCCGTACTTCGGCCCCGGTCAGCGTACCCAGGTCGGATCGCATCACCCAGGAAACCTGCAGGGGCATGAACGGCCGCAGGATACCCTGCAAACGGGACTTACCGGCGCGGCTGCCGCGAGCGACCAACGACAACCGCCCGTAACTGCGGCTGAACAGGTCCAGGATCCGGCTTGCATCCTGATAGGGCCGGTGATGCAGCAGCCAGGCGGGTTCATTCTGCACGCGTTGGAACGCCATCCCCGTCACTCAGAATCGTAGCCGAGCCGCAGTAACTGCTCCTCGCTGTCGGCCCAGTTGTCCCTGACCTTGACCCACAACTCCACGTGCACGGGCACGCCGTAGTGCTCTTTCAGTTCCAAGCGCACCGCGCGGCCTGCCTTTTTCAACAGGCTGCCACCCTTGCCGACGACGATGCCTTTCTGGCTGTCGCGTTCGACCCAGATGATCGCGCCGATTGCGAGCGCGCCGTCCTGGCGGTCGAAGCGCTCGATCTCGACCGTCAGGCCGTAAGGAACCTCCTGCCGCAGGGCGAGCGTCAGCTTTTCGCGAATCAGCTCCGCAGCCAGAAACGCATCGCTGCGATCGGTCATCGTCTCCTCCGGAAAGAGCGGCGGCGATTCCGGCAACAGCCCGGGGATCAGTTGCACGAGCCTGTCGAGGTTGTCGAGGTATCGCGCAGAGATCGGGATGACTTCGGCAAACGCGAATGCTGCGGCCCTGTCCGCTATGACCTGCAGCAGTTCCGACTTCGGATGCACTTTGTCTATCTTGTTGATCAACGCGATGACGGGAACCCGGCCTCTGCCGTCAGCCACTCGTTTTAGCGCATTTTCGTCTTCCACTGTCCAACGATTGGCTTCGCTCATGAACAAAATCAGGTCGGCATCCCGTATGGCATTGTCCGCCGCGCGGTTCATCAGGCGATTCATCGCTTTTCCGGCGCTGCCGTGCAGGCCGGGGGTGTCGACAAAGACCATCTGGCAGTCGGGATCGCTGACGACACCGAGGATCCGATGGCGCGTGGTTTGTGGCTTCGGGGTCACGATGCTGATCTTGCTACCGACAAGCGCATTGATCAGTGTCGATTTGCCGACGTTGGGCCGACCGACCACGGCGACGAAACCGGAACGGAATGCCGGGCCGACCGTCATCTAGTGTACCCCGTCATGAATAATCGACCATTCTCGCGAGCGACTTTTCGTGACTGGCAAGGCGCGACGACGAGGAATAGCTTGCGTTTTGCGAGGAGTCGCAACGCCGCCAGACGCGACAAGGCGCCGCGAGAATGGTCGATTATTTGCGGCGGGGTGCACTAGGACTCCTCGACGAGCATCAACATTTTTGTCGCCGCTTCCTGCTCCGCCTGGCGCCGGGTCGAACCCTGTCCGAGGGTCACCGTGTCCAGGGTGCGGATCGTGCAACTGACCTCGAAAAACTGTCGGTGTGCCTTCCCGGTGACGGTTTCGACGCTGTAAGACGGCAGCTCGATCTGTTTCGCCTGCAGCAATTCCTGCAAACGGCTCTTCGGATCCCTGCGCGCAGCAGACTCCGGCAGGTTGTGCAGGCGTTCGCCGTATGCCTGGTAAATGACGCGTCGCGCCTCCTCAAAGCCCGCGTCCAGGTAAACCGCGCCAAAAATCGCTTCGAGTGCATCGGCCAGAATGGATGCGCGCCGGAAGCCGCCTGACTTACGTTCGCCAGAGCCCAGGATGAGATGTTCTCCGAGCTCGAGTTCCATCGCGAGGCTTGCAAGTGTCGAATCCTTGACCAATGAAGCTCGAATTCGACTCAACACACCTTCGCTGGCCGGGGGTCTCAGCCTGAACACGACCTCCGACACCACGACGTCCAGCACGGCATCGCCCAGGAACTCGAGACGTTCGTTATTTTGCCCGCCTGCGCTGCGGTGCGTCAGGGCCTGTTGCAGGAGTTCGACGTCGCGAAACTCGTAATCCAGAGATCTTTTCAGCCAGACGGCGGCTTTATCCAACGTAATCGCTCTATTAACACGGAGTGCCTCCGGCATTCTCTGTCAGAAAGCAGGATACATCAACGGACAGGAAGTGTCGGCGAAATCGAACCTGGAGCATTCGAGCGCTTCGCATTGAGAGGCGTCATACTCGCAATAGCGGGAATCCGTTGCGATCAGTCACCGATCGCCGGTGAGGCAACGGGGACGCCGACTCGCATGACCATTAACGGCGAACCAGGACCTTCTTGTCGAAGTGAACAGTGAACGACACATTACCGATGAAAGGTGCGTCGTGATCGTACACGGCCTCGACCAGGTAGCCATTCGCGTCCGACGTCACCTTGATGTCCTTGGCTGTAATCTGACTCACACTCTCTACGTCAAAGCGCCTTGAAATCGACGTACGAAGCGCCGTCCGCGAGGCATTCTGGCCGTCGAATTCCTGGTGCACGCCGTCCAGCACGCCGGCGACTTTCATATAATTAAGATACACCGGCGTCAGGCGAATGAATGCGAAAGCAAACAGGCCGATGAAGACGGCCAGTATGAGAAACCCAATGGTGGTCATACCTGCCTGACGGCGCGGTGCGCTGCGGCATGGCAAAAGTATCCCGGTGGCTGAACCGCAGCCGACCTCGATGCATGTTCCCTGACAGATCATCGACATCACTCCAGGTTTCTCGTTGTATGTTAGCCCGGCATTCTAGTTCTGTTTCAATCGCCGATTCAGTGACTGGCGCCACATTTTATTCAATCTTCGTACCGATACGGCCCCAGTCCGGCCATTCCACGCCATCCATGTGCATCCAGATACGGACCGCCCGGCCGACCAGGTTGCGCTCCGGAATCATACCGATGAAACGGCTGTCCCGGCTATTGTCGCGATTGTCCCCTAGCATGAAATAATGCCCCTCAGGCACTTCAAAGACTCCCTCACGTGACGAATTGCCAGGGCCTGCCAGCAATATGCTGTGCTCATGTCCGCCGAGATCCTCGACGTAGCGAGACAGCAGCGTATCGCCTTCCGCATCGTCCGTTGCAGGCCACAAAGGCACCCGCTCACCGTTGACCGTCAGTTGATGATCGCGATAAACAACGGTGTCGCCTGGCAAGCCGACGACACGCTTGATGTAGTTGATACTCGGATCCGACGGCAGTCGAAAAACCACGACGTCGCCGCGTTCCGGCTCTCCGGTCTCGATGATTTTCTTATCAACGACCGGAAGCCGCAGGCCGTACGAATACTTGGTGACGAATATGTAGTCACCCTGCACCAGGGTGGGCCGCATCGAGCCGGAAGGAATCCTGAAGGGTTCGAAAACGAAAGATCGAATGACCAGAACAAAAAGCAGCACTGGAAAAAACGACCGGGAATAATCGACGAGTGTGCTGACCGCACGATTCGAGCCGGCATCCGCACCGGCATCCTGGCCCGGCTTTCGCAGAACGAACCGGTCGATGGCCACGATCGCGCCGGAAAGCACGGTCAGAACAGTGAGAATCAATGCCAGGTCAATATTCAAGATACTTACTCACTTTTCGACTTTCAACACCGCGAGGAATGCTTCCTGCGGTATTTCCACGGACCCAATCTGTTTCATGCGCCGTTTGCCGGCCTTTTGCTTCTCGAGCAGCTTCCTCTTGCGAGACACGTCCCCACCGTAGCATTTTGCGGTGACGTTTTTCCGGAGTGCCTTCACCGTGCTTCTGGCAATGACCTGGCTGCCGATCGCCGCCTGTATCGCAACGTCGAACATCTGCCGCGGGATGAGCTCACGCATTTTCTCGACCAGGACCCGGCCGCGCGTTTCGGCGCTGCCACGATGCACAATCATTGACAGGGCATCGACCTTTTCCTTGTTGATCAGAATATCCAGGCGCACCAGCGGTGCCGCTTCGAAACGCTCGAAATGGTAATCGAAGGACGCGAAGCCGCGGCTCACGGACTTCAAGCGGTCAAAGAAATCGAGCACTACCTCGGCCAGGGGCAGTTCGTATTCGAGTGACATCTGCCCGCCTCCATAACGTAAATGCTTCTGCACGCCGCGCTTCTCGATACACAGTTTCATGACTGCGCCGACATGTTTTTCGGGTACCAGGATGTTGGCGGTAATAATCGGTTCGCGGATTTCGGCAACTTCGTTCGATGGCGGAAGTTTTGCCGGGTTATCGACATAAATCGTCTCGTCGGAAGTCAAGGCCACTTCGAAAATGACTGTCGGTGCCGTGGTAATCAGTTCCAGGCCATATTCCCGTTCCAGTCTCTGCTGCACGATCTCCATGTGCAGCATGCCGAGAAATCCGCAGCGGAAGCCGAAACCGAGCGCCGCAGAAGTTTCCGGCTCGAAATGCAACGCCGCGTCGTTGAGCCGCAGTTTCTGCAGCGCTTCCCGAAAGCTCTCGTAGTCGTCCGAACTGATCGGAAACATTCCGGCGAACACCCGCGGCTGAACCTGCTTGAAGCCCGGCAACGGCTTGTCGCAGGGATTGGCAGTCAGTGTAATGGTGTCGCCGACCGGCGCACCGTAAATGTCCTTTATGGCTGCATTGATAAATCCGACTTCTCCGGTTCTCAGCGCTTCCCGATCCTGCATTTTCGGCGTGAAACAACCGACCCGATCTGCAGTGTATGAGCGCCCCGTCGACATGATCGTGATCTTGCTGCCTTTTGTAAAGCTGCCGTTGACCACGCGCACCAGCGACACGACGCCGACGTAATTATCGAACCACGAATCGATGATCAAAGCCTGCAACGGCGCGTCAGGATCGCCCGCCGGCGGTGGAATCTTTTCGACGATCTGTTCCAGTAGTTCGGCGACGCCATGACCGGTTTTGGCGCTCACACGGACCGCCTCCTGCGCCTCGATGCCGATGATGTCTTCGATCTCCTGAATCACTCTGTCCGGCTCGGCTGCCGGCAGATCGATCTTGTTGAGTACGGGGAGCACCTCGAGTCCCTGGTCAATAGCCGTAATGCAATTCGCGACGCTTTGCGCCTCGACGCCCTGCGCAGCATCGACCACCAGCAACGCTCCCTCGCAGGCGGCCAGCGACCGTGAAACCTCATAGGAAAAGTCCACATGACCCGGCGTGTCGATGAGGTTGAGCTGGTACACAAGGCCGTCGGCCGCCGGATAATTCAGGGACACGCTGTGCGCCTTGATGGTAATGCCCCGCTCCCGTTCGAGATCCATCGAGTCCAGCACCTGTTCGAACATCTCCCGGTCCTTGAGGCCGCCGCATAGCTGGATGAGACGGTCCGCCAGGGTCGACTTGCCGTGATCGATATGCGCGATAATGGAAATGTTACGGATCTGTTTCATTGACTGCCGGCCGCCTTATCGGGCATGCACCGCAGGAAGCGTCCTGCAGAGCACCAGCCCGTTGCGGGCAAACCGCGAATTATATACGTTTCGGTCCGGCTACCAATGGCCTGCCTTATTTTCCCTTCGCCGGATCGCCGCCGCGACCGCCTGCGCGTCGAGGCGTATTTCGCACACCACGTGGCCATCGATCTCGACCACCGGAATCCGCGCGCCGAATTTCTGCCGCCAGGCCGGATCCTGGTCGACATTCCGCACCTCCACGGAGGCACTTCCCCCGACCAACGGCAACAATTCCTGCAATAGCTGCTCGCACAGATGGCAGCCGGGACGGCTGTAGACTCTGACGTCGGGCACTTTCAGGTGCCGGTGTCCGGCCGACGGGCGGCACGCGCGGTGATTGCAGGAACCAATTGCCGCAGGCATCCGTTTTTCCGGTACATCGCGCGGCGTCCCAACATCGCGCCCGCCGCCAATCCCAGCAAGCCGGACAGCGCCGCGGCGAGGTCGTCGCCGGGTTCGACTCGGGACGCAATGAGAACTGCGATCACTCCTGCAATGAGCGGCAGGCCGTACACCAGCCAGGCCGCGCGCAACAGGTTTGCCGGCGCCAGCGTCAGCTGAACCCGATCGCCGACTTCGAGCACAAGTCCCGTGTCGACGCGCACATCAATCACCTTCGGGGCATTCCGCGATGCGAGAAGGCCGGCGCCGCAGCCGCGTCCGGCAGCACAGCGCTCGCAGACAGCGGCCGCGTCCACGGTGACGGTTGCGTGGTCGGGTCCGACAGCAACCACGATTGCTTCGGGAGATTGCAACATGTCGTGAAGACCGAACGGAGGTCGTCGTTTCAGCGGCGTCGCATCGAGGTCGCGATTCGCTGCACCGTTTCCGACGGAACCTCACCCACTGCCGTGACCTGATGGCGGTCGATTTCGATGCTGAACGAATTGGAGGCACCTACGTTCGCGCGCCTGGCAATCGGTTGGTCCTGTCGTTCCGCGATGAATACGGAGACTGTCGCGACGCCGTCGCCGTATACGATGTGAGTCACCGGTGCGTCTGCACCCGGCAGCTGCTCATGTTGGGTCGATAACACGCGAAACCCGGTTGGCAGATCGTTGCATGCCCAATCCGTCTCGATATCCGCTGCTTCGCTGCGCTGGCGCTCCGTATACCAGGTAAAGTTCTCGAGGCTGATTGACGGCTCCAGTGCCTGCCGAAACGAGCCTGCTTCGAAATTGATGTCGGCGAACTTGAGTTGCTCGATCAGCTGGCCGTCGTTACCCACCAGTTCCGTGCGCAACGGAAAGCCGGTCTCGCGGTCCAGCCACAACCGGTGGCCGAATCGGTACAGGTCATGGGGGCGTATTGCCAGGAGGACCGTCGGGCGTCCCGCAACCCGCTCTTCCCGCACTACGGACAGGTCGTACGCGCTGCCGAAACGGATGTCGCTGTCCGGCAAAGTCGAAAACAGGGTGCTCTCGTCGTTCCACTGTTCGATCAGGACCGATTTTCGGTCCGGCAGGATACAGTGCACTTCGTTGCCGACGCGGATGATCTCGAGGCCGTTGCCTTCCTGCGTGATGACTTTTTCGTTGACCACGCCGTCAACGATCTTATGGACGACCTTGAGCGCCTGCGCCTCGCCGTTCTGGCGACGGATGACCGTTCCCTCATAGTCGAGCGTATCGACGGCCTTCGACATGCGATCGAGCCACTCGTGAGGGCCCAACCGCTCACTCGCCGCCGCCGTGGTACTGAGAACCAGGGTGCCGAGTAGCAGCAGAACGAGTGCAAAAAACCACTGAGAATCGCGACTGTCTTTCTCAGACTTCATGAAGGTGTCGCTGCCTATCGCTCGCGGTTGCGATCGTCATTGTCATTGTCTTTAAGGGTGTCCGGCTTCTCGGCCGGTGCGTCGGTCCGGGCGGCGGTTCCAGCCTGTCCCGGCGGAACCTCAACCAGTTCGCCTTCGCGCAACTCCAACGTCACAAGCCTGGTAAGGATACCATTGGCGCCGAGTCCGGCGGTAGTTTCTCCGTGACTCAGGTAATACTGGATGAGCATTTCGCCCGGCTGGTCGGTCAGCACCTCCGCCGGCAGCGGCTCGGTGTAGCCCGGATCGCTCATGGCCGTTGTGGGTACCGCCCCGGAGTCGCTCGCCGCCGACCGACCCGGTTCGGCAACGTCCAGTTGACGCAGTCCGACCAGTGCCAGCGCTGCGACAGAAGCAGCAATCGCCAAACCCGCCGCGGGCTTCAGAAAACGATTCCCCGACGCCACTGTTTTCATGCCGGTGTCGACCGGTTGCTCACCGAGCGCCATGGCGATGCGGTTACGCAAATCACCGATGCCAGGCACTTCCCGGTCGCCGCGGATGAGGTGCCCGATGCGGAGGTATTCGGCCACCTGGCGACGCAGCGCCGCATCCTGGCTCAGTCGGCGTAGCAGCAGCTCGGCTTCGTTTTCCGGCAATTCGTCGTCAACGAAGGCAGAAATCTGCATTTTCAGGGCGTCGTTCATAGTTCACCGACTCTTATAGAAATCATATTCTTTTAATCCACAAGATTGCCGATCTTTCTGCCGATCGCATCGCGGGCGCGAAAGATTCGCGACCGGACGGTACCGACCGGGCAGTCCATGGTTTGGGCAATTTCTTCGTAGCTCATGCCATCCAGTTCCCGCAGGACGATCGCGGTCCGCAAATCGTCCGGCAACGCATCGATGGCACGTTCCACTGTTTCGTGCAACTCCCGGCTCAAGGTCACGCCTTCCGGCGTGTCCGTTTCCCTGAGCTTTGCGTGCAGGTCGAATTGCTCGGGATCCTGCAGATCCAGTTCGACATCCATCGGACGTCGGCGCTGGGCAGCCAGGTAGTTCTTCGCCGTATTCACCGCAATTCTGTAAAGCCAGGTATAGAACGCGCTGTCGCCGCGGAAGCGCGGCAACGCCCGGTATGCCTTGAGGAAGGCCTCCTGAGTAATGTCCAGAGCCTGATCCGGATCCCGCACATAACGCATCACCAGATTGACGATCTTGTGCTGATACTTGAGTACCAGGAGATCGAAAGCACCTTTGTCGCCCTTCTGGACACGGCGGACCAGTTGGACATCGGTGGGTTCAGTCGCCATAAAGCCACGCCCGAACCGCGCGGTCCACGCCGTCGTCACCGCCACCGACAGGCCAATAGACCGGAAGCTTACTGGAAAGTTCTGGGTTCAGGGCGTCAATCATCGGCTCTTTTTCATGGAAATGTGAACCCGATCGGGCACTCTGCCGCAAGCCGAGGTGCAGGGTTTGAGCGGGTTCCGCGGGTGCGGCGAATGGTATCAGCTTCCCGGAAGACGACCAAAGGCTGATCCTTGCTGCCGCCAGATGAGCTGCAGGCGGCGCCATTGCTCGTCCGTCGCAGCATTGCCTGTCATCAATTCGCCGTAGTCCAAGCCGTCGGCGAAACGCAGTCTGAACCAGGCGGCACGCTCGAGCAGGGTGCTTCCTGCCAGGAGGCGCAACGGAAACCGGTTGCCATTCCGGTCGAAGCCATCCACGCCGCCGTCCGCATCCATGCGAATTCGATCTATACGCGACATTGCTCGCCGGTACCGCATGAGTTCCGCCGCGCCCGACAGGATCCACACGCAACCGAACGCGGCCTTCAGAAAAGGGACCACCGGCAGGCCGAGGATCAGAATCGTACCGATGAGCTCTGCCGCGCAGCCTGACGAAAGCACCAGTCTACGGTGCGTTTTGCGGGGAACGAGTACGGCTTCGAATCTGACGGAGGACATGCGCGGATACCCGGTCGTCGGGTTGCTGACCGCACAACAGATAGTCGATCAAGGCGGGATCCGGAAGCGCCAGAAGTTCACGAAATGCCGCCTTTTCGCGCTCGCTCGAAGCCGCGTAATGACAGTCGTAGTATCCCTGCAGCAATTCGTCCAGTTCGCGCATGCCGCGTCTGCAATGCCAACGGAGTCTGGACTCGGTCACGCATTGTGATGGCAAGTCAGACATGGCAATCAGGGGGCGCTGCAGGGGTCCGCTCCGCCATCAATGCCGCCTCTCCGCCAGCATTTTCTTCGTCTCCGCGATGGCACGGGCAGGGTTCAGCCCCTTCGGACAGGTTTGAGTGCAGTTCATGATCGTATGGCACCGATACAGGCGAAACGGGTCCTCGAGCGCGTCGAGCCGTTCGCCGGCACCTTCGTCGCGGCTGTCGGCCAGCCAGCGGTAGGCGGCCAACAGGATTGCCGGGCCGAGAAACCGATCGCTGTTCCACCAGTAACTGGGACAGCCGGTCGAGCAACAGGCGCAAAGGATACAGGCAGCCGGCATATCGATGCGTTCCTGCTCCTCTTTGCTTTGCAGTCTCTCGCGGTCGCGCGGAGCCGGCGTACGGCTTTGCAGCCACGGTTTGATGGAGGCGTATTGCGCGTAAAAATTACTGAGGTCCGGTACCAGGTCCTTGACCACCGGCAAATGCGGCAGCGGATAGACGCGCACCTCGCCCGCCACACTGTCCGCGGCCATGGTGCAGGCCAGCGTGTTCTTGCCATCGATGCTCATCGCACAGGAGCCGCAAATTCCCTCGCGGCAGGAGCGGCGAAACGTGAGCGTCGGATCGATCTCGTTTTTGATCTTGATCAGGACATCGAGCACCATCGGGCCACATTGATCCATATCCACTTCATAGGTATCCATGCGCGGATTGCCATCGCTGTCCGGATCGTAACGGTACACCGCAAAACGACGCACGTTCGTCGCCCCGTCGGCCGCGGGAAAATGCTTGCCCTTCGTGACGCGGGAGTTTGCCGGTAATCGAAATTTCGCCACTAAAGCGTTCTCCTCATCGAGGCTTCAACATAACCGCAGGCTTCGCCTTGGCCGGTGGAGGTCTTTTCACGACCGCCGTAAATACGTCCATGTAGGCTTCGGGCAAAACATCCATGTTTTGCACGATCCTGAAAAGCTCTCCCCCGGTCCAGCCTCCGCTCCGATCGTCTCCGGCGTGCTTCGGCCGAAACCCAGAGGGAACGTATACGGCGCTCCCCCGATCCAGGCTCCGCCCCCAGACGGGCTTCATCGGTTCAACTAGCCAGACGACTTCGGGAAGCGGATCTTGGCGTGTTTGCCTTCGTCGCTGCCCAGGGTTTCTCCGGT
>JBOHZD010000293.1:0-11695 GCA_050738315.1 Woeseiaceae bacterium
GACTCGTTGAAGCCAGCATCGAAGCCGGCCGCAAGGAGTTGTTGCTCGTTCCGGTTGCAATTTACTGGGGCCGTTCTCCGGACAAGGAGCGATCCTGGTTCAAGTTGCTGTTCCTGGAGAACTGGGACGTGGTCGGCCGCACCCGCAAGCTGCTGGCAACGATGATTCACGGACGCAACACCTTACTGAGGTTCAGCGAACCGTTGCCGATCAGCACCATCATCCAGGACGGTGTCGCACCGGAGCTTGCCTATCGCAAGGTGTCCCGGGTGCTGCGAGTGCATTTCAGACAACGGCGCGCGGCGACGCTCGGTCCCGACCTGTCACACCGCAGAACGCTCCTGAATCATGTGCTGAACGATCCCGCGGTGCTGCGGATTGTCGCGGCCGAGGCGGGCGACAGCCGCGTCATGCTCGAACGGACGCAGCAAAAGGCGCGCAGGTATGCAGAGGAAATTGCGGCCCACATTTCGTACCCGACGATCCGCCTGATCGAACGGTTCCTGTCGTGGCTCTGGAATCGCATCTACGACGGCATCGTGCTGAACAACGTCGATCGCCTGCACGAGGTGGCAAAACACAACGAAATCGTCTACGTACCCTGCCACCGCAGCCATTTCGACTACCTGTTGCTCGGCTACATCGTGTACCGCCAGGGCCTAAGCATCCCGCACACCGCCGCCGGCATCAACCTCGATATGCCGATCATCGGCTCGATCCTGCGCCGCGGAGGCGCGTTTTTCCTGCGCCGCAGCTTCAAGGGCAACCGGCTCTACGCCGCCGTGTTCAACGCCTACATGCACCAGATACTGACTCGCGGTCACTCGATCGAGTACTTCGTCGAGGGCGGCCGCAGCCGCACCGGCAGGCTGCTCAGGGCCAAAGGCGGGATGCTGTCGATGACGATCAACTCGTTCCTGCGCGCGCCGCGCCGCCCGATCGTCTTCGTGCCGGTCTATTTCGGTTACGAAAAACTGATCGAGGGCGATTCCTTCATCAGCGAACTCGGCGGCGCTGAAAAAAAGAAGGAATCGCTCGGCGGCCTGATTCGCTCCGTGAAGTCGCTGCGCGAGAACTTCGGCAAAGTCTACGTCAATATCGGAGAGCCGATTCCGATCGAGCCGCTCCTCGGCGAAACGCGGCCGGACTGGCGTGAGGCCGAGTTGCTGGACGACGAACGGCCTGCATGGATCAGCGAGACCATCGATCGCCTCGGCACGCGGATCATGCAGGGCATCAATTCGGCGGCCACGGTGACGCCGATCAGCCTGCTGGCCTCGACGCTGTTGTCCGCCCCCAAGCAGACGATGGGCGAACTCGAACTCAAGCGCCAGCTCCAGTTGAGCCTCGATCTGCTGTTACGCTTTCGATATTCGAATTCGGTCACGCTCCCCGACTGGACGCCTGAAGATATCATCGCGCACGGCGAGAAGATGCAGGTCATCGATCGCACTTCACATCCGTTGGGCGACGTTTTGCATATGGCGGAACGGCAGGCGGTGCTGATGACCTATTTCAGGAACAATGTCCATCACCTGTTCGCGATTCCGGCCTCGATTGCGTGTTGCTTCATTCACGGGCGGCGGCTGGAACACGACGAGGTGCAGCGCCTGGTGCGATTGATCTACCCGTTCATGCAGACGGAATTGAGCCTGAAATGGGCCTACGAGGAGATCGATTCCGTCACGACGGCGGCCATCGAGGCGCTGATCGACCTCGAAATCCTTTCGCGCGCCAGCGATCAGCGCACCCTGGTCCGGCCGCCCACCGGATCGGCGCGGGCTTTCCAGTTGCTGATGCTCGGGCAATCGATGGTGCCGATGCTGCAACGGTTCTACCTGGTAATCGCACTGTTGTTCCGCAACGGATCGGGTAAGTTGTCGCGCGTACAGCTCGAAAACCTGTGCCAGCAAAGTGCACAGCGGCTGGCGATGATCTACGGCCTCCATTCACCCGATTTTTTCGACAAGGCGCTGTTTCGGGATTTCATCGGCAAACTGAGACAGCAGAATGTGCTGCGGCGCAATGAAGCCGGCCTCCTGGAATTCGACGATGACATCAACCGTATCGGCGACGATGCGAGACTCGTGCTGGGCGAGGAGATTCGTCACAGCATCCTGTCGCTGACGCTCTCGGATACTGCTGCAAGCAGCGCGCGATGAAGGTCGTTTCGTTCTACCGTTTTGTGGATATCGAGGACGCGGCCGCTCTCTCTGCCGAGTTGCAGCCGCTCTGCGAGCGCGCAGGTCTGCTCGGCACGATCCTGGTGGCGGAGGAAGGCGTCAACGGCACGCTGGCCGGGGAAGGCAACGCCGTGCAGGCGGTCCTCGACGGCCTGCAGGCATTGCTCGGACTCGAATCGCCCCTCGCGGCGCGCTGGACCGACGCCGTTGCCGCTCCCTTTCGCCGCATGAAGGTGCGTATCAAAACGGAGATCGTGGCGCTCGGCCGCCGCGAAATACAGCCGCAGCACAAAACCGGCAAACACGTTCTGCCGCGTGACTGGAACAATCTCATCGATAATCCGGAGACCCTGATCATCGATACGCGCAACCACTACGAAGTCGAGGTCGGCACGTTTCCTCGTGCCATTGATCCCGGAACCGACAGCTTCCGCCAGTTCCCCGATTTCGCGGCGCAGCTGTCGGCAGAGGACCGGGAGCGCCCGGTTGCGATGTTCTGCACCGGCGGCATTCGCTGCGAGAAAGCATCGGCGCTGCTGCTCGAGCTCGGTTTCACAGACGTGCATCAGTTGCAGGGAGGCATCCTCAATTACCTGGAACAAATGAGCGGTGACGACGATCGCTGGCAGGGCGACTGTTTCGTGTTCGACAGTCGCGTGACAGTCGATCGGGACCTGGCGGAAGGCGGCTATGTGCAATGCCACGCCTGCCGCCGTCCGCTGAGCGTCGACGATCTGGGATCGCCCGATTACCGGGAAGGCATGTCCTGTCCGCACTGCATCGACGAGGTCAGTCCTGCAGACGGTAGCCGACGCCTTGCTCGGTGACGATGTAGCACGGGTCCGCGGGATCGTCGCCGAGTTTTTGCCGCAGGCCGCTGACCAGCACGCGCAGGTAATGAGTTTCGCGAATGAAGTTCGGCCCCCACAGCTCGCGCAGCATGTACTGATGAGTCAGCACATGCCCGGCGCTGCGCACGAGCAGCCGCAACAGTCCGTACTCCTTCCTCGTCAGGTGAACCGTCTCGTCTCTCAGCAGCACTTCTCGCCGCGACAGATCGATGCGCAAATCACCACGGTGAAAGATCGCGGACTCCAGGTTGTTCGATTCACACCCGCGCAGAAGAACTCTGATCCGCGCCATCGTTTCGGAGATACCGGCAGGCTTCGTCAGGTAGTCGTTGGCGCCCGCGTCGAGGGCTCTGACCTTTTCATTTTCGTTGTTCCGGACGGACAGAATCAGAATCGGAACCTCTGACCATTCGCGGAGGCGCAGGATGACCTCCTGGCCATCCATATCCGGCAGCCCGAGATCGAGGATGACGAGCTGCGGATTCGTTGTTCCTGCCAGCCTCAATCCCTCATCGCCGCGCCGTGCCTCGAAGACCGCATACCCGTGCGCTTCGAGCGAGATTCGGAGGAAGCTGCGAATGGGCGCTTCGTCCTCGATTACGAGTATGCCGGCCTTCTGCTCGCTCATCGCGGATGCTCCGGCACTGTTGCCTGGGAAATGCGGAGACGCAGCAATGCGCCAATGCCGTTATCCGGTGGGAGCGCGCTCGCTTCCCCGCCGTGAGCGCGCAAGATGCCGCGACAGATCGACAGTCCCAGGCCCGTGCCGCTCTTCCGGTCGCGTTCATGCACGCGGTAAAACGGGTCAAAGACGCGCTCGCGATCGGCTTCCGGAATGCCGGGGCCCTGGTCGGATACGTCGATCACCACATCGTCGTGGTCGCGCCTGGCGTGGACGTTGATCCGGCCGCCGTGCGGCGAGTGCTGCACGGAATTGTCGAATATATTGACGAGCACCTGTTCGATGAGGTCGCCATGCACGTAGATGAGTTCGGCATCGTCGGCGATGTCCGTGGCGAGACCCATGCCCCGCGCACCCAGCCGCAGCCGCCGCGAGGCGGCCGAAACCAGGTCGCGAACGTCTTCCCAGTCCCGGTGCAGTTCGAGCCGGCCCTGACCGAGCCGCATCATGTCCAGCAGGTTCTGTATGTACCGATCGAGACGTTCCGACTCGTCAAGTACGGACTGCAACAGGATATTCTTGTCTTTCGCGCTGAACGACGGTTCATAGGCAAGCAGGCTCGATGCTGCGCCTATGATGGACGACAGCGGCGTCCGCAGATCATGAGACACGGAGGTCAACAGGGCAGACCTCAGTTGTTCCCGTTCAGAGACGATTTTTGCCGCTTCGAGATCACGCACCAGCAACGTGCGCTCGAGGGCGACGGCTGCCTGGTCGATCAATGCATCCGCGTACCGCCGTTCGTCACGCGTGAGGATATCCTGCGGGATGGCCACGATGCCGACGCGGCCGCGCACGGTAGTGATCGGCAACACGGTCCACCCAGCCGGGTTTGAACCGTGCTTTAACACCTCGTTCCAGTCGGGCTGTCGCCCGGCGGACTCGTCTTGGCCGTGCGCGATCGCCGTACCGCCTGCAGGGCCCTCTGCAGCCAGGGCGACCACGGCCTGGCCGAAATTGTCGGCCAGTCGGTCCGCGAGAATCTGCAGCACCTGGACTTCTGTGGCGGCACCGGCGACCAGGCGAGTCAGTTCCTGTAGCAACGCCGTTCTGTTGATTGCCGCCTCGCGTTTCGCCATTGCATCGCGCAGCCTGGACGCGAGATTGCCCGTGATGGCTGCCATGACCAGGAAAAATACCAGCGTGGCGACGTCGCCTTCCTCCCGGATCGTCAGCGTCATGTAGGGTGACGTGAAAAAGAAAGTGAAAACAAAAAAGCTCAGGACGCTCGCGTAAATGCTCGGCCAGAGTCCGTGGCGCACCGCGACAATCAGTACGCCGGTCAGGAAGAGCAGCGACAGGTTTGCATGCGGCAGCCGCTGCAGCAGCGGCGCGATACCCGCGGCCACCGCAACAACGATAGTTGCGGTGACAAATGGTCTGGCCGACCTCCATACACTCCCACGGCCGGGTGTTACCTGGTCTGTCGCTCCGGAAGCGGAATCGCGGTTGCTCATGCGCAGTAGGTCGGCGGGCTGTCCAGTTGACATTCTAATCCCGCCGTACCCGGCAACGGAAAAACATAAAAAAAACGTAAAGCCTTTGCGATGTTTTTAGGTGTTTACAGAACCGCGGCGCCGCAGAATTTGCCGTGGCAATCGACCGATCGATTTTCCGCTCCTCCCACCCGGCTCACCGACGACATGCTCAGCGCGCTCATCAAGATTTTCGGCCTGTTGCTGGTTGCATTTGGCCTCGCACTGCTGCCGCCGGCAGCCGTCGCGTGGATCTACGCCGACGTCGACCCGCTTGTTTACATCGGCCTGGCGGCGGTCGCTTTGTTGCTGGGCGCTGCCGGCATGTTTCTCGGTCCGTCGGCCAAGCGGGCGCTACGGACCCGGGACGGCTTCCTCGTTGTCACGCTCGCCTGGGTCTCAATGAGCGTCCTCGGCGCGGTGCCCTTCCTGCTGATTGGCAAGCTCGATCCTGCCGCCGCTTTTTTCGAGTCGGCATCGGGCTTCACGACCACCGGCTCGACGGCCATCGTCGGGCTGGAACGGCTGCCGCTGTCGCTCTTGTTCTTCCGCCAGGAAATTCAATGGCTGGGTGGCATCGGTCTCGTCGTCGCTGCCATTGCCCTGCTGCCGCTGCTCGGCATGGGCGGCATGCAGCTGATGAAAGCGGAGACGACCGGACCCGCCAAGAGCGACAAACTGCGGCCGCGCATCAAGCACACTGCACAGGCACTATGGCGCCTGTACCTGTTTCTTACGCTTGCCTGCGCGCTCGCCTACTGGTTTGCCGGAATGCCGGCGTTCGATGCAGTCGCCAACAGCTTCTCGACCGTCTCCACGGGCGGTTATACCCTTTACGACGCCAGCTTTGCGCATTACAACAACGCCGCGATCGAGATCGTTGCGGTCATTTTCATGATGCTCGGCGCAATCAATTTCGCCGTACACTTTCATGCCTTCCGCGAAATGACGGTGAAGCCATATGCCGACAACGCCGAGGTACGCGCTTTCGTCGTGATCGTTGCGGCATTGACCGTATTGGTCTGGCTGGTGTTGTGGATTACCGGCGACAAGGCCCCGCTCCTTGCGTTGCGGCTGGCGCTGTTCCAGGTCGTATCGGTCATCACCTCCACAGGCTACGTGACCGACGATTTCTCGATCTGGCCGTCGTTGCTGCCGGTATTGCTGATCTTTATCTTCTTTGTCGGGGGCTGTGCCGGTTCGACGGCGGGCGGCATGAAAGTCATCCGGATTCTCATCATGTCCCGCCAGGCATTGATCGAAGTATCGCGGCTGATCCATCCACGGCTGGAGCGACCGCTGAAAATCGGCGGGAGTGTCGTCGACGACAACGTTGTGCGCGCCGTCTGGGCGTTTTTCACGGTTTATATCTTCGTTTTCGTCGTTTTGATGCTGGCTGTGATGTGGCTCGGCCTCGACCAGATCACCGCGTTCTCGGCGATTGCGACCTGCATCAATAATGTCGGCCCCGGCCTGGGGGAGGTCACCATGAATTTTGCGAGTGTGAGCGGCCCCGTCAAGACGGTCTGCGCGTTCGCCTGCATTCTCGGCCGGTTGGAAGTGCTGACCATTTTTGTATTGTTCACGCCGGGATACTGGCGCGCTTAGCCGCCCGGCCGAGCGTTGTCACGCATCGAGATCGGGAATCAACTCGCTTTCGAGCTGGGTAATCATGTCTTTCAGGACCAGCCTGCGTTTTTTGAGCCGCCGAATGCGCAACTGGTCGACCAGGGGATCGTGTGACAGACGGTCAATCAGGTAGTCGAGGTCGCGATGACTGATGCGGAGGTCCCGGAGCCTTTCGAGCTCTTTGAAACATTCTGTGTCGACCTTCTCGTCAATCATAGACAGCGGCGGATTCGGGCCGGATTCAAAAAGCCGGGAAATCGACAATAGTAGCTCAGTTACGGGCGGATGTTACTCGACCGATGACACGATCCCCAGCCAGTCGTGGTCTCGCGGTCCCACCACCACGAAATAGGCATTCAGTATGTCGGATTTACTGTTGTACGACAAAGGCTTGCCATCGAGCTGCAGAACCGCGCCACCGGCCTGCTCGACCACGGCCTGGGCGGCTGCGGTGTCCCATTCGGAGGTCGGTCCGAGACGCGGGTAGACGTCTGCCGAACCCTCCGCCACGAGGCAGAACTTGATCGAACTGCCCATGGGGACCATCTCGAAATCGCCCAGTTTTTCGAGCAACGCATCGAGGCTGGTGCCCCGATGGGAGCGGCTGCCGACCACCCTGACCGGGCTCGCGCTCTCGATCGATACGCCGATGACCGCACGTTCGCCGTCCGCAGACCACCGCTCGGCACCGTGTCCTTCGCAGCCGACGTACGTTTTTCCCATGACGGGCACGTGCACGACGCCGAACACCGGACGGTGCTGCTCGATCAGCGCGATGTTGACCGTGAATTCGCCATTTCGCTTGACGAACTCCCGGGTGCCGTCGAGCGGATCGATCAACCAGTAGCGGTGCCAGAGGCTCCGGACATCGAACCCCGGCAGGCCGCCCTCTTCGGACAGGATCGGGACCTCCGGCGTGAGTTCCTGCAGTCCCCGCACGATGCGTCTGTGTGACGCCATGTCGGCCTGCGTCAGCGGCGATGCGTCATCCTTTGCCGCAACATCGAAATCGGTCGCGTAGATGTCGAGTATCGCGGTGCCGGCTGCGTGCGCGATGGCGACGATGGGCTCAATCATTTTCTCGAGCTGCATCATCGCGTCACTGTCGGGTATGGTTGCGCGCGCGCGGTCGCGGCTTTCTGTTGCTGCCCGGGCGGCGGTCGCGGGGACGCGGCCGGTCGCTTTTCGATTGCGGCGGCGGTTTCGTCAGCTCGGGCAGATCCTCCGGATTGAACGTCGCAACCGGGATTTTGTGACCAATGAAATCCTCGATGTCCGGCAGGTAGATGGCATACGTCTCGCAGCCGAAGCTGATGGCATCGCCGGCTGCGCCTGCCCTCGCGGTACGCCCGACGCGGTGCACGTAGTCCTCCGCGTCCTGCGGCAGGTCGTAGTTGATGACGTACTGCACGTCCGGAATATGCAGACCGCGTGATGCCACATCGGTGCCGATCAATACCGGCAGTTCACCGCTCTGAAAGCGCCGCAGCATGCTGAGCCGTCGCGTCTGCGGCACATCGCCGGAGATGGCCTTTGCGTCGATGCCGTTCGCGACCAGGTATGCCTGCAGCCGTTCCGCTTCGCGCCGGGTGTTGACGAACACCATGATCCGGACACTCCCCATCTCGCGGATGAGCCCCACCAGGAGCGGCAGTTTTTCCGGGTTCGACGGAAAGAATATCGCCTGACGCACCCGCTCCGCGGTCACTTTGTCCGGCTCGATGCGGATCAGCTCGGGGTCGTTCATGTGTTCGTAGGCGAGTTCCAGTACCCGGTGCGACAAGGTGGCGGAAAACAGCATGTTGAGGCGTTGCTCGTGCGGCGGCAGTCGCCGCAGCAGATAGCGGATGTCCTTGATGAAGCCGAGATCGAACATGCGGTCCGCCTCATCCAGTATCGCGACTTCGACGCGGTCGAGTTTGAAGACTCCCTGCTTGAAATAATCGATGATGCGGCCGGGCGTGCCCACCAGCAGGTCCACGCCTTCCTGTATCTGGCGGCGCTGCTTTTCGTAGTCGGTGCCGCCGTGGGCGAGGCCGATTTTGAAGCCGGTGTGGCGGCCGAGTGCCTCCGCATCGTTGGCGATCTGCACGGCGAGTTCGCGGGTCGGCGCCAGGATGAAAACGCGCGGCCCGGACGAGCCTGCCGGCGTCTGCGGCCCTGCCAGCAGCCGCTGGAAGGCGGCTATCAGGAACGCGGCCGTCTTGCCGGTGCCGGTCTGCGCCTGGCCGGCCACGTCCTGGTTCGCGAGCGCGAGCGGCAGGGTGCTTGCCTGGATCGGCGTGCAATAGTCGAATCCCGCGTCCCGGATGCCCTGACGCAGCGATTCGTGCAGCTCCAGAACATCGAATCTGAGGTCGCTCAGATGGTTGTCAGTCATGAAATTCGCATAAGAAAATGTGGTTGGGGGGCTTGCAAAATGTTTCGTGAAGGGTTCCAATTGGCAAAATATCGACGCGACAATCGTCGCACCTGCCAGATTCGCCACCAACGAATTCCAAGAGAAGCCGCGACAAAGCTGCGACATATTGCCTGATTGAAGGGGCAGCGTCATCCGTTTTGCAGAGTTCGTTCGGCCCCGGGGGACGAGAACGGGCCCATTCACAATCGATATTCGATACCTGTTAAATGTGGAGGTAAGTGCCGGTGAGCGACAAGATCGTCTACACCAACGACCATAATTTCGAATCCGATGTTTTGCAGGCCGACAAGCCCGTCCTGGTGGATTTCTGGGCGGAATGGTGCGGTCCTTGCAAAATGATTGCGCCGCTCCTGGACGAAGCTGCCGAGCAGTATGCCGACAGGCTGACGGTGACAAAGCTCAATATCGACGAAAATCCGAACACACCGCCAAAGTTCGGCATTCGCAGCATTCCCACACTGATGTTATTCAAGAACGGTTCAGTGCAGGCTCAAAAGCTGGGAGCAATGTCGAAATCACAACTAACCGAGTTTCTGGAATCTAATCTGTGAGAGGGTACTTGGGTAATCAGACACGCAGCCGTCCGAAGCAGTCGGCTAAAACAAAGAACTCCAACGGCCAGGGAAACCGCCGGCGCCGACGACGCAGTCATTCCGACGAATATCCGGACGACGACGGCAGCAGTCTCGAGGTCATATCGCCGGATCAACTGGCGCTCAGCAAAAACGTCATGAACCTGACAGAGTTGAAGACGAGGCCGGCATCGGAACTCGTCGAGTTGGGGGAATCACTGGGCCTGGAAAATCTTGCACGGTCGCGCAAGCAGGACATTATTTTCTCCATTCTCAAAGCGCATGCAAAGAATGGCGAGGATATCTATGGCGACGGTGTGCTGGAGATATTGCAGGACGGCTTCGGCTTTCTGCGCTCCTCCGACAGCTCGTATCTTGCCGGCCCGGACGACATTTATGTCAGCCCGAGCCAGATCCGGCGCTTCAACCTCCGCACCGGGGATACCGTTTCGGGACTCATCCGGCCGCCGAAAGACGGCGAACGTTATTTCGCGCTGCTTAAAGTAGGCCAGATCAATCACGACGGGCCGGAAAACGCCAAAAGCAAGGTCCTGTTCGAGAACCTGACCCCGCTTTTTCCGCGCGAACGCCTGAAACTCGAGCAGGGCAACGGCAGCACCGAGGACCTCACCGCGCGCATCATCGACATGGTGGCGCCGATCGGCAAGGGCCAGCGCGGACTGATTGTTTCGCCGCCGAAGGCCGGTAAAACGATGCTGTTGCAGAACATCGCGTCGTCCATTGCAGCCAACCATCCGGAATGCGAGCTGATCGTGTTGCTCATCGACGAGCGGCCGGAGGAAGTGACCGAAATGGCGCGCACCGTGCGCGGCGAGGTCGTGTCGTCGACCTTCGACGAACCGGCAAGCCGCCACGTGCAGGTCGCCGAAATGGTGATCGAGAAAGCCAAGCGGCTGACCGAACACAAATGCGATGTGGTCATCCTGTTGGATTCGATCACGCGACTGGCGCGGGCCTACAATACGGTCGTGCCGTCATCCGGCAAAGTCCTGACGGGCGGCGTCGATGCGAATGCACTGCATCGGCCGAAGCGCTTCTTCGGCGCGGCGCGCAACATCGAGGAGGGCGGCAGCCTGACGATCCTGGCAACGGCACTCGTCGACACCGGTTCGAAAATGGACGAGGTGATCTACGAGGAGTTCAAGGGCACCGGCAACATGGAGATCCATCTGGATCGCCGTATTTCCGAGAAGCGGGTATTCCCGGCAATCAACATCAACCGCTCAGGCACGCGCAAGGAAGAATTGCTGACGGAGCCGGACGAGCTGCAAAAGATGTGGGTGCTGCGCAAGGTCCTGCATCCCATGGACGAACTCGCCGCGGTCGAATTCCTGCTCAACAAGCTGCAGGACACCAAGACCAACGCCGAGTTCTTCGAGGCGATGAAACGCTAGGGTCGGACCAAGGTATATCCTTGATAACCAAGGAATAAAGAGTTAAAAATAGCGCAAAAATGGCTGAATCGGCCTGTTTACACGGCTAAATCAACTTGCTTGCGAGGCTTGGGGTCTTCTCCGTCGCCTTAATCGCACGAATCCACGGCAAAAAGGCTCAATTAGCGTGCTCAAGAGCCGCTAAATCGGATCTTTTTAACGTTGTGTCAGGGACTTACGGTGGTCCGACCCCATCGCTGCGGGCGGCGTCTACGCTCCAGATGCCGGCGCCCCGGGCCGAGATGTAGAGATAGGTAAAGCACATAAAGACCGCGAAATCGCCGCCGTTGGTGATGGGCAGCAATGCGGAGCCCGGCAGGGCGTCGAACGAACCGTGGGCCATCCAGTAAGCCGCCGCCGTGAAGCCGCTGCAGATGAATGCGGCCGGCCGCGTGAACAAGCCGATGATGAGCAGCAGGCCGCCTAT
>JBOHZD010000294.1:0-3963 GCA_050738315.1 Woeseiaceae bacterium
ATCCGCGTCGTCACGATTGCGCCCGGCATCTTTCTCACACCGATGATGGCCGGATTGCCGCAGGAAGTGCAGGCATCGCTCGGCGCACAGGTGCCGTTTCCGCAGCGTTTGGGCAGACCGGAGGAATACGCCGACCTCGTTGCCTCGATCTACGGCAACGCCATGATCAACGGCGAAACGATCCGCCTGGACAGCGCCATCCGCATGCAGCCGAAGTAACCTGGCTTTCCTGCCGGCATCCTGTGCGGTTGATCGACGTTGTTTGCAGGCGCAGCAAGCTGACAACCTTAATCGTTCATTTCGTCGGACTAACGAGGCCTGAATCGGGTTACATGCCGGAGTAGTTCGGGCCGCCGCCGCCTTCCGGTACTTCCCAGACGATATTCTGTTTGGGGTCCTTGATGTCGCAGGTTTTGCAGTGTACGCAGTTCTGCGGATTGATCCGGAATTTCGGTTGGTTGTTTTCGACGACGATCTCGTAGACGGCGGCGGGACAGTAGCGTTGCGCCGGCTCGTCGTACAGGGGCAGGTTGTATTCGACCGGGATCGATGGGTCCTTCAGCCGCAGATGACACGGCTGTTCTTCTTCGTGATTCGTGCTCGACAGGAATACCGACGTCAGGCGATCGAAGCTCAAGACACCGTCGGGTTTGGCATAGTCGATTCGCGGCGCTTTGGCGGCTGTTCGCAGCGAGTCGTGGTCCGCCT
Source organism: Woeseiaceae bacterium (assembly GCA_050738315.1). GTDB lineage: Bacteria > Pseudomonadota > Gammaproteobacteria > Steroidobacterales > Woeseiaceae > IDS-8. Next base: position 709 of record JBOHZD010000294.1, read on the forward strand.
GACGGTTGTGCAGTGTGAACGGCAGCCGGCCGCAAAAGATGTTCTGGTCGAGATAGGTGAATGCGGCACCGAGGAACGTGCCCAGTTTCGCCAAGGCAGGACCGAAGTTCCGGCCGCGATACAGTTCGTCGTAAACCCACGAGTCCCGCACCGCTTTCTCGAATGAAGTCAGGTCCGAGTAGCCGGTATCGCCGTCGGACAGTGCGTTGAAGATGCTCTCCGCCGCCAGCATGCCGGTCTTGATTGCGGTATGCGCGCCCTTGATCTTGACGCCGTTCAGGAATCCCGCGTCGCAACCGACCAGCATGCCGCCCGGAAAAGTGAGTTTTGGCAGCGACTGCAAGCCGCCTTTGTTGACGGCACGCGAGCCGTAGGCAATGCGTTTCGCGCCTTCCAGATAGTGGCGGATTCGGGGATGTTGTTTCCATCGCTGAAATTCCGCGAACGGCGACAGATGCGGGTTCTCGTAGTTCAGCGCAACGATCAGGCCCAGGTAAACGCGATGATCGGAGGCGTGATAGAGGAAGCCGCCGCCTTCGGTGTGGTTGTCGAGCGGCCAGCCCAGCGTATGCACGACCCGGCCCTCGTCATGCCGCCGCGGATCGATCTCCCAGATTTCTTTCAGGCCGATGCCGTAATGCTGCGGGTCGGCGTGGCGCCGCAGATCGAATTTTTCCATCAGCCGCTGGCCGAGGTTGCCACGACAGCCTTCCGCGAACACAGTGTATTTTCCGAGCAGTTCGTATCCCGGCTGAAAGCCCGGCTTCCGTTCTCCGTTCCGGCCGATGCCCATGTCGCGGGTAACGATGCCCCGCACCCGTCCTGTTTCGTCGTACAGGACGTCGGCCGCAGCGAAGCCCGGAAATACGTTGACGCCGAGCGCTTCGACCTGCTCCGCCAGCCACTGGCAAAGTCTGCCCAGGCTGATGATGTAATTGCCGGCGTTCCGCATCGTACGCGGCACCAGCACGTCGGGAACGCGCCACGCCTTGCCGGCGCCGGTCAGATAATGGACGTCGTCGTCCTTGACCGCCGTGCGGACGGGTGCGCCGCGCTCTTGCCAGTCCGGTATGAGTTCGTCGAGCCCACGGGTTTCCAGGACGTTGCCCGATAAAATGTGCGCCCCGATTTCGGAGCCCTTCTCGACCACGACGACGGTGAGTTCCCGGCCATTCGTTTGGGCGAGTTGTGCCAGCCGGTATGCTGCCGCCAGGCCGCTCGGACCGCCGCCAACGATCACAACGTCGAATTCCATTGATTCCCGGTCGAGCGCGTCGGTCATGCCTTCGGCTTCCTCGTGTGTTCATTTCATTCTAACAGAGCGTTGCCAGTCCGAAGGCCGGCTGCGACCGCGCTTCTGCTGCGATGATTCACTGGTCGCATCAGGCTGACAGAAAGCGCGGCATCGGGTTAACCTTGTCCGGATGTGTCAAAAGAACCGGCTTGCGAACAAAAAAATGCACGCCGATGCAGTGAATCGATGAAACTCGAGAGTCGTTACCGGGACAAGGTCGCACAGTTGGGCCTGCAGAAGGACCCTGTCCAGCTGTCCGTCGTCCGGACGATGCAGGAACTGCAACGGCAAATTGTTGCGCGGCAGGCGCCTTTGCGGCGTGCGTTCAGGAGAATTCGATCGGCGAATTCGATCGAACCGGCCGGTCTCTATCTCTGGGGTGACGTCGGCCGCGGCAAGACCTTCCTGATGGACCTTTTTTTTGAAACGCTGGCAATCGAGCGCAAGCGCCGCGTGCATTTTCATCGCCTGATGGCGGAAGTGCATGCCCGCCTCAAGGAACTTGGATCCATTGGCGACCCGCTCGACCGCGTGGCCGGCGACATCGCAAGCGAAGCCCACGTGCTCTGTTTCGACGAGTTCTTCGTCAGCGACATCGGCGATGCGATGATCCTGGGCCGATTGCTCGAAAGGCTGTTCCGGCGCGACGTGGTCCTGGTCGCGACTTCGAATTCGCCACCGGCAAACCTGTATCGCGACGGGCTGCAACGCGAACGATTTCTGCCCGCGATTAAACTGCTCGGGAAATATACAGAGGTCCTGCATATGGATGGCGATATCGACTACCGCCTGCAGTTTCTACAGGCGGCCGGGACCTTTCTGTGCCCGGCGGATGCGGTGGCGGAAAAGAGTCTCAGCCGATCCTTTCACGAGATCGCATCCGGATATGTCGACGAGAATGCGGTGATCGAAGTCTGCGGTCGCAATATTCGCACCCGGAGGCGCGCCAAAGGCGTCGCCTGGTTCGATTTTCGTGAGCTGTGCGAGGGCCCGCGCAGTCAGCAGGATTACATTGAAATCGCGCGCAGATACCAGACGGTGATCGTGTCCGACGTACCGATCCTGGCTGCCGAACACGAAAGCCCGGCACGCCGCTTCGTCGCGCTGGTGGATGAATTCTACGACCGGCGCGTCAAGCTGATCTTGTCTGCGGCAGCGGGCATCGATGCGCTCTACCGCGGCAACAAGCTGACTTTCGAATTCCGGCGCACCGTGAGCCGGCTCGTCGAAATGCAATCTGCCGACTACCTGCACGCCGCCCATCTGTCGTAGGCTTAGACGTCTGTCGTGCGGACGCAGGAACCCGCGATCGCGGACAGAGTTAAGGTGAACATTAAGAAAAATGGTCAAAGAACTGATATTAGAAGATTTTCTGCCTTACCGGTTGTCCATACTTTCCAATACGGTCAGCAGTACGATTGCCGGCACCTACGACAAGCGCTTCGGCTTGAGCATTCCGGAATGGCGCGTGATCGCGGTGCTCGGACGCTTCCCGGGTCTATCCGCGGTCGAGGTAGCGGAACGCACGCTGATGGACAAGGTGGCCGTCAGCCGGGCCGTCTCGAAGCTTTTGAAAAGCGGTCGCATCGACCGCCAGTTCGCGGATGCAGACCGGCGCCGTTCGATCCTGAACCTGACGGATGCAGGGCGCCAGGTGCACGATGAAATCGCACCGCTGGCATTGAAATTCGAAGAGGACCTGCTGCACGGCCTGAACGAAGAAGAAATTCATACCCTGAACGTGCTGACGGAACGTTTGCTGGCACGCGCCCGCCTCATCGGTTCGCCCCAGCGCTAATAAGCAGGGGCATCCCCCCGCATGTCGGGCTCTTGCAGATGCAGAATTCGAGCGCAGCGCACGCCGATACCCGGAACGGTGGGAGCGGAGCCTGGAGCGGGGAGGCCTTTTCAGGATCGTGCGAAACAGGGATGTTTCGCCCGAAGCCTACAGGGACGTATTC
>JBOHZD010000295.1:0-3918 GCA_050738315.1 Woeseiaceae bacterium
GAGTACGAAGGCAGTCGGGCGACTTTTCATCGTCCGCATCCTGGCAAGGAAGCTCTCCGCTACCGCGTTAAGGCTGCGAGGGAGTTTCTGGAAAGAATAGGAGCCAAGCCATGACGAATACGATGCAGTACCGCGGTTACGTAGCCAGCATGATCTTTGATGCAGAAGATAAGGTCATTGTAGGGCGCGTTCTGGACGTAGACGACATTATTACTTTCCATGGTGAGTCGGTCGATGAGTTTGAAAGTAACTTCCACACGGTCGTCGACGACTACATTACCGCCTGTGAGAAATTGGGTGCCGCTCCAGAGAAACCTGCGAGCGGCAAGCTCATGCTGCGAGTGTCGCCTACCGTACACGCGGCTGCACTGAAGGCGGCTGCTCGTAAAGGTGTTAGCTTGAATAAATGGGCCGAGCAAGCTCTGCGTACGGCTAGCCGTAAGGGTGGTTCCCAAAGAGCATCACGCGACCGGACCGGAACCTAACACACGCCCTGAGATAGACTGTCAAGCAGTTTGACTGTTTTTCATGATGCGGCGAGATTTGCGAGCAACGGTGAGCCGCGTTTTTTGAGACTGTTGAGGTACGTCGTCTCATTGTAAGGGGTACGGTTCTGCCAGCAGCGATGCGGGATGCGGATCCATTTGAACGCGAGTGCGCGCAACGCCATCTGATGTGATTTCCCTTTGGCCCGTTGCTGCTCATAGAAAGCGCGGGCCCAGAACGACTGGCGGATCGATTGGGCAGCCCACTCGACGAAGGTCTGGCGCAGGAATTTGGGGCAGCTCAACCGCCAATGGATCCAGGTTTTGTTGCCGCTGCGCTCGGTGACCGGAGCGATGCCGGCATAGCGCTGTAGATCGCCAGGTTCTGGATAGCGCTGTCGTTGCTCCCCGAAAGCCGCCAGCAGGCGGGAGGCTACTGGGCCTGCGCCCGGCAGGCTCTCGAAGAATGTGAAATCATCGTGTTGGTTGGCGACCTCGGCGATGCGCTGATCGAAGAGTCGAATGGCCTCGAGGGCGGCGCGCAACTGGCTGACGAGGGCTTCCACCATCAACGCATTGGGATCAATGACACCTTTATCGCTGGTCAGCGGCAGCGCTGCCCGGATGTCGGTGATGCGCTGCCGAATAACCTGGGCGTAGCGAACGCGGTGTTCGGTGAAGAATCGCTCGAGCGTGCTTTCCTGAGCCGCTGGCCGACGCTGCAATCGGCCCAAATGGCCCGGCCTTTCGACGACCAGAGACAGCCACGCATTAGGGTCGAAACCGAGGCGGTCCTGGTGATCTTGGCGTCTGTGGAGGCAGGAGATATATCGCTGTTGAATTCGGAAGCGCTTGAGTATGAAATGTCGCGCATTCCAGAAGAAGCGCGTCGGCGTGAAGGTCTGGCAATCTTGGCCCTTGCCGCGGAGCGCCTTAACGTGACGCCAGAGGTAGAAGCGCTCTCGCAATCGTTAGGGGATGAAGGTATCGGACCAATGGACGCGGTCCATTTATCTTTCGCCTCACAGAGTCGCGCAGACTATTTCGCTACCTGTGACGACAAGCTGTTGCGGAAGAGCCAGTCAATACCAATGCTTGATTGTAGGGTAGTATCTGTTCTTACCCTTGTGCAGGAGATTCTAAAGTGAGTGCGCAAATTCCGACAATCTCGGTGCTCAACCAGCGCGCAACGGACACGCTAATTCGAGAGATAGGTGTCGTTGATACCATTCGCTTCCTGAATCAGTTCCGGGCAGGCTCTGGAGACTACACTGCGGAGCGCCAACGAGCTTTTGAAGGCATGTCCGCAAAGGACATAATCAACGAAATCAAGGCGCAAAAAAAAGGCGCCTAATCGGGTAAGGGAGAGTGTTTAGCTCTCCCTCCCCACACCACCCGGCATGCGGGTCCGCACCGGGCGGTTCACGACAAGGGAGCACACGATATTCTCAAGCATAGCCATGGGCGCGCATCCACAAATCGCGGATGCTGAGAAGGCCCTGGCGTGCAAGCCAGTCGTTCGTCATCCCGGATTGCGTCGCGAGCGTTTTCGACAGATGCCAGTAGCTCTTGCGGCTGAGCGCCGTCAGGATGGCCTGTCGTTTGCCCGTCCCCAGTCTGAGCAGCTCGCGGACGCGCTTTCGGATGCGGCGCCACTGTTTCCAGTAGCACATCCGCACGCGGCGGCGCAGCCAGCGGTCCAGCTCTGGGATCGGCCGATAGTAGTCCGAGATGCCGAAGTAGTTCATCCAGCCTCGCAGGTACCGGGCGAGTTGAGTGAGCCGGTACGCCATCGAGACGCCCCAGCTGCGGCCGGTCAGCTGCCGGACGCGATGCTTGAAGTCCTCGAAGGCTTCGTCCGACCACCGCAGCTTCGTACCCCGGAACGTGAATCCGAGAAACGTCACCTCGTCGGTGCGGCACACGCGGCTCTTCGCCTCGTTGACCGAGAGTTTCAAGGTCCGGGAAAGGTACCGGGTAATGCTCGCTTTGACCCGTTCACCGGCCCGCTGGCTGCGCACGAGGATCACAAGATCGTCGGCGTAGCGAGCAAATCGATGGCCGCGTCGTTCGAGTTCTTTGTCGAGGTCATCCAACAGGACGTTGGCGAGCAGCGGCGAGAGCGGAGACCCTTGCGGGGTCCCCCGTTCCGCTGCCTGGATGCTGTCCCCCACCAGGACACCAGCGCGCAGGTATCGGCCGATGAGCCCAAGCACGCGCTTGTCGCTCACCTTACGGGCGACGCGGACCATCAAAACGTCGTGGTCGACTCGATCGAAGAATTTCTCCAGATCAAGGTCTACCGCTACGCGATAACCGGCGCTGATGTCCCGCTGTACCTGCCGAATCGCTCCGTGCGCCGAGCGTCCCGGACGAAACCCAAAGCTCGACTCCGAGAACTCCGGGTCGAAAATGGGTGTGAGGACCTGCGCGATGGCCTGGGTGATCACCCGGTCCGTGACCGTGGGGATCCCCAGCAGGCGAACCCCGTCCCCATGCGGCTTCGGGATCTCCTTGCGCAGCACCGGCGCGGGCCGGTACGTACCATCGAGCAGCGCTTGTCGAATCAGCGACCAGTGAACCTGTGCGAAGGCGGGAAACTCCTCGATGGTCATCCCATCGGCACCGGGTGCGCCCCGCTTCGCCTTCACCCGCTTCCATGCTCGTTGCAGGTTCTCTGGCCCCACGATTCGTTCCATGAGGTCATCGTGCAAGGTCGGTGCTGTAAGCTCACGCCGGACCCCGGCTCCTCCGGTCGGATTCACCACCGCGGTCGAGTGACTCACGACTCCACCCTGTCTCGTCGTGTTCGGCCCTTCAGTGGCACGCCGGTCGGGGCGCGCTCCCCTACTATGGCCTCGGCTGACTCCTGCCCAATGACGCGCGAGCTTGCACCCGTGCGCGCTGCCGGCGACGCGGTAGGGTCCGGTGGCTTCTCCGGAGCTTTCGCCCCGGACCTCAGTCCGGCTCCCATGGCCATCGACGACCGCCTCTCGGACAGGTCTCCCCAGATAAGGGCCTGAACTGTCGTTGCACAACCGCACCATTTACCGTGTCCCTCGAACCACGCGGCTTCGTCATGTTGTGCTGACTCGCCGCCGGGATGTCGGCCTTCTATGGCGTTCGTGTTCCTCGGCTCGCAACTTTGCCGCCGGCTTCCTTCAGACAACCTCTCGCGAGGCCGCCCTTGCCTTAGGCTAGTCGTTATACTCAGCAGGATGCGATCATCCATGCCAGTGTGGTCCTCCGACAGGGGACTTTCACCCCATAAGCTCATGCCCATGCTGGGCGTACACAACTCGGTCAAGCGGACCGCCGTCCCGCTGCGCGGGCCGTCGGCCGCTTACCTCGGGCGTTAGGCGCGAACATGTCCGCCCCGGCGGTCAACTGAGATTCAGTTCACGGTACCCCTGGCGCCCGCATTGTATTCTGT
>JBOHZD010000296.1:0-8755 GCA_050738315.1 Woeseiaceae bacterium
GATTATCTGCAGAAGGCCGGACTGGTCGACGACCTCGATGCGCTCGGTTTTTATACCGTCGGCTACGGCTGCACGACCTGTATCGGCAATTCGGGCCCGCTCCTGCCGGAGATCGCGGCAGCGGTCACCGAAGGCAAGATCGTCGGTTGCGCCGTGCTGTCGGGCAATCGCAATTTCGAGGGGCGTATCCATCCGATGGTGCAGATGAATTTTCTCGCCTCGCCGCCTCTGGTCGTTGCCTATGCACTGATCGGTACCATGAACCGGAACCTGATCGAGGATCCGCTCGGCGACGGCGCCGACGGCAAGCCGGTCTACCTGCGCGATATCTGGCCCAGCCAGAAGGAAGTACAGGAATTCATCGCGGCTAATCTCGATTCGGGCATGTTCAAATCGAGCTATTCGAGCGTCTTCGACGGCGACCGGAACTGGAACAGCCTGCAGGTGCCGGACGGCAAGATCTACACGTGGGACGAGGCCTCGACGTATGTCAAGAACCCGCCCTATTTCGAGGGCATGACGCTCGAGACACGGCCACCCGAAGACATACTCGGCGCGCGCGTGCTGGCGCTGCTCGGCGACTCGGTCACGACCGATCAGATGTCGCCGGCAGGCAGTCTCGCGCCGGACGGCCCCGCGGCGAAATACCTGCGCGAGCGCGGCATCGAACCGGCGGACTTCAATTCCTACGGCTCGCGCCGCGGCAACCATGAAGTGATGATGCGCGGCACTTTCGCCAACATTCGCCTGAAGAACCAGCTCGCACCCGGCACCGAGGGTGGGTGGACGCGCCATCAGCCGAGCGACCAACAGATGTCGATTTACCAAGCCGCGCTGAAGTACCAGGAGGAAGGAACGCCGCTGGTCGTCATCGCCGGCAGCGAATACGGCACCGGCTCGTCACGTGACTGGGCCGCGAAAGGGACATTGCTGCTCGGGGTCATGGCGGTCATCGCGACGAGTGTCGAACGCATCCATCGCTCGAACCTGATCGGAATGGGCGTGCTGCCGTTGCAGTTCAAGGAAGGTGACAATGCGGCGCGTCTCGGGCTGACCGGCAAGGAATCGTTCGACATCGAAGGCCTGGCCGAGGGGCTCGGCGGCAAGGTCCGGGTGACCGCAGCGCCCGCCGGCGGCAAGCCGATCACCTTCGATGCGAAAATCCGCATCGATACGCCCAAGGAACGCGACTACTTCCTGCACGGCGGCATTCTGCACTACGTTCTGCGGCAGCTTGCGGGCCGACCCGAGGCCGCATGACGTGGGCGACGGCAAACGCGTTGTCCCGGCCCGGTCGCTGACGACGTCGTTTCGCCCATGATCTTCAAGCGTCGACAGAACGGCGGCACTGCGGGCACCCTGCCGAGCTGGTTGAAGCCGCTGCTTTACGCAATCGGCGCGCTCGCGGTGCTCCTCATCGGTCTCGCGGTGTACTGGTCGCGTGAACCCGACGTATTCTGGGTCAATCGGCAGCCCGATGACGAGCGGACGGTGACGGGTTATGCCACCGCGGACACGCTCATTCGCGTGGCCGGAACGCTGCTCGACAAACCGGGCGGATACCTCACCAACGACATCATGCCGCCCGGCGTGTTTCTCGACAACATCCCGAACTTTGAATTCGGCGTGTTGCAACAGGTGCGTGACCTCGCACGGGTGTTTCGCAACGACTACAGCCGCAGCCAGTCGCAATCGAAGGAAGACGTCGATCTCGCCATCGCGGAACCGAAGTTCTTTTTCGATAACGATTCCTGGATTCTGCCGCCATCGGAATCCGAGTATCGCGCAGGGATCGCGGGCTTTACGCGTTACCGCAACCGCCTGTCGGGCACGGGCAATCCGCCGGCGCAGTTTTTCGCCCGGTCCGACAATCTGCGGGAGTGGCTGTCGCAGGTCGAAAAACGCCTCGGCAGCCTGACGCGCCGGCTCGGCAACAGCGTGGCCACAACCGTCATCAACACCGACCTCGCCGGCGAGCCGGCGGCCCGGACGGATGAGCCCGTGGTCGACCAGGTCGAGGTCCGGACACCCTGGCTGCAGGTCGACGATGTGTTTTTCGAGGCGCGCGGCACGGCCTGGGCGCTGGTCCATTTCTTTCGCGCCGCTGAGTTCGATTTTGCCGGAGTGCTCGCGGACAAGAATGCCGAGGTGAGCGTGCGCCAGATCATCCGGGAACTCGAGGCGAGCCTCACGCCGCTGCGTTCACCGGTGGTGCTGAACGGCGGCGGCTACGGGCTGTTCGCCAACCACTCCCTGGTGATGGCGAACTACCTGGCGCGCGCCAATGCGCAGGTGATCAATCTGCGGGAGTTGCTGGGCGAGGGGTAGGCCGCGGGCGATGGGTGTTGGCACCCGGGGTCGCCCGCATGTTCAATAAATGCCGAGCCACGCCGGCACATCGCGCCAGCTGTCGGTCAGCGCGCGATCGAGGCGCCGGTAATCCGGTTCGAATTGCGCCACCAGCTTCCAGAAGCGTTTCGAGTGATCCATATGCCGCCCGTGGCTGAGTTCATGAATCATCAGATAACGCACCAGCGCCGGCTTCAGGAACAAGAGACAGAAGTTCAGACTGATCGTACCCGTCGAGCTGCGGCTGCCCCAGCAGGTCCGCTGCGCACGCACCTGCATTTTCCGGTACGGCGCATGTATCTGGCGCGACAGCGAACGCAGCTGCGGTTCGAAGCTGGCTTTCGCGAGCGAGGCAAGCCAGCGGCGCAGCGCTGCAAGGCAGAGCGGCTCCTTGTCGATGCATCCTGTGAGTAACACCTCGGAGCCATTGAAACGAAACCGCACGGACTTCGCACCGGGTGTCGGCTCGTAACGCACCTTGACCGTGAGGCCGGCCCCGGGCAGGTTGATTCTTTGCGGCAGCGCGAACGACTCCGGCGAGTGATCCATCGCAAACGCCTTGCGTGCATCGCGAATCCAGTTGGCGTTTTCGCGTACGAACGCCTGCACTTCGGCGGCACGGGTGCGCTTGGGCACGACGACTTCCACCCGTCCCCGCGGAAATACCTTGATCGTCAGCCGCTTCGCCCGCGCACTCTTGCGCACGGAAAAACCCGGCATATTGCCGGGTTCGATCGCTTCCGGAAAAAGCGGTAGCTGGGGGGCTGGCGCGCGCACGCCGGCTATTTTACGGACGAACTCCGGTTAAAGCATCGGACTTCGGCGGATTCCAGTTGTGCATCTCGTTTTGCGCATCGCGAGTCCACGCATACAGCGCGTCGTACACGACCAGGCCGTGCCGCAACATCTCCTGGTCGTCAGGAAAGCGACGTGAAAGCCCGAGCGAGATCGCGAGCAGTCCGGCTGCCTGCGGCGCAAGCTCCAGACGGGCGGTATCGGCACCGCGCACGATGAGGGCGAGATCCGACAGCGCCGGATCGTCCAGGCCGTACTTGTCGAGGAATGCGTCAAAGCTGCACAGCTCGCCGACGTGGCTCAATTCGACTCCGGGGATGTCGAACGGAACAGCGCCCGTGGACGCCGCCACATTCAGCACTTCCGCCGTGGGCACGAACAGAAATTCGGGTGCCTCATCGATGAAGCGTGTAATCAGCCAGGGGCAAGCGATCCGGTCGATTTTCGGACGCTCTCGTGTCACCCATTTCATAAAGACCTCCCGGAGCAGCCACTCGCAGCGGCCTGGATGCGTTGGCAGAATGTGTTGTAGCGAGTATAACATAGATGTATCATTTATTACATGAACGGCGTTCCTGCATGGCTCATGGTGGTCAGCAGCCTGCCCGGTCCAAACCCCACGGCCCGCATGCGGCTGTGGCGTGCCCTCAAGGCGAACGGCGCCGGGGCGCTGCGGGATGGTGTGTATGTGCTTCCCCATTCTGAGCACGCATCGACGGTGTTCGAGGAGCAGTCGGGGTTGGTCAACGATGCCGGCGGTACGGCCCGAATCCTTGCCTTCGACAGCCGGGACGAGGACCAGCAAGCGGAGCTGGAAGCTGCGTTCGATCGCAGCGCCGATTACGCGGGGTTGTTCGAGAAGCTCTGCACTTTCAAGTCCGGCCTGTCAGCCGCCGGAGAAGTTGATGCGCGAAGGCAGCTATCCACCCTGCGGCGCGAAATTGCCGCGCTGACTGCCATCGATTACTTTCCCGGCGCTGCCCGCGCGCAGGTGGAACAGGCACTCGAAGACGTTGAAACGATCGTCAACCGGCGCTTCTCTCCCGACGAGCCGCAGGCCGTTCCGGGCGACGTCACCCTCCTCGATCGCATCGACTTCCGGGGGCGCACCTGGGCAACCCGGCGCCGCCTGTGGGTCGATCGTGTTGCCTCGGCGTGGCTGATCCGCCGCTTCATCGATCCGGATGCGACATACATCTGGTTGGAGCGGCCGGAGGATTGCCCCGCCTCGGCAATCGGCTTCGATTTCAACGGTGCCGAATTCAGCCATGTCGGCGGCCGTGTCACCTTTGAAGTGCTCATCGCGAGCTTCGGCCTGGATGGCGACGAAGGATTGGCGCGATTGAGCGGACTGGTGCATTACCTCGATGTCGGCGGCGTCGCCGTGCCGGAAGCGGCTGGCTTCGCCACGATCATGGCCGGGGCGCGTGCCCGGGCACAGGACGACGACGCGCTGCTGAACGTCATGTCGACAGTCCTCGACAGTTTATACGCCGGCTACGGGGATACCGCTCGGGCGGAGACTCTTGAGTCACCCGGCATCTAACGAGTTCGACGGTCAACCGGTGACCTACCAGGTCCCGCGAGACGCCTGGAGCAAGCTGTTTCTGAGGTTTCTCCGTTTCGGTGCCCTGGCGTGGGGCGGCCCGGTCGCACAGATCGCAATGATCCGACAGGAACTCGTGGACGAGCAGCGATGGGTCAGCAGCGAGCACTTCAATCGGGTGCTCGCGGTTTACCAGGTATTACCCGGTCCGGAAGCGCACGAATTGTGTGTCTACTTCGGTATGCGTTCGCGCGGCCGCTGGGGCGGCGTGCTCGCCGGAATCGGATTCATGCTGCCGGGTTTTTTGTTGATGTTCGCGCTCTCGTGGGCGTACCTGCGATACGGCCTGAAGGCTCATTGGGTGGCCGCCGTCTTCGGAGCAATGCAGGTTGCGGTAGCGGCACTGATCGTGCGCGCGGTTTTTCGCATCGGCGCCCACGTCGTGACTGATCGTTGGCTGTGGGGGATTGCAATCGTGGCGACCGTGGCGCAGTTGGCCGGGGTCCATTTCGGAATCATCCTCTCGGTGGGTGGATTGGTCTACTTGCTGGCGCGCCGGCAATTCAAGGTCACGGTGTGGGCGCTGTCGACGGTGTCCATCGCGAGTCTTGCCGGATTTTTCATCTGGACAGGGGGAGCTGCCGGGCTCGATATCCTGAGTGGCGGCGCGATCCCCGACCAGGCTCTACGCCGCGAAGGCATGCCCCTGTGGGCGTTGTTCTGGTCGGGACTGAAAGCGGGTCTGCTGACTTTCGGCGGCGCCTACACCGTGATCCCGTTTCTACAGCGCGATGCAGTCTCGCAGGGTGCGTGGATGAGCAATGCCCAGTTCCTCGACGGTCTCGCGCTGTCCGGCTTGTTGCCGGCGCCATTGATCATCTTTTCGACATTCGTCGGTTATCTGGGCGGCGGCCCGCTGGGCGCCGTCGCCATCACCATCGGAATCTTTTTGCCGGCATTCGCCTTCAGCCTGATCGGCCACGACGCACTGGAAAGGTTGATACACCAGCCGCGTATTCGACTTTTCCTGGAGGGCGTCACGGCCGGCGTGATCGGCCTGATTGCCGGGACAACGCTGGCATTGCTGAAGGTCAGTCTCACAGGATTGGCAGCGGTGATCCTGTTCGCCGTGGTACTGACAGTACTGTTCGTCTCGAAATCGCGCCTGGCCATACCGGCCGTGATCGCAGCAACGGCGCTTCTGGGTCTGTTGTCATTTGCCGTACTACAACATATAGGCGATGTCTGAAGCGCCGGTGGGGTAGGAAAACATCGTCGCCTGCAGACCTTCGGCCGTCAGGCCGTGGCGAATCGCAAGCGCGAAGAGATTGATCACCTCATCTGCGTGCGGCCCGACCAGATGGGCGCCAAGTATACGGTCCGTATCCTCTTCCACCAGCACCTTGAAGCCGTAGGTCGGTTGCGCCTCCTGGCGCGCGACATACCAGTCCGGGGCCTTCCGGCATTTCATGCGGAATTTCTTGCCGCCCTCATTTGCTGCTTGCTCACCGATTCCGACGGCGGCAATCGGCGGGAGACTGAACGCGACGCTCGGCACGCCGCGGTAGTCGGGCTTCACGTGATTGCCTTCGAGCAGGTTTGCCGCGACCACCTTCGCATCGTGGCCGGACACGGGCGTCAGCGGCGGCCCTGCCTGCGCTGCGTCGCCGGCGGCGTAGACGGCGGGATTGGACGTGCTTTGCAGGTAGTCGTTCAGGCACAGCCGGCCATTGCTCACTTCCACGCCGGCCGCTTCGAGATCGAGTTCCGCGAGCGCGGGCGCTCGTCCGGCCGCGTGCAGGACAAGGTCCGCTTGAACCGATCCGGATTTTCCGTTCCCTGACACGCGGACGGCGTAGCCGGCTGGCGTCTTCTCGATCCCTTCGGCGCTGGTTTGAGTCCGGACATCGATTCCGCGCGCTTCGAAGCCTTCCATGAGCCAGCCAACCAGTTCGGGATCGAAATGTTCCAGCATGCGATGGCCGCGCTGCAGAATGGTCACCTCGGCGCCGGCGACGGCGGCGATATTCGAGAACTCGGCCGCGATGTAACCGCCGCCGACGATCGCAATGCGGCGCGGGAGTTTCTCCATGGCGAGGAACTCCTCGCTCGTTACCAGGTGTTCCTCGCCCTCGATACCGAGCCGAATCGGCTCCGCACCCGCGGCGATCAGGATATGCCGCGCCTCCAGGCGCTCGCCGTCGACCTCCAGCGACGTGGGGCCCAGGAATCGTGCCGCGCCGCGAAAGGTATCGATACCCTGGTCCGCGTAGCTTCGCTCACGTTCCTGCGGTACCGGATCCGTAAATGTCCGCTTGAAGGCGATCAGTTCCCGCCACTTGACAGTCACATTGCCGGCAAGGCCCTTGCCGTGCATTCGCTCGATGTGATCGGCGGCGCGCGCGGCGCCGACGAGCACCTTCTTCGGATCGCAGCCGCGGAGCACGCAGGTGCCGCCAAACGGGCGGAAATCGATTACCGCCGCACGCCAGCCGGCAGCCTGCACGGCATTGGCGGCAGCCGTCGCGGCGCTGCCGGTTCCGATGACGACGAGGTCGTAAGGAGACGTCATGGTCATTCCCTCCTTTTAAATCGGCCACTCGAGTCGGCGGTTACAACGAGCGTCCTATATGGTACCATTTCCAGACCAAATGGGACTGACATATGACCGTTTCTGCCGCCAGGACCAAGGCTTCCGCGAAGGGCCGACCCCGCCGAAAGGCCGGCAAGGCTGCCTCCAAGCGAAAATCAACCGCTGCCTTGAGTATAGAAACAGTCAAGGACCTCAGCCGCGCCCTCAGCCACAAGACCATCCTCGATGGGGTGAGCGCTGCGCTCGTCAAGTCCGCCGTAGACCACGACGTCCTGGCCCTCGACGAAGTGCATCGGTTTATCCCCAAATCCACCTTCGCCCGCAAAGTCCGCGACCATACCTCGCTGAGCGTTGAGGAAGGCGACCGCCTCGCGCGGCTCGCGCGGCTCAAATCCTACGCGGGCGAAGTTTTCCAAAGCCGGGAGGATGCAGACACCTGGCTGAACGAAAAGAATCCGGGACTCCGCGGCGATGCGCCGATCGATCTGCTCCTGACCGACGAGGGCGCCCGCCGCGTCGAATTGGTGCTGCGCCGGATCGATTACGGCGACTACTCTTAACGTCAATGAGGCTCTATCGGCTCGCCTCGCGCCGGCATGCGCGAAGGCTGGATGGAAGCGGAAATCGCGACAGCGGCGCCCGATGGAACTCCGGCCGTGGACGCGGCGTCGTATACACGAGCCTCAATGTTTCGACCTGTGTTCTCGAAATGCTGGTGCACTTCGGAGCGACACTAAGAATGCGTTTGCCCGGGAACGTCACCCTGGTTGTGATCGAGGCGCCCGAAAACGCCGGTAACGAAGCGATTGAAGCAGCCGACATTCCTGCGAACGCCGCCCGGCGGGGCGCGGATGGACGGACCTGGTTCCAGCGAACCGGCGATGCATGGTTGGAGCGCGGAGCAGCGCTGATTCTCATGGCACCTTCCCTTGTTTCGCCGCACGACAAAAACGCAATGCTCAACCCGGTACACCCACGCATGAAAGACGTCAGAATTGTTTCTGCCGAACCCTTTCGTTTTGATCCGCGTCTGGCACTCCAAAATGGAGACGAGGACTGACAGACAGTACGCAGGTTTATCGAAGCGATGCCCCCTCCCAGGCTGCCACGATTACCAGCACCAGTGCTGCACCGGCCCCGAGCATCAAAGGCGATACAACCATCGACAGCGGGATCAGCGAAGCCAGCAACAGGAGTCCGACAAGATGCGAAAGAGGCATCCTGCCGTATATCGTCTGCTTGAACAGAATGTTTCCGACGAGGTACAGCGCCGGGCCGCCGAGTATGGCCGCCGCTGACCTGGGATCGATGTACCCGGTGGGATGAGCAAGAACGAGTTCATCCGCGAGCCCTCGCGGCCCGAAGGCCTCCGGGATGGATGTCGAAAGGACCAGACCGGCGAGCATGAGGACAAACAGCATGAGCCGCACCGGCGTTCTTTGCGGATCGAGCCAGTTCGTGAACCACGAGGT
>JBOHZD010000297.1:0-2822 GCA_050738315.1 Woeseiaceae bacterium
AGCCGACCACCAGAATCGACAGGAAAATTGCCATGGCGATCAGCCCGAATCCTCCGAAAGAATCGAGTGATACAGCCCATGGAAAAAGAAACGCAATTTCGAGGTCGAAGATGATAAACAGGATGGCCACGAGGTAGTAGCGAACGTCGAACTTCATGCGCGAGTCGTCGAACGGCTCGAATCCGCATTCGTACGGCGACAGTTTTTCGTCGTCCTTCCTGCCGCGGCCGAACAGGAAACCCAGGGCGAGCAGCAGTACGCCGATCCCGCCTGCGATGCCGAGAAAGATCAGTATCGGCACGTAGTTTTGCAACATGAAGTTCTTGCCTGTCCTGAATGATTACATGTAACCGCTAATTGTATCAGTCTGTCAGACGCGTAACAGCCCCAAACGAAGTCGGGGTCGAATCGGTGTTTCTGTTTCAAAGCGCACTGATCTTGAAACAGAAACTTCGATGCGACCCCGAGGGTCCTGTTGTGGTGCCGATGGCCGGACTCGAACCGGCACAGCTTTCGCCACTGCCCCCTCAAGACAGCGTGTCTACCAATTCCACCACATCGGCAATCCGTCCACTATTTTACGGGCATTCTTCTACGATTCGTCGTCGCCGGCGGGTTCTTTCTCAGTCTCCAGAGCCGGCAATTCAGCGTCGGGTTGCGGCGCCGCCGGGTCGTCCGGTACCGGCTCCTGGTCGTCCGGAAGCGCGGGCATCTCCGGTACTTCGCCGGATTCCGTCGTGGTATCGGGCGTGCCCGGTTGCTGCTCGGCCGGCGGTGCATTGTCCAGCAGGCTCTTCGGTGCGTCGGCATGCTGGCTGCTCATATAGGCCAGTACCAGGCTGCTCGCGAAAAATGCGGTTGCGAGTATGGCCGTCGCCCGCGAGAAGAAATTGGAGGAGCCACGGGCGCCAAAGACCGTGCCGGACGCACCGGCACCGAACGCCGCACCCGCATCGGCGCCCTTGCCGCGTTGCAAAAGGATCAGCACGATGAGCAACACCGCGAGGAAGGTGTGGATAATCAGTACGACTGTTTCTAGCGTGCTCATCAGTACCTCAATGGTTGGTCGCCGCACCGGCTGCCCGGGCAATCGCCAGGAATTCGTCAGCCTTCAATGACGCGCCGCCAATCAATCCTCCGTCGATATCCGGCATCGACATCAAGCCGGCGGCATTATCGCCCTTTACGCTGCCGCCATACAGGATCTGCGTTCCCCTGGCGATCGCGGCATTCCTGGCGGCGAGCCCTTGCCGGATGTGGCGGTGCACCTCCTGGGCCTGCTCGGGCGTTGCGGTGCGGCCTGTCCCAATGGCCCAGACCGGTTCATAAGCGATCACCGCACTTCTGAATGCTTCGACACCGACCCTGTCGAGCACGGCTTCGAGCTGCTCGTCGACGACCGCTTCCGTCCGTTCGGACTCCCGTTGCTCCAGCGTCTCGCCCACACACAGAATTGGCGTGAGCTCATGGGCGAGCGCGGCCTCGAACTTGGCGGCGACCGTGGCACTCGACTCGTGCATCAGGGCACGCCGTTCCGAGTGGCCGACGATCACGTACTCGCATCCGATCTCTCTCAACATCGCGGCCGACACTTCGCCCGTGTAGGCCCCCGAAGCGTGCTCCGATACGTTTTGAGCGCCGAGCGCCAGCTCCGTTCCCGCGACTTGCCGGCGCACCGCCTCGAGATACGGAAACGGCGGGCAAATCAGTACTTTGACGGAAGGCGATGCTGGCAGGCCGGAGAGGATTCCGCCAAGCAGCTCGCCGTTCCCGGCGGCGCTGCCATTCATCTTCCAGTTACCGGCGACCAGGTAATCCCGCATGGCTCGCTCTCATTACCGAGGTGTCAAAAGGCGCGCAAGGATACCGGGGTCAGGGTCGTGTGACAATCGTCCCGTCGCTCATCCATTGCCTGTCCTGTGGCCAGTCCGATCGCCGCGATCTCGTGGGAATCCGCTCACGTGGCCGCAGCCGCCACCACCGCGGCGAGCCGCTCGGCAAGTGCCAGTACCTGGTGTTCGTTTTCGCCCTCAACCATGACCCGGATGACCGGTTCCGTGCCGGACGGCCGCAATACCACCCGGCCCGACTCGGCGAGCTCCGTCTCGACTTCGTTCACAGCGCTCTGGATCTCCTTCGAAGCTTGCAGGTCCACGGGCTTTTCGGTCCGCACATTCACCATCTTTTGCGGATACTTCGGCATGCCGGCTGCCAGTTCGGAGAGCCGTTTGCCGCTTTTCTTCATGACGGCCAGCACCTGCAGGGCGCAAACCAGGCCATCGCCCGTCGTGGTCTGGTCCAGGCAGATGAGATGTCCGGACGTTTCGCCGCCGAGCGTGCCGCCGGTCTCGCGCAGCGTTTCGAGCACATAGCGATCACCCACCCGCGCGCGGCAGAACTCGATGCCCTGGCGCTGCAAGGCGTGCTCCAGGCCGAGATTACTCATCACCGTGCCGACCACCGGGCTTTTCAGGCGGCCCTCCTGCTTCATGGCGCCGGCAAGAATGAACAGCAGTTGGTCACCGTCGACGATCCGGCCGGTCTCGTCGACCATCACGACGCGGTCGCCATCGCCGTCCAGCGCGATCCCGACCTGCGCATTGAGCGCAGGGACTGTCGACTGCAGCAGGCCCGGCTCGGTCGAGCCGCAGCCCAGGTTGATGTTGCGTCCATTCGGTGAACAGCCGATGGGTATGACTTCGGCGCCGAGCTCGGTCAGGGTGCGCGGCCCGACTTTGTAGCCGGCGCCGTTGGCGCCATCGAAGACAATCTTGACGCCCTCGAGGTTGTAGCCCTTCGGAAACGTCCCTGCGCAAAAGTCC
>JBOHZD010000298.1:0-5460 GCA_050738315.1 Woeseiaceae bacterium
AGGTATTCGTCGCGTTCCCCGGCCAGCCGGGCAATCTCGCTCCTGAGCTCGGCCCGTGCAGCGGCGATGTGCGCGATCGTTTCCTCCTGCTCCGCGGGTGCCATGGCCTGCAGGGGTTCGGGTAACGCGGCCGGCGCGATGTCATCGAGCTCCACGCGTCCGCTCGTGACATCGGCGATGAGTTCCTTTTCCCCGAGCAGGTTCGTATCACCGGCCGCAGAGGCGTTGAACGCGCCGCGCCTGGCTTTCGAGACGACGGATGCCCCCGCATGGAGCTTCTCGGTGGCCTCGACTTTGCTCTGCATGCGGGCTTTCTCTTCCTCGCTGCCGTAATACAGCCGCGTGCCGTCGAGGCGTGCCGAGAGGGTGGCGATTTCGTCATCGAAGGGCGTAGCGAATGCCACCGCGCCGCCTGCTTGCTCGACCTGGAAGTAGCTGCCGTCGCCGAGGCTCGCGATCTGCTGCCACGGGGCTATGGTGTCGGGAAGGCCGCCGCATTGCACGGTGTTGACGATGATGCCTTTGGCTCTCGCGGCGGCGAGGATCTCCGGGTACTTGACGTCGTCCTGGTAATCCATGTGCGGCGGCGCGTCACCGACCAGGAACACCACGCGGTACGCCTGCTCGTCCTGGCTCCATGACATGCGGTGCACGGCGTCGTGCAACGCCTCGTTGACGCTCTCGGGCGTATCACCGCCGCCATCCGCGTGGAAGTCCATGAGTTTCGCGTAGACGGAATCGAGATCCGATGACAGGTCGATGACGCGGGTGACGTATTGGTCCCCGTGGTCGCGGTAGCCAACGAGCCCTATCCGGATCTCCGGAGTCGGCTGTGCCGAGGCCATGGTCGTCGCA
This sequence comes from Woeseiaceae bacterium, assembly GCA_050738315.1. Taxonomy (GTDB): domain Bacteria; phylum Pseudomonadota; class Gammaproteobacteria; order Steroidobacterales; family Woeseiaceae; genus IDS-8. The sequence goes on from JBOHZD010000298.1 coordinate 856, forward strand.
ATCGACCAGATCTTGTCCTTCGCCGTCTGGATCAGGCCGCTCATGCTGCCGGTCGTGTCGAGCACGAACACGACGTCGACTTTCGGCGTGCCTTGCGGCGCGATAAGAGTATTTGTCGGCAGCGGGTCGTCGACGTACTTCGCCTGGATGGTCGGATAAGCAATAACCACCCCGAACGTTGTCGCCAGCAGAGCGGTCGCCAGTATCGTGGTCTTCATCATGATGTCCTCTGGTGGATGGGTCAGCGTGTAAAGAGTTGCCGCAGCGCGGCGTCCGCGCGGCGGCGCGCGCACTCGAATGCCTCGTCGCCGGTTGCGGGAGCATCAGCGGGGGATCGCGCCCGCAGCCTCGATGGAATGACAACGAACATTGCCTGCACGAGAAAGAAGCACCAGGTCGCAAGGAACACACTGCCCGACCGCGTGATGGCCCAGCTGGCCGCCGACACGCTCAGTGCGCTGAGGCCAAGATCGAGCACGGCGGGCAAGAGGCCGGCATGGAAGTAAAGTGAACGGACGAGCCACAGCATGCCGGCGTGTGCCGGTACGTAGACGGCAATGGGCGGTGCCAGGAACCAGATGACTGCGGAAGCGAGGAACCAGAACACGATCGTGGTGACGCGCCCGATCGTTTCGGCGCTGCCGCGAAGCAGCCAAATCACGTAGGCAAGTCCCAGCGCCGGAATCAGGAGCCGCAACGTGCTGCCGACGCCCAGGAGGGGCGAGAGGCCGGCGAATACGGCACCCGCGGCCAGAGCCAGCACCAGCGCAACGCCGACCCCCGGAAAGAATGACGGTCGTTTCATGACGAGCGCCTCCTTGCCTGCTCACGGAGGAAAGCGACCTCGACTTCGTCGTCGCCGACGGCCAGGTCACGGCCGAAGGCGTCCACGACGCCAGCGTTGTCGCACGGCTCCCGGGTTCGGCGGTTGAAGATCTCGGCCTTTTGCCTCAGGCCGTCCAGCGTCATTCGATGTTCGTCGAGCATCGTGCGCTGTTCACCGAGATATTTGTCGATGCCGGTTTCCCGGCTGGCCAGGTGCCTGTCCAGCCTTTGCGCTTCGAGTTTGCGCCGGACGAAATTCCGGGCCAGATCGGCCTTGCCGGACCTGAAACAGAGATCCAGCTCCTCATCGAGCTCGGTCAGCGACTGCGACAGATCGTGCTTTCGTGCCCGCAGCTCTTCCTGCTCGTGGAGAGCGATGCGCGTCCGCTGCTCCCGCGCGGCGAGATCATCTTCCATTTCGCGGATCGCCTGCCTGAGCAGCAGGTCCGGCTCCTCGATCTGGTCGAGCACCGCATGAAAATCGGCTTTGAACAGCCGCGATATCCGGGTGATAAGTGCCATCGTGCATCTCCTGCCAGTCGAATTCCTGTCGAAGCGGAACTCATCCTAGGAGACGCCGCGCACGCAACACAGGCGCATCTCGGTAAAACCTGCGCCGCGGGATTTACAAAGAATTTACATTGGATCACTGTTGCGGAAAGAGCGGCCTGATAGCCTTGCCGAATGACCAGAAAGAGCCGGTTACTGATCATCGAGGACGAGGCCGCCATACGCGACGGTCTCATCGACGTGTTTGTCTATCATGGCTTCGATGTCGACAGTTGCGGCAACGGCAATGCCGGTCTCGAGAAAGCCCTGACCGGCCGGTACGACCTCGTCCTGCTGGACATCATGCTGCCCGGCATGAACGGCTTCGACGTTTGCGATGCGATCCGGGCTGCGGACCGCAACCAGCCGATCATCATGCTGACGGCCAAGAGCAGCGACGAGGAAATCATTCACGGCCTGAAGCTTGGCGCCGACGATTATGTGGCCAAGCCGTTTTCGATCCAGCAGCTCGTATTGCGCGTACAGGCCGTTTTGCGGCGCTCCGAGGGCGGTCGGCTCCAGGCAAGCATGATCACCCTCATGAGCGGTGTCGTTATCGACACGCGCAACCTCAATGGCCGCGCGGGCGATGACGAGCTCACGTTTACGCGGCGTGAGATCGATATTCTGCAATATCTCGCAGCTCACTCGGCGCGTGCCGTATCCAGGGAGGAACTTCTCAACAAGGTGTGGGGCTATGCCCGCAACCTGGGGATCGAGACGCGAACGGTCGACATTCACATCGCGAAGTTGCGCCGGAAGATCGAGGCAGATCCCAGGGAGCCGGACAATCTGATCACGGTCCGACGCGCGGGCTACCGTTTGCTGGTCGCGAGCGGCTGAGGGCGCCCATGCTTCCTGCCTCGATCCTCAAGAACTTCGATGGCCGCCGCCTCAAGTTGCTGCTGTCCGCCTTCTTTCTGGCACTCGCCGTGCCCACCGCCGTGCTCATCTGGCAGGCTTACGGCCAACTCAAGTGGGAGGCGTATTACCAGTACCGCGGCATGGCGGAAGAGCTGACGCGGCGCATCGACGAGGTTCTGCAAGAGCATATCGTCGAGGCGGAGCAACGGTCGTTCGCCGACTACGAGTTCCTGGTGCTCGCGGGCAACCCGAGTGCCAACTTCCGGCAGCGTTCGCCGCTCGCCGCATACCCGGTCGAAACCGGTCCGCCGGGCGTCATCGGCTATTTCCAGGTGGACGCGAAAGGCGAATTCAGCACGCCACTGCTGCCGCCGGAGGGCACGGCACCCGTGTCGGTCGGCATCGATGCGGCGGAGTACGCGGGGCGGCTCGAACTGGCGGATCGGCTCCGCGACATTCTGAGTGACAACCGCCTGGTGCGGTACCGACCGGCGCGACTCGAGTACAGTCGCGGCGACGAGGCCGGCGCCATCGGCGACAACCGGGTTTCCACCCGTGCGGCCGAGCGCGCATCGAGGCCGCCGCCGCAGGCGGGCTACAGCCAACGCGTCTTCGACGACCTCAACAAGGAGCCACCGAGCGTCACCGGCGTCAGCACGAGCATCGAGAGGGATGCCGGCCCGGCCGTCGGCGACCAGATGACAGCGTCGCGTGAACATAAGGATGCTGTTGCCAAAGTCGCCGATCTCAATCTCGAACCGGCCTATCGTGAAAAGCTCAGCCAGTTGCAGGAAGAGACCGCACGCCAGGCCGCGGCGCCTCGACCCGAACGGCGGACCAAGCGAACGGAGCAGACGGCACTTCCTGCGGGCGCCCCGGACGAAAACGCGCCGTTCAGCCCGGACAGGGAAGGCGGCGACCTGCGCATCAGCACGTTCGAGAGCGAGCTCGACCCGTTCGAATTCAGCTTGCTCGACAGCGGCCATTTCGTGCTGTTCCGCAAGGTCTGGCGTGACGGACAGCGCTTCATCCAGGGCATCCTGATTGATCCCGATCCCTTTCTCGAAGCAGCGATCGCCGATCCTTTCGAGGCGGCAGCACTGGCGGGCATGAGCGAACTCATCGTCGCCTGGTACGACGACGTTCTCCGCGGGCCAATCGGGCAGAAGGAAGGCTACCGGAGCGTCGGCGAGGAACTGGAAGGCACGCTGCTGTACCGCGGTCACCTGTCAGCGCCGCTCGACAGCCTCGGGCTGATCTTCAGCATCAGGCACTTGCCGCCGGGCCCCGGCGCCCGGGTTCTCGGCTGGGTAACTTTGCTGCTGGCGGCCGTGTTCCTGGGCGGCTTCTATGGTCTGCATCGCCTGGCAACGGGCCAGTTGCGCCTGGCGCGCCAGCAGCAGGATTTCGTGTCGGCTGTCAGTCACGAGCTGAAGACGCCACTGACGTCGATTCGCATGTACGGCGAGATGCTGAAGGAAGGCTGGGCCAGCGAGGACAAGCGCCAGCAGTACTATGAATATATCCACGACGAAAGCGAAAGGCTGACGCGCCTGATTTCCAATGTGCTGCAACTTGCCAACATCACGCGCGACGAGTCGAACATCGCGTTGCGGCCCGCGACGGTGAGCGAGCTGATGGAGAGCGTCGAGTCGAAGATATCGAGCCAGGTTCAGCGTGCGCAGTTCGAACTGGCGTACGCTCGCGACGAGCGGGCGGAGCATGCCGTCGTCCTGGTCGACGAAGACTGCTTCCTCCAGATCGTCATCAATCTCGTCGACAATGCTCTCAAGTTCTCGGCCGGCGCCCCCAACAGGAAGATCGAGATCGGCAGCCACCTGCTCGGCAACACGCGAGTCGTATTCAGCGTTCGCGATTTCGGCTCGGGGGTGCCCAGGAACCAGATGAAGAAGATCTTTGAACTGTTCTACCGTTCGGAGAACGAGCTGACGCGGGAGACGGTCGGTACGGGCATCGGCCTCGCCATCGTGCACCAGCTGACCCTGGCGATGAAGGGCAGTGTGGACGTCGTGAATCGGGATCCGGGCGCCGAGTTTCGCGTTACCTTTCCGACCGGGCACGCAGCAGGCTGAAATCAACAGTTGCCAATGCACTACACCTCCTCGACGGCGAAATCTTCGCGGGGCGAACCAGCGCAGCGCGCGCCCACGACGATTGCATCGATTGCCCTGGTCATCGCGACCTCCTTTAAGGTTCCTTTTGGTCCCGACAATCAGACGCCGTCGAGCGCAATACGCAGCGTTCGGAGCAGCGCATCGGGTTGCTCGATTGGAGGATCGTCGTTGCAGTTCTCGATCGCATGCAGAGGCCATCCGAAGCGCGCGCTGGCCTCCTCGGCCACCGCAA
>JBOHZD010000299.1:0-7527 GCA_050738315.1 Woeseiaceae bacterium
TTGTAGTTCTGCGCGTTGCCGGCGTCGAGGGTGGCCGGCCCGGTGTAGAGCACGTAGCCGTCTTTCGTGCCGCCCTCGGTGATCCTGAGGGTCTGCGAGCCGCTCTGTACCTGGACGGTCCTGGCGATCGGGAAGTTCTCCGACCAGGTCTTCGCCTTCAGGCCCGCGGCGGGCGACTTGCCCGGCATCGCGAACTGCACCTCGTACTCGGTTCCCGGCTGCAGCAGCATGGCGCTGCCGCGGCACTCGCCGTTGCGCGAGTCGTACCACATCGGGAAGCCCTGCTTCCAGGAAGCGTCGCCGACCTTGCGGAAGCGCAACTCGCAGCCCGCGGAGCCGGGGTTGGAAGGCGGCTTCCAGTACAGGCCGAGCGACTGGAACGTCGCCACCGCCTTGGTGTTGGTCGAGGGCAGCGAGCCGCTGCCGCCGTCGCCGCCGCCGTCACCGGCAAGCCGCGGTCCGATCTCTACCGCCGGCTGCTGGAGCTGTAGGAGCCCGGCATGCGGGCGACCCGCGGGTGCCCCCCCGGTGCGAAAACCGCCTAATCGCGGCTCATGAACAGCCTGAGGACGTACCAGAACATCAGTGCAATCGAAGCAAACAGAGCCATCGATGCGGCAACATACTTGTCCGCCGGATAATGATGCATGATGTTGGAGGTATCGTAGAGGACGGCCGCGCCGGCGAAGCCGATCATCGCCACCGAAAACCAGGTTCCGAGTGCAAATCCGAAGATGACGCTCGCAACGATCCCTACCATCGCAAGAATTCCGACCCAGACCAGCAGGCCCCGCAGGAACGAAAAATCCTTGCGCGTAATCATGGCCGTGGCAACCAGACCGACACTGCCGAGTATCGTTACACCAGCTGCGCTGTCGATGACACCGGGCGCCGTCGCGTTCGCGATGAAAAGCAGCGGCGCGAAAATCAATGCTTCGACGACGATGAATAGTGCAAGCGCCGCGTACTGCGCCTGTTTCGATTGCACGCGATGAGCGACATGCGAGGCGCCCCATCCGGCAAGCATGAAACCGCCCAGTACAAGCAGCCAATTCTCAAGCATCGGCCCGGCGATCGCGGCAGCGATGCCGGACTGGAAGAAATAAACTTCGATGGCGGCAAATGCGAGAATGGCACCGACGACGTGCGCATAACACTTCCAGATAAAATCGGAGCGATTCTCGACGGCCAGGTCGGATACCGGCGCCAGGTAGTTGACGTTGTCGTTCATCCTGATACTTCCTCTACGTGAACGGGTCCCGTCATTATACCATCGAGACGGCATGAGATTTATTTGTCATAACCTCGATGCAGCCGACGGCCTGCGAATGGAGGCGGGACGGCACGAGCGCCGTCATCCGGTTGCCGTTCCCTCCAGCAGAGCTTCCAGCATCGGATGCTCGGCGCCGCGCTCTGTACACACGGCAAAGCGCGCCGTATCGTCGCCTGCATACAACGCAACGCTGGCGTATCGTCCAATCTTGTCGACAATGTAGAACTTGACGTTGAAATTCGGTTCCCCGCGCTCGTTCAGCAGCCGCGGTTCGATCGAATTGCCCTTGATCCTGCGGAGCGCCTCCATGCCGGCGTCTTTCGGATGCCGGCCGCGGCGCATTTCCTCGACAATGAAAAACGAACACAGGCCGTACAGGTTGGCTTCGCCTCTACCCGTCGAGCCGGCTGCACCGACATCGCCGTCGACATAAAGACCGGCGCCGAGGATCGGGGAATCGCCGACGCGGCCGGGTATTTTCCAGGCCAGCCCGCTCGTCGTGGTCACGCCGCAGATCTCGCCGTGCGGACTGACACCGTTGCAATTGATCGTGCCGTAATACTCCTCTTCCGGTATCAGCCCTTCGCGAACCATGTCGAGAGCGGCCCGTCGCCCGGCCTCGAAGCGCTTCTCGGGGTCGAGGTAATGCTCGGGGTCGATGCGGCGTTTCCATTCGAGCCACAACTGCCGGGATTTTTCGGTATTCAGGTCATCTTCGATTTCGAAACCCATATTGCGCGCAAACTCCTGCGCGCCTTGACCGACGATCAGGTGATGATCGGTATGCTCCATGACGGCTTTTGCCACAAGTGAGGGAGTCCTGACGCCTTCGAGCGCTGCGACGCCGCCCGCCTGTTTTTTCGGGCCATGCATGCAACATGAATCCAGCTGCACGACGCCGTCGGCGTTTGGGCGGCCGCCGTAACCGACAGTTGCATCCTCGGGATCGAGTTCGACGATATTGACACCCGCGATCAGCGAGTCGAGCACGTCGTCGCCCTGGACGATGCGCTCGAATGCAGTCTCGACGCAGTTCAGCTTGCCGCCGTTTTTCATCGTGTAACCGTTGCTGGCGGAAATCACGACCGGGTTGACGCTGGTGCGTATTTTCGGTGTGGTTGTCTGTGCGCTGCTTTTCATCGGTGTTCCGGCGGCAAGCCCCGCGGCCGCACTCGTGATGACGAAGTCTCGTCGACTTATTTTTGTGCCCATGCCGTCTTCCGGGGAATTAGTTCAAACGCGGGTTGCGGTTGTCTGCCGGCCGGCAAAGTGCGGCTGCCAGGCCGAGCAATTGACTCGGGCGCACCGGTCTTTCAAGATAGCCGGCTGCGCCCGGTACTGATTCATCGAGCTGAAATTCGTTGAAGTGCGAAGACAGTACCAGCGGCACCGAATCGAGACGCGGTTCGCCTTTGACCGCATCGTAAAGACTGCGGCCATCCATGAGCGGCGTCATGCCGTCCAGTATCACCAGGGCAGGCGTCGATTCTCCCTCGAGGTACTCGAGCGCTTCGCGGCTGTCGCCGGCGCTGATCACTTCGTATCCGGAACCGCGTAGAACTTCGACGATTTCCTGCCGGAACGGTTCGTCATCGTCGACCACGAGGATCGGACCGGGCGCGTGCGCCTGTGTGCCGGCCTGGACCACCGGGACGGCGTCGAGCAGGAAGTAAAATGTGCTGCCTTCGTCCATGCGGCTGTCGACGCCGATCTCCCCGCCGTGTGCGTGCACGATGCCTTGCGCGACGGCCAGTCCGAGACCCGCGCCTCGTTCCTTGCGACGATCCGCGCGCCAGAAACGCTCGAATACTTTCGCTACGTTGGCCGGATCGATGCCGGGTCCCGTATCCGCGACGGCGATCCGGACCCTGCCGTTCTGCATCGCAGCGCCGAGTTCGATGCGGCCGCCTGCGGGGACGAATTTCAGCGCGTTGCCGAGCAGGTTGGACAGCACCTGCAATATCCGGCCGCGATCGACATAGACCGCGGGCAAGCCGTCCGCGATGCTGCAATGGAGCCGTATGGCTCTCTCGCTGGCCAACGGGTAGAACAAGGTACGCGCTTCCTTGATCAGTGATGCAATCTCTGTTTTTTCCCGATTCACCGACAACTGACCTGCATCGATCTGTGCGATATCGAGCAGGTCCTGCAGCAACCTGTCCATCTGTTGGGTTGCAAGCTGTATGGCCGCGGCACTCTTCGACCGGCGGTTTGCAGGCGGGTCGAGCTGCAACACGGCAGCCGCGCTCGAAATGGATTGCAGAGGATTTCTCAGATCGTGCGACACAACCGCGATCATGTCGTCGCGTGCGCGAATCGCCGTTCTCGCCTCTGCGTAAAGGCGCGCGTTGTCAACCAGCAATGCGGCGTGGCTTGCGATTTCCCGTACCAGCTCGAGATCGTCTGCATCGTATTCCCGTTCCGATCCTGCGTCGGCCATTAGCGCGATCGCGCCGACGGTACGGCCGCGCGCGCGCAGCGGTACGAACATGGCGGAGCGTGGATCGAGGTGGCGAACTGCATGCCGGTGGTGCTCACTTTGCACACGCTCTTCGATGAACTCCTGCGAAATGTCCCGCGCCAGCATTGCTTCGCCCCGGCGTATGACCGCCCCGGGGCCCCAGTCATCCTCCACGGACGGCGGTGCCGCCTCGCACAATGCCTCCAGGTGTTTGAATTTTTCCGGATCCCGGTGCGCCGCACCGAGGCGCCGTATCGCCTTGCCGTCGAATGCGTAGGTAATACAATAATCCGCAAGTGTTCCGGCAAGTCGTTTTGCAAGCAGACGCAGCGCGGCGTCCGGATCCAGCGAGGCGACGAGATCGTCGTGCACTTCCGCCAGTGTCTGCAGCCGGCCGCGGGCGCGCTCGGCCACGGCACGCGCGTCTTCCGTTTGCCGGTACAATTCCGCGTTGTCGATGGCGAGTGCCGCCCAGCTCGCGATCTCTTCGACGAAGCGCAAATCCTGCCGCTCGAAGACCTTCTTCGATTCGGCCGACATGACGGTAAGCGCCCCGAGGATACGGCCGCGGGCCTGCAGCGGAACCGTAATCCCTGAATTGAGGCCGAAGGATTCGAGCGCCTGCAAATGCTCTGCGTCCCTGGCGCGGGCCGCGAGCATGTCGCGGTCGATTCGCGGCACGAGCGTCGACTTGCCGGCCCGCACGGCATCCGCCGCCGTCCCGTGTTCGTACGGGGCGTGCCAGCGGCGCGCGAGGGACCATGCGAGATCGACCTTTGCGGGATCGCGATGGGCAACTTCGACCGGCTTGATGCAGCCGTGCTCGTCGACCACCTGGATGACACACCAGTCCGCCAGCCGCGGCACGACAATTCGTGCCAGATGCCGGATCGTCTCCTCGGGCCGGTGCGTGGTTGCAAGCACCCGGCTCGCGTCCGCGAGGAATTCCTTGGCGTGACGCGATTCCAGTTCCAGGTTGAGCCGCCGCTCAAGTTCCTCTGCAGCCTGATGATGTTCGAGCGCGAATGCAACATGGCCCGCAATAATCTCGGCGGTCGCCACTTCGTCGGCGGAAAATTCGTGCGGCTCACGGTAATACAGCACGATCCTGCCCAGCAGTTCGGATCTGAAACGGAGCGGAATGAAAGCCAGCGCCCGGATCTGTTCGCGCTCCATGAGCGGCAGGCAGGACTTGAAGTCCGGATAGCCCCGGACGTCGCTGACCAGCACGGGATCGGTCTTCGAGGCCTCGAGACTCCACGGTGAATAACCGTGGACGGCATTCCGATAAAACTCCGACAAGCCGCTCCAGACAACGAATCGCATGACCCGTTCGCTGTCGCAGACGAGCAGGGCCGCCCGGTCGACTTCCAGTGTTTCCCGCAGGCATGCCAGAGCGCTGTCATAGACTTCCGGCAGCGAGGTGGCGTTGGCCACTTGCTCTATCAGGTTGCGAAGCGCGATTTTGGCAGGCACCTGACTGTCGCCCCCCGGCAGGATGTACGAAGAGCTATTAAACACAATCCGGCGACGGATTGATAGCGTGCGGCGCGCCAACAAAACCGGCTCGGCGGCGGGCCTTTTTGATCGATTGGCGGAGAGGGTGGGATTTGAACCCACGAAGGGCTGTTAACCCTTGCTGGTTTTCAAGACCAGTGCATTCAACCGCTCTGCCACCTCTCCGTGAGTACGGCTGGAGCGGCGCATTCTGCGTCGCGCGCAGCCCGGATTCAACCGGAAATCGGCTGATACGGGACGGGGCACCCGTCGCTCGGGGAATAAGGCCGAACCCCGCGGCGCCGGGACTGTCTTATTCGCCGCAGTTCAGTTGAACGATGGGGGAAACCATGAACACAGCAATGAAAACGGCGCATGCGCTGGCCGGACTTGGCCTTGTCGCGTGCGCCTTGGCAACTCCGTTGCCGGCGAATGAGCCGGCCGCCCAGGCAGAGGCTGCGGCGAACCCGTGTGCCGAGCGGGAAGAATTCCGCGAATTCGATTTCTGGATCGGGGAGTGGGACGTATTCACGGCTGAGGGGAAGCTGGCCGGCCACAATCGTATCGAGCCGGCACAGAAAGGCTGCGTGCTGATCGAAAACTGGACCGGGGCGGGCGGCAACACCGGCCTGAGCATGAATTACCGGGATATGGAGAGCGGCCAATGGGTGCAACTGTGGACCGATGACGGCGGCGGCCAGATCAATATTCGCGGCGGCCTGACCGAGGATGGTATGCTGCTCACAGGGCAGATCCACTCCGTGTCGAACGGCACGACCGCACCGTTCCGAGGCCTCTGGACGCTGCTGCCCGACCGCCGCGTTCGTCAGTTTTTCGAACAGTCGAACGACGGCGGTCGATCCTGGGAACCCTGGTTCGAGGGTTTCTATGTCCGCAGCGGAGCCGCGGGAGGCGAATTAAACCAGTGAGAGCGATTTGAACCGCAAAATCAGATACGGGCCCATGCCCGCCGGGAATCCGCTTGCCAATGCACTGATGATCGTCGTCGGCGTGCTGGCAGTCGGTGCGATGTTCGTGCTCGGGCTGGTGGCCTTTCTCGTGGTCGCGAGCATCGTCCTCGTATTGGCAGGTATCGTCGGAATTCGGATCTGGTGGCACACTCGCAAGATCCACAAAGATTTTTATGCCGGCGGGAAAGCAGGGTCAGGTGGCAGTGATCCACAGATTATCGATGGCGAGTATTACACGGTGCCGACCCGCAGCGAGCGTGAGCGTAAGGAAGATCATGAGTGACTCCCGGGGCGGGAGGGCGTAGTCACCGGCCCTGAAACCCCGTAAGCTCGCCCTTCATGCAAAACGGGATGTCAGAATCAGACCGCCGAAAAAGGCGGCGCCGGCGCCGAATCCAGATTGTCGTAGTCTACGTCGCGGTGGCGATCGGACTGGCGTGGTTTTTCGAGTCCCAGGCGACCACGACCCTTATTTTCGTGCGGCACGCCGAGAAAGCTCTGCAGCCTCCGGACGATCCCGGGCTCTCGCCGGCAGGACGGAGGCGCGTCGCCGAACTGACGCGTCAATTGGTCGATGCCGACGTCGTTGCCGGCGTCGACGCGATTTATTCGACACCCTTCAAACGGACTCTCGAAACCGCCCGGCCCCTGGCCGAGGCGCTGGACCTGCCGATCCACCGCTACGATCCGGATCCCCAAGAATACGAGGCGGTGCTTGATAACATTCTGAAGAGCCACAAGGGCAAGATCGTTCTGGTCGTCGGGCACAGCAATACGATTCCGGAGCTGATCGCCGAACTGGGCGCCAGCAAGAAAGTGCCGCCCATCGCGGAAGGCGAATACGATAATATCTACATCATCTCGATTCCCTGGTTCGGCAAAACCAAGACCATTCGCTTGCGCTACGGCGAGCCGTACACAGGGCCAAAAGAGCCGCCTCCCGGCTGACGGCGGCTTCCCATTTGCAACTTTAACTTTCCATTGTAAGTCGCTGAAAATTAAATAGGCAGATGTTCAAGCAACAGGAACTGAGCGTTTCCACCACGGGCCGCGGCACCTTCGAGCTCACCGACAGGATCGAAGAGGCCATTCGCGCGTCGGGGATCCGGACCGGCATCTGTCACGTGTTCATCCGTCACACCAGCGCCTCGCTGGTCTTGTGCGAAAATGCCGATCCCGCGGTCCGGCGGGACCTCGAAACCTTCATGGAACGGCAGGTGCCCGACGGCGACCCGATGTTCACGCACACGGCGGAAGGTCCCGACGACATGCCGTCGCATGTAAGAAGCATGTTGACGCAGTCCGATCTCAATCTGCCGATCGCC
>JBOHZD010000300.1:0-13848 GCA_050738315.1 Woeseiaceae bacterium
CTGCGCCGGGCCAGACGCAAGAGGTCGTAAAATTCGGAACCCGGAGACGGTCCTTTGCCGATCATGCTGACGATCGCCACGATCAGGGAGACCGGCAGGAGAACGACGTCGCGAAAACCGTCGACAACGAGCTTGCACTGAAATACGAGCACGTCCCGGATGAGTATCCAGCGCTCGTTTTTTATTTCGACCTTTGTCGGTTCTGGTTCCATGAATCATTCCGGCGGCCGAGTGACTATATACCACGAGACCATTCCGCGGAACGGCACGCGGCCGCGGCGGGTGACGCCGCGCTCGCGTGACTTCCTCTGGTATCGGAACGGCCGATTTAGTAACGTTGCTCAAGGCTTGCGCCACCCGCGCTCATCGAGGCAATGTTGTAGAGCTGATGTCCTTCGAATCCTTGCCGCAGGTCGAGCATCGGCAGCCCGAGACGGTCGGCGTTCTCCTTGTCAACCTCGGCACGCCCGACGCACCGACGCCGCGCGCGGTCAGGCGTTATTTGAGACAGTTCCTCTCGGATCCGCGAGTGGTCGAGTTACCGCGCTGGTTCTGGTGGCTGGTACTGCAACTGTTCGTCCTGCGTGTTCGTCCTGCCCGATCGGCAGCCCTTTATCGCAAGATATGGACGGAGCGGGGATCTCCGTTGTGGCTGTACTCGAACGAGGTCGCCACAGCGATTCGTGAACGACTGTCCGCCCGTACAGCAGGTCCGGTCACGGTGGAACTGGCCATGTCCTACGGCAACCCGTCTATTCCGTCTGCTCTCCAGAAAATGGACGCGCAACAGGTCACGCGAATCGCGGTGCTGCCGCTTTACCCTCAGTATTCAGGCTCGACCACGGGCTCCGTGTTCGATTCGGTTACGCGGGTGCTGTCCAGGCGGCGCCATATACCTGCAATCCGGTTCATCAATCATTATTATGACGCCCCGGGATATATCGCGGCGATCGCAGCCAGCGTGCGGGAATTCCGGCAGCGGTTCGGTCGGGGCGAACGCCTGTTGTTTTCGTTTCACGGGCTTCCGCGCCGGATGGTCAATGACGGTGATCCGTATCTCGAGCAGTGCCGGATCACGTCGCGGCGTGTCGCCGAGGCGTTGGACCTCGCGGACCGGGACTGGCAAATCGGTTTTCAGTCCCGGATCGGACGGCAGGAGTGGCTCCGCCCTTACACGGACGAAACACTGCAGCAATGGGGGAAAGAGGGCATGGAGAAAGTCGACGTGGTTTGTCCGGGCTTTGCCGTGGACTGCCTGGAAACCCTGGAAGAAATTGCGATGCGCTACGCACAGTTGTTTGCTGGCGCCGGGGGAGGTGAGCTGCGCTACATTCCGGCGTTGAATGCGCGGGACGATCACACGGACTTCCTGAGCCGCTTCATTGAAAAAAACATTGCAGACTGGACTGTGGAGTCGTCAGACTGTCGCAACCGGCCGGCCATTCCCGGCCGTGACAACATCAACAAGAGCAACACGAACATTCTGGGCAGCGCGCAATGAACTTGCTGGGAAAATTTCTCGAATTCAGCGTTCGCACGAGCGATATTCTGACATCGCTGGCCTTTTACAAGGCACTCGGTTTCACCGAGCTGGCGATCGGTGACGTGTGGCGTCACAAATATGCCGTTGTCAGCGACGGGGAACTCTGCATCGGGTTGCACGATCGTGAATTCGACAGTCCGGCGCTCACGTTCGTGCATCCGGACGTCGCGAGCCACGCCCGGTCGATGACCGATCACGGGTTCGATTTCAAGTATATGCAGATCAACGAAGACGCATTCAACCAACTCGGTTTCGCGGATTACGACGGTCACATGATTACGATGCTGGAGGCGCGGACCTTTTCGCCGGTGGTCGACGACATGCGCCGTTCCCTGTGCGGCGAATGGTTCGAAACGACATTGCCGGTCAAGAACACGATGCATGCCGGTCGTTTCTGGGCACCTCTCGCGCCGGTGCTGCTTCGCCTTCGCGAGGAACCGACGACTCACATGCGCTTCGATACCGACGGCATGTCCCTGGGTCTGAGTGAAAGTATCGCACTGAAGCAACCTTCGTTGTGTTTCAAATGCCGCGATAAGGAAGCGTTGCAATCGGCGATCGACCTGCACGACATGCGCCACAAATTGTTTCCCGGTTTCGAGGGGGCGTTTGCCGAACTTGCGGCGCCGGAGGGCACGCGACTCTATCTGTTCGATGAGGATTTCCTGGGCGAAACCTACATCGTCGAGGAATCCGGAGAATACGAAGCGCTCTAGCAGATTGTTGCGAGTCCGGCACATGTCCAGACTCACTCCCGACCGGACGTCGGTCTGTTGAGTTTGCGCATCAGGTGAAGCGACTGACCTAGATAAGCCCCGCCGAACAGATTCAGATGATTCAACACATGGTAGAGCTGATACAACGGCAAGCGCCGCTGGTGTCCGGCTGCCAGCGGCCATGATTCTTCGTAGGCGTCGTAAAACTCCTTGCCGAAACCGCCGAAGAGACGCGTCATGGCGATGTCCGACTCGCGATCGCCGTAGTAGACGGCCGGATCGAAAATCACCGGTTCGCCTTCCACCGATGCCCAGTTGCCGCCCCACAGATCACCGTGCAACAGCGACGGTTGCGGATCATAGTCGTCGAAAAGACGTTCGATTCCTTCGGCAAGCCGCATTCCTCCATCCTGCAGTTCACCGCCGAATCCGTTTTCTGCCGCAAGTTCGAGCTGGAAGTGCAGGCGCCGCTCCCGGAAAAAACGAACCCAGTTGTCGTCGCGAGTATTGATTTGCGGTGTATTGCCAATGGTGTTGCCGCGGTGCCAGCCGAACTGTTTTTCATGCTGCCGATGCTGTTGCGCGAGTTGGCGTCCCATAAGCTTTGCCGTTGCGGCGTCCGGACGCTTAAGCGAAAGCCACTCGAGGGCGAGGAATGAATGGTCGTCGGTCCGGCCAGAGGCCAGCACTTTCGGCACGCGCACCGCCCTTGTCTGTGCCAGTTCCCGCAAACCGTGCGCCTCGGCGTCGAGCCGTTCGAACGCCGCACCGTCCCCGGTTTTCAGGAAGATCGGTCCGCGATCGGTCGTCGTGCGCCAGGCCGCGCTGATGTCGCCGCCCCCGAGCGGCTGCGGCGGGGGCCCTCCGGGCGTCTCGATTCCCTGGTCCCCCAATGCCTCACGGATCGCCTGCCAGTCGGGCATGGAGGGTCAGGCTCGAGCCGGCGCCCACTCCGCAGGTATTGACCGGGGTTCGACACGTAGATCGGACACCCGCTCCGCCTGCCGCCGCAACGCCATGCCGATGCCAGCTTCGTCGAACAGCGCATTGATCGCGCCGAGGTCCGGAGCGACCGGCCGGAGCCCCGACGGCGGCCGTTCGAATCTCGCATCGCAGGCAATTCCGGTGAGCCGCCGCGCAAGCATCGCCGACTCCCTGTGGACCTCGAGTTTCAGCGCCAGGGTTTTCGCACCGCGGCAATTCACCTCGCACACACGATCGAGATTGGCATACACATCATCGAGACAACTGAAGTGCTGCAGCAACGCGGCTGCCGTTTTCTTGCCGACACCCGGGACGCCCGGAATGTTATCCACGCTGTCGCCCGCGAGCGCCAGGAAATCGGCGATCTGTTCCGGCCGCACCCCGAATGCGCCTGGAATCTGGTCGTAGGTCAGACGTCCCTTGCCGGCAAAATCCCAGAACACGTCCTGTTGCGACACGAGTTGCGCGAGGTCCTTGTCGCGGCTCACGATCGTCGACGGCGTGCCGCCTCGTCGTCCTTCCATCACCAGTGTCCCGATCAGGTCGTCCGCCTCATAGCCCGGATGCGCGCCTTCCATGAGACCGAGCGCTCTTGTGAACCTCCGGCATTGCCGGAACTGCCGCTTCAGTTCTTCCGGCGCAGGCTCCCGATTCGCCTTGTACTGCGGATAGATTTCATTACGGAACGAGGTCGTCAGGCTCTCGTCGAACAGCACCGCCACTTGCTCCGGTTTGACCTGTTCAATGAAGTCGCCGAGAAAGCGGCAGTAGCCGTACAGGGCATTCACCGGATTGCCGTCGCCGTCGACCAGGTCGTCCGGCATGGAGTAATACGCACGGAAAACGTAAACGCTTGCGTCGATCAGATACTGCATCCCGGGGAAGTCTCATGCAGAGAAGCACGGACGATCATAGCAGCATCGGCAATCAAGCGGGAACCTCTGAGAACTTGCTGCACGTGAGAGCGGGGAGGACTTGCTGCACACGGAGACTTTCCTTTACCGGTCTCTCAGAACATCACTCAACCGCGCGTGCAACGGACTCGAGCGCGGAATGTGTGCGAGCAGGTATTTCATCTGGTCGGCGAGAACGCGCCGGCCCTTGAGGTAGATGTATTCGGCGTAGGTCGGTGTGAACGGTACCGCGACGAGTTGCATGCCGGCCTGTTCCGGAGTACGCCCGCCTTTGTGGTTGTTGCAGCGCCTGCAGGCCGTCGCGACGTTGTTCCAGGTATCGCCGCCGCCTTTCCATAGCGGCGTGACGTGGTCGCGAGTGAGTTCACGGGTCGGGAAGCGCATGGCGCAATAAAGGCAGAGATTCGCATCACGCTTGAACAAGGTGCGATTGTTCAACGGCGGTACGTATTGATCGCGGACGTAGGCGAGACCCTGGCTGGTCCCGAGAGTAGCGATGATGGAACTGACGTCGACCGTGCTGCGGCGTCCGCTCAACGCGCTGATGCCGCCGAACACCGTATAAAGACGTGTGCCGCAGGCATAGGCAACCTGCTCCGTGTGGTAGAGCCTGACCGCCTCCCGGTAATCGATCCATTCGAGCGGCATGCCCGCCACGTCGGTTCTCAATACCTGTTGCGAAATGTCTGCAGCAGTACCAGATCGCATCTGCATAACCTCGTTCGGATTCTCATAGTTTGCAGAAAGGAGCCGGTAAAAAGCAACATCGGGCCATGGACGCCGGTTTGCGATTGGTGGCCGCTATGTCATTATTCGCGCTTTGTGTGACATCGGTACAACACCGGGACCCGCTCCGGGCCTCATCGGCGCATAAACCCGCGGACGATCCGTCGCACATTCATGTCCAACCGGAGAAACCAATGCCGCTGACAGTTGGCGTGCTGAAAGAGACCTTGACGGGTGAGACGCGCGTTGCGCTGACGCCGGAAGTGACTGCCAAATTGCGGAAGCTCGGCGTATCGGTGGTGATGGAACGCGGCGCCGGCGAAGCGTCGCAACTCCTGGACGCCGATTACGAGGGCGTCGAGTTGACTGACTCCGAGGGCGTATTGAAGAAGTGCCGATTGCTCTTCACCGTGCAGCCCGCCCCGGCCGGAGTGCTCGCGAAACTGGCAGACGGCTCCGTCGTTGCGGGTCTCATGTACGGACACCTGAACAGGGACCTTGTCGCGACACTCAAGGCGAATAATCTCACCGGTTTCGCCATGGAATTGATTCCCCGTATTTCGCGAGCACAAAGCATGGACGTTCTGTCGTCGCAGGCAGCAGCGTCCGGCTACGAGGCTGCCTTGATTGCCGCGCGCACGCTCGACAAATTCTTTCCGATGCTGACGACGGCGGCGGGTACGATTCGTCCGGCGCAGGTGCTCGTGATCGGTGCCGGTGTCGCCGGACTGCAAGCGATCGCCACAGCGAAACGGCTCGGAGCGATCGTCAAGGGGTACGACGTACGCGGTGCAACGAAAGAGCAGGTGCAATCGCTCGGCGCAAAATTCGTCGAGACGGGCGTCAGCGCCGAAGGTGAAGGCGGTTATGCGCGTGAGCTGACCGACGACGAACGACAGCAGCAGCAGGCAGCCCTGGAAAAGGAGATCGCGGTGTCCGATGTTGTCATCAGCACCGCGGCCATTCCCGGCCGACCTGCGCCGAAAATCATTTCCGCTGCCGCCGTTGCCGCGATGAAACCGGGTGCCGTGATTGTCGATCTCGCCGCGGAAACGGGCGGGAATTGCGAACTGACCCGGGCCGGTGAGACCGTGGTAGAGCACAGGGTCAAGATTGTCGGGCCGGTGAACCTGCCCGCGTCGCTCGGCAGGCACACCAGTGAAATGTACGCCAGAAACCTGTTCAACTTCATAGGTCCCGCGATCAAGGACGGCGAATTGCAAATCGATTGGGAAGACGAAGTATTCGCTTCCTCGGCGCTGACTCATGACGGCGACATCAAACACGAAGCGACCCGCAAAGCCATCGAAGGGGAGTCCGCCCGATGATTGACGGTTTCATCGCACTTTATATCTTCATGCTGGCCGCCTTTGTCGGGCACGAAGTCATCGGCCGGGTACCGGTCATTCTGCATACGCCGCTCATGTCCGGTTCGAACTTCGTACACGGCATCGTGCTGGTCGGCGCAATGGTCGCATTGGGACGGGCCGATACGACGCTCGAAACGGTGATCGGCTTCATCGGCGTATTCCTTGCAGCGGGCAACGCCGTGGGGGGCTATGTCGTAACCGAGCGCATGCTGGAGATGTTCAAGAGCAGCAAGGAGAAACGCTGATGTCGAGCGGGTTCTCTGCGAGCTGGCTGATCCAGCTCAGTTACTTCGTCGCAGCCATATTGTTTATTTTCGGCCTGAAACGAATGAGTTCACCGGTGACCGCGCGGGGCGGCATCGTCTGGGCCGGCGCCGGCATGCTCGTCGCGACCCTCGTGACATTCCTGTATCCCGGGATGCACAACTACGTTCTCATGATGCTCGCGATCGGTCTGGGCGGCATCCTCGCGTGGGTCAGCGGCAAGCGGGTTGCAATGACCGACATGCCGCAAATGATCGCGCTGTACAACGGCATGGGAGGCGGTGCCGCGGCGGCGATCGCGGCCGTCGAACTGTTCGGCGGCGGCGATCACGGTCTGACTTTCGGTTTGCTTGCCGTGCTTGGCGGGTTGATCGGCGCGGTTTCTTTCAGCGGCAGCCTGATCGCCTTTGCCAAACTGCAGGGGCTCATGAAATCGACCGTTCGCTTCCGCGGACAGCAGACCGTCAATGTGGCACTGCTGACGGTCGCCCTCATCGTTGCCGGGGTGATCGTTGCACAGCACAGCGGCAGCAACTGGGTGGTCGTGTTCTTCATATTGGCACTCGCCCTCGGCGTCACCATGACGTTGCCGATCGGCGGCGCGGACATGCCGGTCGTGATTTCGCTTTACAACGCATTGACCGGACTCGCCGTTGCGTTCGAGGGATTTGTGCTGCAGAACGCGGCCATGATTATCGCAGGCACCGTCGTCGGCGCAGCCGGTACGCTGCTGACGCGCCTGATGGCAAAAGCGATGAACCGTTCGCTGGCCAACGTACTCTTTTCGGGTTTCGGCGACACCGCCGCCGTTGCCACGGAAGTCCACGGCAGCATGAAGGCCATCGATGCCGTGGACGCCGGCGTCATGATGGCGTTTGCAAACAAGGTCCTGATCGTTCCCGGTTACGGCATGGCGGTCGCCCAGGCGCAGCATAAAGTGTGGGAACTTGGGCAACTGCTCCTCGAGCGCGGCGTCGACGTCAAGTTTGCGATTCACCCGGTCGCCGGCCGCATGCCCGGACACATGAACGTACTGCTCGCCGAAGCCGGCGTGCCTTACGACATCATTTATGACGAAAGCGAGATCAATCCCGAGTTTGCGACCGCCGACGTCGCATTGGTCATCGGCGCCAACGATGTCGTCAATCCGGTCGCCCGCACCGATCCTTCGAGCCCGATCTATGGCATGCCGATCCTGAACGCCGACAAGGCCAGGAACGTTATCGTCATCAAACGCGGCCAGGGCGCAGGATTTTCCGGCATCGAGAATGCGCTTTTCTTTCTCGACCAGACGCGCATGCTTTATGGCGATGGCCAGGAGATGGCTTCGGAACTGATCCAGGCCATCAAGTCACTGTAGGCGGGTATCGACCACGCGGATGAATCACGAACCTGTCTTGCAGGTCGCGGTGAATGCGCCGCTGTCTCGTCTCTTCGACTACCTGCCGCCCTGCTCCGCCGGCCTGGCGCAGCCCGGAAGCCGCGTGCTGGTGCCGTTCGGCCGCCGCAAGGTGACTGGAATGCTGCTCGGGACCGGCACGAAATCGGAGGTGCCGACGGCGAAACTGCGACGCGCATTGCAGGTCCTGGACGAGGCCCCGATCCTCAATGAATCCGACCTGTGGTTGATCCGCTTCGCGAGCGAGTATTACCACCACCCCATCGGCGAGGTCGTCGCGGCTGCGTTGCCGGCATTGTTGCGACAGGGGAAGTCCCTTTATTCGCGTGTTCGACATGTGCGCCTGACCGCGGCAGGCAGAGCGGCCGATCTTCCGTCACTCGCCGGAAAGGCGCCGCGCCAGGCCGAGTTCCTGAGTCACATGCAACAAGCCCGCAGCTCGAGTTTTGCCGAACTCGACGCGGCCGTGCCCGGATGGAAGCGCCTGAAAAGTGCCATGGAACAAAAGGGATGGATCGAGATCGTCACGGCCCGGGGCGAACCTGCGACAGGCACAGCGAGGGAAAACGCGCAAAAAGGTCCGCCGCTGAATGCCGATCAGGCAGCCGCCCTCGCGGCGATTCGCAGCAACACCGGTTTCAATGTCAGTCTGCTGGATGGCGTGACCGGAAGCGGCAAGACGGAAATCTACCTGCACCTCATCGAGGACACCATCAGCCGCCGGCAGCAGGTTCTCGTGCTGGTACCGGAAATCGGTCTCACTCCGCAGTTCGTGTCGAGACTCGGCGAGCGCCTCGCCATCGAACCGGCCTTGCTGCATTCTTCATTGAGCGACCAGGCCCGGCTCGATGCATGGCGTGCCGCGAGGGACGGCAGTGCACTGCTGATCCTCGGAACGCGCTCGGCGGTTTTCGCGCCGATGAAAAACCCCGGCCTCATGATCGTCGACGAAGAACACGACGGTTCGTTCAAACAACAGGAAGGACTTCGATATTCGGCGAGAGACCTGGCCGTCGCACGCTGCAAGAAGTTGAACATCCCTGTTGTGCTCGGCTCGGCCACGCCGTCGTTCGATTCGCTGCAGAGATGCAACGAAGGCAGTTACCGGCGCCTGGTGCTGCCGGCGAGAGCGGGCGCGGCGGCACAGCCCTCGATGCGCCTCATCGATCTGCAGCAACATGCGGCGCACGAAGGACTGAGCGAGCCGGCGCTGACGGCGATCGCGCAAAACCTGCAGCAAGGCGGCCAGACGCTGCTCTTTCTGAATCGGCGCGGTTTTGCACCGACCTTGATCTGCCAGAGCTGCGGCAGAATCGCCGAGTGCCGGCGCTGCGATGCGCGCATGACGGTGCACGCCGCCCGGAACCAGCTCATGTGTCACCACTGCGGCGCGGCGCGGCCGCTCGACCGGCAATGCTCTGAATGCAGCAGCACGCTGAAACCGCTCGGACAGGGCACGCAAAGGGTGGAAGCGGCACTGCAAAAGCACTTCACCGGACGGGTCATTACGCGCATTGACAGCGACAGCATGCGGCAGAAGGGTTCGATGCACAAAGCGCTCGTGATGGCGACCACGGGCGACGCGGAGATCCTGATCGGCACGCAGATGCTGTCCAAGGGACACCATTTCCCGAACCTGACACTGGTCGTGGTCATCGATGCGGACCAGGGGTTGTTCAGCACCGACTTTCGCGGCAGCGAACGGCTTGCTCAAAGTCTCGTCCAGGTCGCGGGCCGGGCCGGACGCGAGCAACGCAGGGGCGAGGTACTGATCCAGACTGCCTTTGCGTCTCACCCGTTCTGGAACGAACTGCTGCACGGCGGTTACAGCCGCGTCGCGGAGAGCGCGCTCAAGGAGCGGCAGCAAGCCGCGTGGCCGCCTTTTTCCAGGCTGGCGCTGCTGCGCGCCGCTGCGCCGGCCCGCCGCGAAACCCGGCGGTTTCTCGATCGCGCCAGGCGCAACGCGGAAGCGCTCGAGATCGCGGACGTGCGCATACTGGGGCCGGTCAGCGCGCCGATGGAGCGTAGGGCCGGACGCTACCGCGCGCAATTGCTTTTTCAAAGCCGTCGCCGGCAACGGCTCCATAAGCTGTTGCACGAGTTGCGATGCGGCCTGGAACTCGACCCCGCGGCGCGCCGGGTTCGCTGGTCGATCGACGTGGACCCGATCGAACTTTTCTGACGCAGTATCGTGACGACGGGTCTCGTGCGCAGGCCCCGTTGATTCAGGCTAGAATTGCCGCCTCGCCGCTAAACCCCAACCCTTCGCAAACCGGGCACAGCATTGAAAAGCAGCATTGCAGAACTTGTGGAACAGTCAATTCGCCGTCTTCCCGGCCTCGCGGAGCGCCCGGCGGTGCAATCGATCGGCGTCACGGTCGAACGAACGCGCGATCCGCGCCATGGTGACTTCACCACCAATATTGCCATGCGCCTTGCGGGAACCCTGGACAGGAAACCGCGCGAGCTCGCGCAAACCATCGCCGACGGAATGGCCGCAAGCGAACTCATCGACAAAGTGGAGATTGCGGGGCCGGGTTTCATCAACTTTCACGTCGGAGCGTCCGCATTTCGTCGCGAAATCGCGGCGGTATTGAAGGCAGGTTCGCAGTACGGCCGCCAGGAATTGCGCGAGCAACCGCGTATCCTGGTCGAATTCGTCTCGGCCAATCCGACCGGACCGTTGCATGTCGGTCACGGCCGCCATGCAGCGTACGGCGCAACGCTTGCCAATCTGCTGCAGGCCGCGGGATACCCGGTCGGCCGCGAATACTACGTCAACGACGCGGGCCGGCAGATGGACATACTGGGCGCCAGCGTCTGGCTGCGCATGCTGGAGAAGCAAGGCGAGCCGGTCCCGTTCCCCACCGCGGGCTACCGCGGCGCTTACATCCGCGACATCGCAGGTGAGATCGATGTCGGTGAAATGCCGGGCATCTCCGCCGCCCTGCTGCAGGCTGAATTACCCGCGGATGCGCCGGATGGCGACAAGGAAGAGTACATCGGGGCGGTGATCGGCGCCGCCCGGAAGCTCCTCGGCGACGAAATTTTCGGCGCGATCCGGCAACAGGCGCTCGATTCGATTCTGCTGGATATCCGTCAGGACCTCGCGGAATTCGGCGTGGAGTACGACCGCTGGTTCTCGGAGCAAAGCCTGTCGACGGACCGCCGCATCGAGGAGGCGCTGGAGGCGCTGAAAAAGCGCCGCATGCTGTATGAAAAGGACGGCGCGACCTGGTTCCGCGCAACCGACTATGGCGACGAAAAGGATCGCGTCGTGGTCCGCGCCAACGGCAACTCCACCTATTTCGCGTCCGATATCGCTTATCACTACGACAAGCGCCTGCGCGGCTTCGACCACCTGCTGAATGTGCTGGGTGCGGACCACCACGGCTACATCGCCAGGGTCGGCGCCGGACTCGAGGCAATGGGTTATGCAGGTGACAGCCTGGAAGTCCGCCTCGTGCAGTTCGTGACGCTTTATCGCGGCGGCGAAAAGCTGTCGATGTCGACCCGCTCCGGCGAATTCGTGACCTTGCGGCAGTTGCGCGAGGAAGTCGGCAACGACGCCGCGCGTTTCTTTTATGTCATGCGCTCCAATGACCAGCATCTCGATTTCGATCTCGAACTCGCCAAAAGCCGCTCGAACGACAATCCGGTTTATTACATACAGTACGCCCATGCCCGCATCGCCAGTGTCTTCCGACAGCTGGGAGAGCGCGCACTCGAATACGACGAGGATTCCGGGTTGCGGAACCTGGCGCGCCTGACGGAAGCACATGAGGAATCGCTCATGCGAACCATCAGCCGCTATCCGGAAACGATCGAGCTGGCCGCCAACAACAGGGCGCCGCAGCACCTGGTGCATTATTTGCGTGACCTTGCAAACGACTTCCACACTTATTACAACGCTCACACATTCATCGTCGACGACGCCGACTTGCGCAATGCCCGACTCACGTTGATCGCCGCGGCCCGATCGATCGTCGCCGGCGGCCTCGAAATCCTCGGTGTATCGGCCCCGGACTCGATGTAGCGGGACATGGGGAAACGCAACGGCAGAGCGACATCGGACGAGTACCCGGGCTGGGCCTGGATGCTGTTCGGCCTTGCGATCGGCCTTTCGGTCGCGCTTGCGATCTATGTCAACGGGCACAACGAACGCGTCGCGAAGGAACCGGTCATGCAGGAACCGGCCAGCCTGTCCGGGCCAATGCAACAGGAGCCGCCAGCCGAGAAGGAAGTCGCCGCAGAAACGGAGCCGCCGAAACCGCGCTTCGATTTCTACAAGATGCTGCCGAGCTTCGAGGTCATAATTCCCGAACAGGAAAAGGAGGTGAGCACGGATACGACCAGCAAGGCCGTCGTCACTCCCGGAACCTACGTGCTGCAGGTCGGCTCGTTCACCGAGTATGCCGATGCCGACCGGCGCCGGGCGCAACTCGCGTTGCAGGGAATCGAATCGACCGTGCAGCGCGTCGTCATCGACGGCAAGGCCTATCACCGCGTGCGCGTTGGCCCGATCGAAGATCTCGAAAAACTCAATTTGCTGCGGAGCCGGCTCCGTGAAGCGGATATGGACGTCCTGCGAATTCGCCTCGGTGACTGACTATTCTCGCATGCCGGCTGCCGGGCGAAGCGACAGGCCGATGCTTGCCGGCCTGTTGATGATCCTTGGCGCTTGTGCCACGGCACCCGACGGTGCAACGAGACGAGCGCCGGAACCCGCCGCGCCTCCTCCGGCACACGCGCCACAGCCCGAGTCTGCTCCTGCGCCCGCGATCCCTGCGGGCGGACAGGCGCTCACCATCGCAGCGGTCGGCGACATGATGCTCGGTACGGACTACCCGGAGAATCACCTGCCCGATGACGATGGCGCCGGCTTCCTGGCCGCCGTCGCCCCGGTACTTGCGGCCGCTGACCTCACGTTCGGCAATCTTGAAGGCGTTCTCGTCGATGGCGGCGTGCCGCGCAAGACCTGCCACAACGCGAGTGCCTGTTTTTTGTTTCGCTCGCCGTCACGCTATGTCGACCATTTCCTCAAGGCCGGGTTCGATGTCTTGAGTCTCGCGAACAACCACTCGCGGGATTTTGGAGAAGAAGGGCGCACGGCGACGATGCATACGCTGGATTCCGCCGGTATCCTCCATTCCGGGCGCAAAGGCGATTTCGCAAGCGTGCGTGTCAACGGGCTCGACATTGCGGTGCTGGCGTTTGCGGTCACGCAGAAATCCAATCTGATGCACGCCTATGCGGCGGCGAACAGGACGGTGTCGAGATTTGCGTCGTCGCACGACATTGTGGTCGTGTCGTTTCACGGCGGTGCGGAAGGCAGCGACATGACGCGGATTCCGTTCGAGGAAGAAATCTATTTCGGAGAACCGCGCGGCGACGTGGTGCGGTTCTCCAGGGGGGTCGTGGATGCCGGCGCCGATCTCGTACTGGGGCACGGGCCGCATGTCGTGCGCGGCATGGAGCGTTATCGCGACAGGCTGATCGCGTACAGCCTCGGGAACTTCGCGACTTATTACGGCATCAGCGTGGACGGCCTCAATGGTATCGCGCCGATCCTGGTCGCGACCCTGGACGGCGAAGGGCGGTTTATCGAGGGCCGTATCCATTCGACCGTGCAGTTACGGCCCGGAGGCCCGGTCATCGACGAGCGACGGCAAGCACTGCGTCTGATTCGCGACTTGAGCAAGCAGGATTTTGTGACACCGGGCGTGCGCTTCGAGACGGATGGACGGATCGTTCCCGAGGAGCGAACAACGTTCGTGAAGCATGAGATCGAGCCGGCAAGGGCGAATTGACGGGGTCGCCCGCATGGGGGGCTCCTACAGAGCCCGCTTCGACCGCATGAGCACACCCGGACGGTCGGAGCGGAGCCTGGAGCGGGGAGGGCTTTTCAGGATCGTGCGAGACAGGGATGTCG
>JBOHZD010000301.1:0-6170 GCA_050738315.1 Woeseiaceae bacterium
GGACGAAACATCCCTGTTTCGCCCGAAGCCTACATGGATGTATTCACGGCGTTCCTGACGACTGCAGGGATGCAGGAGGTAGAGCGAAGCAGGATGCCAGAGCCGAAAAGCCATCCCCAGGCAAGGCGGCGCCTGCCAACAACGTCAGTAGAACGCTTACCCGCACTTCGAGTCGCCGCAGCTCAGGCAGGTCTTGCAGCCGTCCAGGACGACGACGGCGGCCGTATTGCACTTGGTGCAGAGTTGCGCGCCTTCCGGAAACTCGCTTTTTGAGAAGGCGTCCTGTTGCCGGGTGCTTGCTTCGAACTCCGCTCGCTTTTCGTCGATGAGTTTCTGCTGCCCGTCATCCAGCGCCGGTTTTGACAGGAGCCCGATGGAGATCAGGTGTTTTTCGACGATGTAGCCGAGTTCGGCGATGATCGACGGCATGAACCGGCCGCCGGGTTTCCAGTAGCCGCCACGCGGATCGAAAACCGCCTTCAATTCATCGACCAGGAACGTGACGTCGCCGCCCTTCCTGAACACCGCCGAAATAATGCGCGTCAACGCAACGATCCACTGGTAATGATCCAGGTTCTTGGAGTTGATGAAAATCTCGAACGGGCGCCTCTTTTCGTACTCCGTCCCTTCGTTCAGGACGATGTCGTTGATGGTCACGTACATGGCGTGATCGGATACGGGGGTTTTCACCTTGTAGGTGGAGCCGATCAGCATCTCCGGACGCTCGAGCTTTTCGTGCATCCGGATCACCTCGGCCTTGCCGTCCTCGCGCGGTTCGCGTCGCTGTTCTGCCTTGGGCGCATCCGGCACGACAGGTGCCGGCTGCTTGACAGCAAAGCCCACGATCTTCTGGTCAATCTTTATCTCGCTCATTACCTCGGGGTCCTCGAAGCCTGATCGCAGAAATCAGAACTTGCCGTAATAGCCTTCCTTCAACGCGTCAAACAGGTTGGCCGCCGTATGCCGCTCGCCGTCGTATTCGATCTCCTCATCCCCTTTCAGTTCGACTTCGGTGCCGTCCTCGAGGGTGAAACAGTAAACGGTGTTCTTCAGGTCCTGCTCCTTGACCAGCACTCCCTGGAAAGCGGCCGGATTGAAGCGGAACGTCGTGCAGCCCTTCAGTCCCTGCTCGTACGCGTACAGGTAAATATTCTTGAAGTCTTCGTAAGGGTAATCGGTCGGCACATTGGCGGTTTTCGAAATCGACGAGTCGATCCACTTCTGCGCCGCCGCCTGGATGTCCACGTGCGCCGTCGGCGTTATATCCTCCGCCGTGACAAAATAGTCCGGCAGCGTATCCCTCGAATCTCCCGCCGTACCGTCCTCCGCAGGCAGGGCCTTCGGGTTGATCAATTCGCGGTACGCCAATAGTTCGAACGAAAAGACGTCGACTTTTTCCTTTGACTTCTTGCCCTGCCGGATCACATTGCGAAAATAGTGATGGGCAAAGCTCGGCTCGATGCCGTTGCTGGCGTTGTTCGCGAGCGACAGGGAAATCGTCCCGGTCGGCGCGATCGAACTGTGGTGAGTAAAACGGGCACCGACCTCCGCAAGCTTCTCCACCAGTTCCGGCGCTTCTTCGGCAATGCGCTGCATGTAGCGGCTGTAACGGCCGTGCAGGATGCGCCCGCTGACCTTGTCACCCGCCCGATAACCATCGGCGACCATCTCCGGGCGGCGGGCCAGCATTTCCGGCGTGACCTCGAAGCGCTCCGTCATGATCGGCGCCGGACCTTTTTCGATCGCCAGGTCGAGTGCCGCTTCCCATCCTGCCAAAGCGAGCTGTTTCGCAACCTCCTCCGTGAACTGCACTGCCGACGCTTCGCCGTACTTCATGCAAAGCATTGTGATCGCGGAACCCAGGCCGAGAAAACCCATGCCGTGGCGCCGCTTGCGGCGGATTTCGTTGCGTTGCAACGGCAGCGGCAGGCCGTTGATTTCAACGACATTGTCGAGCATCCGTGTGAACACTTTCACGACCCGGCGGAATTCGTCCCAATCGAAGCGAGCCTGATCCGTAAACGGCTCAATGACGAAGCGCGTCAGGTTGATCGAGCCGAGCAGGCAAGAGCCGTACGGAGGCAGCGGCTGTTCGCCGCAGGGGTTGGTCGCCCGGATTTTTTCGGTAAACCAGTTGTTGTTCATTTCGTTGACACGGTCGATCAGCACAAAGCCGGGTTCCGCGAAGTCGTAGGTCGAGGCCATGATCAGGTCCCAGACACGACGTGCCGGTAGCTGCCGATAAATCCTGCAGGCGACGAGTCCTTCCGCATTCCTCACGTATTGGTCCGGCTCCGGCCACTCGCGCCAGACGAACCGGGACACGTCCTCGACGTCGAGTTGCTCCTGCTCGACTTCCCTGGCCGTCACCGGAAACGCGAGCTTCCAGTCCGCATCGTTCTTCACCGCCTGCATGAATTCGTCGGTGACCAGCAAGGACAGGTTGAACTGACGCAGCCTGCCGTTTTCGCGCTTCGCCCGGATGAAATCCATGACGTCCGGATGGCCGACATCGAACGTCCCCATTTGCGCGCCGCGCCGGCCTCCCGCCGACGACACCGTGAAACACATCTTGTCGTAGATATCCATGAACGAGAGCGGTCCCGACGTGTAGGCACCGGCGCCGGTGACATAGGCCCCCTTGGGCCGCAAGGTCGAAAACTCGTAGCCGATGCCGCAGCCCGCCTTCAAAGTCAGGCCGGCCTCGTGGACCTTGTCGAGAATGTTGTCCATCGAATCGGCAACCGTCCCGGAGACCGTGCAATTGATCGTCGATGTCGCGGGCTTGTGTTCGCGCGCCCCGGCATTCGAGATGATGCGCCCGGCCGGAATCGCACCGCTCCGCAGCGCCCACAGGAATTCCTCGTAACAACGCTCGCGGAGCGGCTCCGCCTCCACGTCGGCGAGCGCCCGGGCGACCCGCTTGTAGGTGTCGTCGATCTTGGAGTCGATCGGCGTACCGGACTTGTCCGTCAGGCGATACTTGGCACTCCAGATATCCAGCGACGCGGGCTGAAATGTCATTTCGGCAATGGTATTGGTGTGAAGGT
Organism: Woeseiaceae bacterium; assembly: GCA_050738315.1. Taxonomy (GTDB): domain Bacteria; phylum Pseudomonadota; class Gammaproteobacteria; order Steroidobacterales; family Woeseiaceae; genus IDS-8. The sequence goes on from JBOHZD010000301.1 coordinate 3,051, forward strand.
TCACCGCAGACTTCATCTCGTCCTTAACTCCCCTGATTCTTTGAAGGAGACTTGGGGCGTTCCCGTCTCATCTCCGTGCACTTCCAGCGGCGAAAAGCTCACCGCTCACCGCTATGCGTAGGCAGCGACGAGTGCCACAACCGGCCCCAGAAAATCGTCTTGTCAGACACAAGATGTTGTGTCTGCTTGTGCGAAAGACTATGCCCCGCAACTGCGACTGTCAAGGCTTTACCGGTTTTTTTTACGTATTTATTAAAGTTTAAAAAACAACAAGTTATATGAACTAATGCAGCAAGTTGTTTAACAACAGTGTGAAAAATAAGACACTTTTCCGGATCGCCATTTTGTCCATATATAGTGCCGTTCAGTGACGCGTCGGGAAGCATTCTGCAACGACGGGCGGATGCTGCTGCGCCGGCGAGGCGCGGCCCGGGTTCTCTTGAAAGTAATTCCGGACGACCCCATAAAAGGCCGCAACAGGATACCACTGCCAACTTTCAAGGAGTGTGCAATGAACGTAACGAGATTCGAACCCTGGACTTTGCTCAACCTGCTGCAACGCGATCTGGACCGGTTTGCCGGGCGCCGGTACGGGGCGGACGACATCGATCATGGCGCGGTTGCCGACTGGACGCCGGCCGTCGATATTCTGGAGGAGAAGGATCGCTTCGTTCTCCGCGCGGATCTGCCCGGCGTGAGTCCGGAAGAAATCGATATCAGCATGGAAAAGGGCGTGCTCAGCCTGTCCGGCGAGCGGCGTCAGGAAAAATCCACTGAAGTCGATGGCGTGAAAAGAGTCGAACGATTGACGGGTAAGTTCTACCGTCGCTTTACCCTGCCGGAGACGGCGAATGCCGAAAAGATTTCGGCCCGCAGCGCGAACGGCATTCTCGAGGTGACGATACCGAAACTACCCGAGGTGCAGGCGCGCCGCATTACCGTGCAGGCTGCCTGATTCCGATTGGCGGTTTGCGACCATTGACCGCCGTCCGGCATCTTTGACCATTGCCGGACGGCGAGGCTTTTTGACACGGCGCGGAGCTTTAGCCCGGATATTGCATGCGCAGGCAGCGTAAAATCGAATACCCGGCGAGGGACGCGTCAGCCGGCGGAATCTGTAAGCCAGGCATGGTACCTGCAGATGCCGTCCGTGAACTTTCATCGCAACGCGAGGACATGCCAGGATGAAATCAGCACACAGAGTTTTTTGGGCCGGCTTGCTGCTGGCGCTGTCCGCCGTTGCCTCGGCGCAGTTACCCGGCGAAGTCGACGGGCAAGCGCTGCCGAGCCTCGCGCCCCTGGTCGACCGGGTGTCTCCCGCGGTCGTCAATATCCGGGTCAGTCAAACCATCCAGGGCAACTCGCCTTACGCGGATGAGATGTTCCGGCGATTTTTCGGCCTGCCCGACGGCCCGGGCGGCGGTTCCCAGGAAGTTGCGAGCGCCGGCTCCGGCGTCATCGTCGATGCCGAGAAGGGCTACATCCTGACGAACAATCACGTCGTCGAAAACGCCGACGAAATCCAGGTGTCTCTCTACGACGACGAGTTACTCGAGGCCGAAGTCGTCGGCACCGATCCCGCGACGGACATTGCGGTGCTGAAAGTCAAACCGGAGGAAGTGGATCACCTGGTCGACATTCCGATCGGCGACTCCGACGAACTCCGGGTCGGCGATTTCGTGATTGCCATCGGCAACCCGTTCGGCCTTGGCAATACCGTCACTTCGGGCATCGTCAGCGCCCTGGGACGGACCAACATCAGTCAGAACCAGGACGGGCTGGAGGATTTCATTCAGACCGATGCGTCCATTAATCCCGGCAACTCCGGCGGCGCCCTGGTCAACATGCGCGGCGAACTGGTCGGCATCAACTCCGCCATCTTTACCCGCAGCGGCGGCAACATCGGTATCGGGTTTGCCGTACCCACCGAGATCGCAGGATCGATCATGAAGCAGATTCTGGATTACGGCGAGGTCCGCCGCGGATTGCTCGGCGTCACGATCGCAACCATCAACCCGCAGACCGCCAAGGCGCTCGGCGCCGAAGTGGATCACGGTGCACTGGTCGCGGATGTACAACCGGATTCCGCCGCCGAGCAGGCAGGCTTGAAGGTTGACGACATTATCGTCGAAGTGAACGAAGAAAAGATCAGTAACAACCGTGACCTCGCCAACGCAATCGGACTCAAAGGGCCCGGTGACAAAGTCGAGATCAAGTATTTGCGCGGGGGCGACACCCGGACCACTACCGCAGAACTCGGGGAGTTCGTGCAGCAGCAAATCGCGGGGACCGATATTCACCCTGGCCTCGCCGGCGCGCAGTTTGCGGCGGCATCGACCACTGGCGCCGAAGGCGTTGAAGTCTCGGACGTTGCGCCGCGCAGTCCCGCGGAACAGCGAGGACTCCGGGCGGGTGATATCATCATTGCGGTCAACAGAATCCGCGTGAGCAGTGTCGAGGACCTGAAGGATATTGCGTCACAGAACGATATCCTGTTTCTCCTGATACGGCGCGATGACCGGCAACTGTTGCTGCAAATCCGCTGATCTGAATTTTCTCACGCATCGATCCCGGCCCGGCGATGAACGCCGGGCCGGGTGCTTGTCGTCAGACAGACGTTCGGACGCGGCGGTTGCAGCCGGTCCGCTCGCGCAGTAATGTTCCGTCCAATGAGGTGCCCGGGGCATAACGTTCGGCAACACCGCCGCGACAGTCGGCGATGGCAGAGCGTGTTGGCTGGACTGGCATGCGGAGTGACATTCGCGGCACCCGCCGTTGCGGGCGATGGCGCGCTGCAGGACATGCGCCAGGCCTTTCGCGAAGTGTATCCGGCGGCAGAGCGCGGCGACTGGCAGCCGGTTGCCGGAAAAGAAGAGCTGTTGCGAGATTACGTCCTCTGGCCCGACCTGCGGGCCGCATGGCTGCAGGCGCGTCTCACGACCGGGCATGAAACCGAAGTTCGTTATTTTCTCCAACAGTATGGCTCGCTCAAACCGGCGCGCGAGTTGCGTTACCGGTTGACCTTGCATTTAGCCGCGGCCGGCCGGAGTTCCGAGTACCTCGAAATGTACCGGCACCATTACCAGAGCCTCGGCATCGACCGCCTGGATTGCCTGGCGG
>JBOHZD010000302.1:0-4371 GCA_050738315.1 Woeseiaceae bacterium
GCCGCGACGACGTCGTTGCGATATCCGTCGGTATTCGGGATCTCCGAGTCTTCACCGACCCAGATGCCTTCATAGATGTCGCGCCCGAGATGCTCCGCGAATTGACCATAGATGTTCCGGTGGATGGTCGCGCCCGGCCGGTCGGCGCGAATCGTCACCGACGCGGCGACAGGTTCCTCACTTTGTGCGTACAGAGCGACGTTGCCGCCCAGCAGCATGAACGGCGCCATCAGCGTTGCAAGGTTCTTGATCGTGGTCGTTCTCCTGTGTCGGCCGGTCTGTCATGTTTCCCATCGACCGGCGTGCCGGTTTCATTCTGTGAGGGGTTCGACCACGACCCGCCGGCCGCACAGGAATGCATCCGCCACCAGGCGGAACGGTTCGAGATCGACGTCGACGCGGCCTTCGCGCACCAGTGTCTCGAAACGTGCATACAGGCTGCCATATTCGTTGTCGGGCGCTTCGAAAGGAGATTGGTCGTCGATCTGCATGACGGCGCCGCCCCTCGACAGGCGCAATCGCCCCGCATCCGTTGCGATCTCAATGTCCCAGGTCGGCGGCCCCGTCTGCAGGAAGTCGAGCTCCATGCGCACCGGAGTGCCGTGCGCGTTCGTCAGTCGCAGGCTGGCGGCAATCGGCGCGTCGCAGTTCGACGGAAACGACAGCTCCGCGTCTTTGAGTACCAGTTTGTCGCGGAGGATCTGCGTGACGATGGAAAGCGCATTGATGCCTGGGTCGAACACGCCGAGCCCACCGGCCTTCCAGATCCCCGTCTGGCCGGGATGCCAGACGCGGACGTCATCTTTCCAGGTAACGTCGACACTGCGCAGCTTCCGTGTCGCAAGCCAGCGGCGGGCCGGCTCGACGGCCGCCGCTTCGCGCGAATGCCAGGCGGCGAACAAGGCGACCTCCTCCCGATGCGCAAGCTCGATCAGTTCATACACTTCGTTCAGGGTTGCGCCGGGCGGTTTCTCGAGCAGCACGTGCCGCCTGTGTTGCAGTGCGAACCGGGCGACCTCGAAGCGCACCTGCGGCGGCGTGCAGATTGCGACCGCATTCACATCCGGCTGTGCATCGAGCAACTCGCCGAGACTCGTGTAGTTCGGCAGGTCGTCCAGTGTCTGATGCCGGCTGACGGCGGCGACCAGTTGGAATGCGCCGTTCCGGGAAAGCGCCTGCACATGCTGATCGCGGGCGATTTTGCCGATGCCGACCAAAGCGATACGAATTCTGTTCATGTCCTCGCGGCCCGTTTCTTGTTGAACATGCTGTTACAGCGCCTGCACGGCCACGTCCGTGTCAGCAGTGCTGACGAGCGAGTTGTGCAGCCCGAGCCGAAAGGGCGGCGCTTCAATCTCGAACAAGTCGCCAGGCCGGGTGCGGATGCCGTCCGCGATTGACAGCGTTGCGGTGCCGAAGAAGTGCACGTGTACATCGCCGGGTCTCCGGAACATCGCATACTTGAAGTGGTGGTGTTCCAGGTTGCCGATCGAATGCGACATGTTCGCTTCACCGGTCAGGAACGGCTTTTCCCACAGTTTCACGCCGTCCCGCAGAATGCGGCTGATGCCTTGTATGTCGGCCGGAATCTCCGTCAGGAGTTCGGGTCCGAGTGCCGCGGTGCGCAGTTTGGAATGCGCGAGCCAGAGATAATTGCCGCGCTCGGTGACGTGATCGGAAAACTCGTTCGCAAGGCAAAAGCCCAGGCGGCGCGGTTTTCCTGCGCGATCGATGATGTAGACGCCGGCAAGCTCGGGTTCCTCGCTCCCGTCCAGTGCGAAGGACGGCAACGGCAATGCCGCGCCGGTGCCGACGACACACGACCCGTCACCCTTGTAGAACCATTCCGGCTGTACGCCGACAACGCCGGCCGCCGGTTTGCCGCCTTCCAGGCCCATGCGGAACATGCGCATCGAGTCGGTGACGTTTTCGCCCGCGGCATCGCGATGCATCCGGTCGCGACTTTCGGCGGAGCCGAGGTGAGTCAGCCCGGTTCCGGTCAGGTAAAGATGCGCGTCGTCGGGATGATCGATCGGCGGCAGCAGCCCGCCTTCTTTCTCTTCGTGTAACAGGTCGATGCGTTCATCGGATAACCTGGACCTGGCGGTGGCGAGCAGTGACGAATCGTGGTCCAGCGCATCGAAGGCCAGGTCATAAATCGTGGAGACACCGTCGATGAGGAAGGCCGGGCCGTCGCCCTCGGCCGCGGCGATATGTCGTGACCCCTGGCTCGTTCGTAATTGCACCAGCCGCAAGGTCATTGTCTGTTCTTCCGGGCAGACAGGGAAATGACCGTTTCGCGTTGCATATCAGGTGCCGTGATAGACGCCGTCGACCCTGCGCGGTCGCGACGGTGCATCGCGCCGCAATTCTTCGGGCAACAGCGCATCCGGCATGTCCTGATAGCAGACGGGCCGCAGGAAACGCTCGATCGCGAGCGTGCCGACCGAGGTGCTGCGGCCGTCGGAAGTCGCCGGGAACGGCCCGCCGTGGACCATCGCGTGGCACACCTCGACTCCCGTGGGCCAGCCATTGGCGATCAGGCGGCCGGCTTTCCGTTCCAGGACGGGCAACAGGCGAGCGGCGAGCGGCGTGTCGCCGTCGGCCAAGTGCAAGGTGGCGGTCAATTGCCCCTCCAGGTGCTCGACGACGTCGAACAGTTGTGATTCGTCCATGCAGCGCACGATCACGGCGGAGGCGCCGAACACTTCGTCCATGAGATTCGGGTGCTGCAACAAGTCGCCGCCCGTGACCGCAAACAGCGCACCGCGACCGCGGTGCAGCCCCCTGGAGCCGGGGCCGCGCGCCACCGTCGTGACGCTGCCGTGCTCCACCAGGCGCTGCACGCCCTTCTCATAGGCGGTGTGGATGCCTTCCGTCAGCATCACCGCCGGCGCGACCTTCTCCAGCGCGCTCTTCGCCGCCGCCATGAAACGATCGAGATTCCGACTGTCGATGGCGAGCAGAAGGCCCGGATTGGTGCAGAACTGGCCGACGCCGAGAGTGAACGATGCGATGAATCCTTCCGCGAGCGCATCGGCCCGGTCGGCGAGTGGGGCCGGGGAGCAGCAGCACCGGGTTGATGCTGCTCATTTCCGCATACACCGGGATCGGTCGCGGACGGTCATTCGCGATTTTCATCAGGGCGAGACCGCCTCTCCTCGAACCGGTAAAACCAACCGCGCGGATGCAGGGGTGCGCCACCAGTGCGGCGCCGAGCGCGTGCGAATTACCGTTCAGCAACGAGAAAACCCCTTCCGGCATTTCCGTCGTTTTCGCTGCGGCGACGACTGCCTGCGCCACCAGATCGCCGGTGCCGGGATGCGCCGAATGACCTTTGACGACCACGGGGCAGCCGGCGGCGAGCGCGGCGGCGGTGTCGCCGCCGGCGACCGAAAACGCGAGGGGGAAATTGCTCGCGCCGAAGACCGCGACCGGGCCGAGTGGCACTTTCCGCTGTCGCAGGTCGGGCCGCGGCAGCGGCTGACGATCCCGCAGTGCGGGGTCGATGCGGATGCCGAGCCAGCCGCCAACCTTGAGCTCAATGGCGAAGAGCCGGAGCTGCCCCACGGTGCGGGCGCGCTCGCCGGTGAGACGGGCGACCGGCAAACCCGATTCCAGGTGTCCGCGCTCGAGCAGCTCGTCGCCGAGATCCATGATCCGGTCTGCGATCGCTTCGAGAAACTCCGCCCGCCGTGCGCCGTCGAGCGCGCGAAAGGCCGGAAACGCGTCCCAGGCGAGCCGGCATGCCCGCTCGACCTCGCCTTCGCCCGCGCTGCTGATCGCGGGTGGCAGCAATTCGCCGGTGCCTGGATTGACGGCATGGAAGGTCTCGGGCCTCGCGACCTGGCTCGTGCCGATGAAGAGACTTCCGGAAACTGGCATGAGAGGACTCCGGGGGACGGGATGGGGGCGCAACGGTAATAACTCGGACAATATTATACGCCCTGCAGGGGATCAATCGCTTTCGCGCCGCCGTAAAGGGCATGCCGGCGGGACGCCGGGTTTCAAGCGAGCAGCCGGGAACGTAGTTCCGATCGCGCGCGGCCAGTGCGTGTCGGGCGCACAAAATGTCGTACAATTCTCCGCGACCGGGTCAGCCGCGCACCAAGGCAATCGTTGCCGGCCCATCGGCACTCAGATAACAAACGGGGGAAGTCACCGATATGTCCGAACTCGACTGGTTCGTCATCACCCTCTATTTCGTTCTCATTGGGGCCATTGCCTGGTGGTACGGCCGCCATCAGAAGGACAGCATCGATTACTTCCTCGCGGGAAGGAACGCCGGCTTCATCGCGATCGGCGCCTCCATCTTCACCTCGAACATCGGCTCGGAGCACATCGTCGGCCTCGCGGGACAGGGTGCGGCCA
>JBOHZD010000303.1:0-5495 GCA_050738315.1 Woeseiaceae bacterium
AACTGATGATCCACGAGTCCGCCAGAAGCGCAGACCTATGAAATTTCAACAACTCAGGTACCTGCTCGCGATCGCCGACAACGGCCTGAACATTACGGCCGCGGCAAAACAGCTTTTTACATCGCAACCCGGCGTGAGCAAGCAACTCAAATTGCTCGAGGACGAGCTCGGCGTACAACTCTTTATCCGCAATGGAAGAAGCCTCACCCGGATCACCCCGTCAGGCGAGCAGATAATCGTCCATGCAAGAGTCATCATGCGCGAAGTGGACAGCATCCGCAGCGTGTGCAGGGACCTCGCCAACGAAGAACGGGTGGTACGACTGACAACGGGACAAAACCGATGAACAACGTCTGGCAGGACTTGCGTTACGGCGTACGCACGCTTCTCAAAAGCCCCGGCTACACTGTGGTAGCCGTGCTCACGCTCGCACTCGGTATCGGCGCGACCACGGCAATCTTCAGCATGGTGGATCACGTCGTGCTCCGTCCGCTGCCCTACACCGATGCCGACCGTGTTGTGACTCTCTGGGAGACCGACCGCGCGACAGGCGAAATGCACAAGGAAGTTTCACCCGGCAACTTCATCGCGTGGCAAGAGAGAACGAGCGCCTTTGCATCGATGGGGCTCGCCGAGCCTTCGGGCGTGGGGCTGACGCGATCCGGTGGTCCTGCCGAGTCAGCCCCTTCCTGGGCCATGACCGAAGGATTCTTCGATGCCCTGGGCGTCCGCCCGATCCTCGGAGCCGGGTTCGGGCCCGAGCATTTTCAGCCCGGCGGCCCGGCGGCCGTGATGATCTCGTATGGCGTGTGGCAGCGGCGCTTCGGCGGCGATCCCTTGCTGGTCGGGCGCACGATCACAGTAGACGGCACCGCAACGGTCGTGGCAGGCGTGCTCCCGCCATCGCTCGAGTACCCGTCGCCCAAGGACTTCTGGACTCCCAAACAGTACCGGCCCGACGAACCGGGCGACCACGTCAGCAGTTACATGTACGCGGTGGCGCGGCTGTCTCCGGAAACGACCGCAACCCAGGCACAGACGGAACTCGATGCCGTCGCCGCCACCCTGGCCCACGATTACCCGCGGACGAACGGCGACGCCGGCATCCGCGTGTTGCCGCTCAGGGAACAGATCGTTGGCGAAGTCCGTCCGCCGATGCTGGTGCTGCTCGGAGCGGTCGCGCTCCTGTTGCTGATCGCGTGCGCGAACGTCGCACATCTGGTGCTTGCCCGCGCGGCAGAACGCGGGCACGAGTTGTCAGTGCGCGCGTCGTTGGGTGCCAGTCGCTCACGTCTCGCATGGCAGCTCATGACCGAATGTCTGCTGCTTGCACTGGCCGGAGGAATCGCAGGGATCGGAATCGCCGCGGCTGGGCTGGAGGCAATCGTCGCGTTGAGTCCACCCGAGCTGCCGCGCATCGACGCCGCCGGGATCGATGGTCGCGTGCTCTTGTTTGCAGCTCTGGTGACGCTCGCGACGGTGTCGCTCTTCGGGCTCGCACCGGTGCTGCGTTGGTCGCGGCCGGATGGACTCGCCGCGTTGCGCGGCGGACGTCGGACGCATTCCGCCGATCGGGCGGGCAGCCGCTTCCGGGGCGGGCTCGTCATCGCCGAAACCGCGGTTGCGATGGTTCTGCTGGTCGGCGCCGGATTGCTCGCGCGCAGCTTCTCCGAGCTGGTGAGCGAGAACCTGGGCTTCGCCGTCGAGCGGCGCGCGACGATACAGGCCTTCATCTGGCACCGGAATCCTACCGCGGCGCAGCGCATTCGGAGAGTGGCCGCGTTCGACGCACAGTTCGAGGCATTGCCGGGCGTCGAAAGCGCCGCGGTCGTTTCGGCGCTCCCATTCCACCCGACCCGGATCGAGGAGCGGATGCAGCTCGGGGTCGTCGGCCGGCCCGTGTCCGACGACACCGTCCGGGAAGTCGTCGTTCTTTCGGCCTCGCCCGACTACTTCGAGACGATGAGTATCCCGCTCGTGCGAGGCCGCCTGTATGACCCGGTGCAGGCTGCGGGCGCGCCGACGAACGTTGTCATCAACGAGACGCTGGCCCGACAATTTTTCCCAAGCGAGAATCCGGTCGGCAAGAGGGTCACGGTCTCGGTGAGCGGCGGCGACCCGACCACGCTCGACGTTGCCGGTGTCGTTGGCGATGTCCGCCCTACGACGTTCGCGAGCGAACCCGATCCGGAGCTGTACCTACCTTACGACCGGTCCGGTACCGGGGGCATTACTTTCGTCGTGCGAACGAGCGGCGAGGCGAGCGCGACGATGCCGGCACTGCGCCGGGAGTTCTGGCGGGTCGATCCGGCTCAGTCCATTTACCATGAAGCGACCCTCGAGCAACTCGTATCGGATACGCTGGTCGCGCAGCGTTTCCAATTGCTTCTGAACGGCGCATTTTCCGTCGTGGCGCTCGTGCTCGTCGCCGTCGGCGTGTTCGGCGTGATCAGCTTCGCCAGCAGCCAGCGAACGAATGAAATCGGTATCCGCATGGCGCTGGGCGCGCGGGCGGGCGACGTACTGGGCATGGTGATTCACCAGGGCGGGGTGCTCGCGCTGGCCGGGATTGCGCTGGGACTCCTGGCGGCGTTCGTGCTGACGCGCCTCCTCTCGAGCATGCTCTATGGCGTGAGTGCGACGGACGCGTTCACTTTCGCCGTCGTGGCGTTGCTTCTGGCCGGCGTTGCGGTGCTGGCTAGTTACATTCCCGCGCGACGCGCGACGCGCATCGACCCGACCGAAGCGCTGCGTTCCGAGTGACCGCAAACAGTATGAGACAAATGCGATGAGTAACATTTTGCACGACCTTCGATACACCGTAAGGAAGCTGCGAAAGAATCCGGGCTTCGCGGTGGTCGCGGTGGCGACGCTCGCACTTGGAATCGGTGCGAGCACTGCGATCTTCAGCGTGGTTGATGCCGCGCTGCTGCGCGCCCTGCCGTTCGAAAACCCGGCCCGGCTCACCGTGATCCTCGGCGTGGCCGGGCCCGACCGCGACGTGCGGTACGGCTCTTATCCGGAAGTAGGGGACTGGAGAGCCATGACCCGGTCCTTTGTCGCCGTGTCGATTTACAACGAGACGACGCTGAACCTGAGCGGCATGGGCGCGGCGGAGATGCTCGAAGCCGAAATCGTGTCGCCCGGCTATTTCCGCCTGCTCGGCGTCTCGCCGCAGCTCGGGCGCGGCCTGCTGCCGGAAGACGACGTGCCGGGTGGGATGGCCGCGGTCGTGATATCGCACGGGCTGTGGCAAAGGCGCTTTGACGGTGCGCACGACATACTCGGTCGCACGGTCGTTCTCGACGACCGGCAGGCGGTTGTGGTCGGCGTGATGCCGGAAGGATTCCAGGGGCTGTCGTTCGACACGCAGGTCTGGGCGACACTGCTGCCCTTCGAACCGGACGCCGCCAACGATCGCGGCAGTCGCTGGCTCGCGGCCATCGGTCGCCTGCGCCCGCGTGTTTCGATGGACGCGGCGCAGGCGGACCTCTGGAACACCGCGCGCCAGCTCGAGGATCAATACCCGGACAACAACCGGGAACGGAGCGCCGATCTCGTAACGCTGCACGAGTTTTACCTCGGGACGACACAGACGCTGCTCCTCGTGGTGCTCGGAGCCGTCGGCTTCCTGATGCTCATCGCCTGCGTGAACGTGATCAACCTGCAGATCATGCGCGGCATCGGCCGGCGGGCTGAAGTCGCCCTGCGCTACGCGCTCGGCGCCGGCCGGCGGCGGCTGGTCAGGCAGTTCACGACGGAAGCCGCCGTTCTGGCATTTCTCGGCGGCATTGCCGGCGTGGTCATTGCCTGGCTCGGCATGAACTCGCTCATCGCGCTGGTTCCTGCCGGCGTACTTCCAGGATACGTGGATGCATCGATCAACGGCCGCGTGATGCTGTTCGCGGCAGGCATCATCGCGCTGACGGGTATGCTGTCCGGCGTCGTTCCGGCGTTGCGCGGCACGCGGCAGGGGCTCGCGGACGACTTGCGCGCCCCGAATAGCGGCACAGCTGCGGCCAGGGCGGGCACCGGGGCCCTGCAGCGCGTGCTCGTCGCCGTCGAAGTCGGGCTCGCCGTGGCGCTCATCGGCGGCGCCGCGCTCATGGTTCGCAGCCTGACCGAGCAACTCGCTGTTGCGCCCGGGTTTCAGTCGAACAACGTGCTTGCGGCAGGCGTCAATCTCACCAGCGATGAGTATAGCGGCGAGGCACGAGTCCGTTTCGCAACGCAGCTCATCGGAGAGCTGCAAGCCTTGACCGGTGTCGCTTCGGTTGCAATCGGCTCGGATGCGCCATTGCGCGGCAATTCCAGTGCCTCAATGCTGGTTGCCGAAGGGCGGCCGGACGAACGGATTCGCTACTACCGTCACAACGTGACACCGGAATATTTCGGCACGCTCGGCATCGCAATGATCCGCGGCCGCAGCTTCGATCCGTCAGACGACGCCGATGCTCCGGGTGTCGTGGTGGTGAGCGCGGCGTTCGCCGAAAAACTCTGGCCAGGTCGCGACGCGATCGGGCAATACATACAGATCGGGCTGGATGCCGACGAGGATCGGGCGACGGTGATCGGTGTCGCGGAGAACGTCCGCTTCCGCGATCTCACCACCGATCTCTTCAGTGCCGGCGAGGACCCGGACGTCTATTTCTCTTACGCACAAATACCGACGGCGTCGTTCGAGATTCTCGTGCGCTCGGCGACAAGCGAGCTGACGGCCTTCGACGTCGTGCGACGCGCAGTCACCGAACTCGATCCTTCCGTGCCCCTTGGACGCGTGCAGCCGCTCGAGAGCGTGCTTGAAGCGCAAACCGCGAGTGCGCGCTTCGGCTCCGTGATCCTCGGGCTGTTCGCCGTCCTCGCCCTGGTGCTTTGCGGGATCGGGCTGTACGGGATCATGGCGTTTTTCGTTGCGTCGCGTCGATCCGAGATCGCTGTTCGCATGGCGCTGGGAGCCAGGCAGACGCGCGTGCTCGGCATGGTCGTTCGGCAAGGCATGTTGCTGGTCGGGGCCGGCGCCATTGCCGGTCTCGCCGCCGTTCTGCTCGGCGGGCGGCTGTTCTCGAGCCTGTTCTTCAGCGTCGGTGCGACCGACCCGGCCGTGCACCTCACGTCTGTAGGGCTGCTTGCCGTGATTGCATTCGTCGCCTGCGCGCTGCCCGCCTGGCGGGCAACACGCATCGATCCGACTGAAGCGCTGCGTTCGGAATGAGCGGCGTCGCGAGAATACAATGATTTCGAACAAAGGAGATGTATGGAAACTCTGATCCACGCGCGAAACATCGAAAAATCCGTCCCGCAGGGCGAGAACCGGCTCTACCTGTTGCGGCAGATTACGCTGGATGTGCCCCAAGGCGATTTCGTCACATTCATGGGGCCGTCGGGCGCCGGCAAGAGCACGCTGATGTCCATTCTCGGTCTGCTGGATTCGGACTGGGCCGGCGAGTACGAACTCGCGGGGAGCGCCGTGCATTCATTGCCGCACAAAAAGCGCC
>JBOHZD010000304.1:0-26903 GCA_050738315.1 Woeseiaceae bacterium
AGAATGAAGAAGGCCGCAAGTCTTGAATAGGCGACGATTCTGGTTTTGGTCATCCGGCGTGTGTCGGCTAAATGCGCTAAGTGTGCTGAACTCTGTTGGAGATCCGAGGCAGGAAAATCATTCGCAATATCCGAATAAAGACGCAGGGCCGCCCTTTTCAATCGACTTGTCGCTGCCAACGCGCGGCACGCTGATGAGAACGTTTGGAAGCTGTCAAACGATACCGCGCCGGGTGTTGCAATCTGCTGTTGCAAGGCCAGTGCCGATTACATACATTGCGGCAACTCACAGGCCTTACCCAAAAGCGTTCTGAGTCGTGGCTATACCGAGACAATGCATCCGATTACCGATCACTGCATGGCGAAGCGCAGCCGGTAGTTTGTTGCGAGGGGATTTATGGGAGGGTCCGGAGATTGCACGGTTTGAACGTGCGTTCGCAGGTGCGATCGGTGTCCCGGACGCCGTTGCCGTACCGTCGGGACGGGCCGGTTTCCGGTTCCTTTTCGAAGGGCTCGAGATCCCGCCCGGAGGGGAGGTCATCTGTTCGGCATTCGGGTATCCGATCGTCCCCTTCCTCGTGAAGTCCCTTGGCTATGACCTGAAATTCGTGGATTGCGAGATGCAGACCTTAGGCATGGATCCCGAGGCGCTCGCCGGGTCAATCTCCGATCGTACCCGAGCAGTCATTGCGACCCACCTTTACGGAGTGCCGTGCCAGATCGTGGAGATTGCCGCCATAAGCAGCACCCGTGGCAGCGCATTGATCGAAGATTGCGCGCATTGTTTCGGCGCATCGGTCGGAACCCGGAAAGTCGGCGGCTTCGGTGATGCCGGCTGTTTCAGTTTCGAAACCTCGAAACTCATCAACACCATGGGCGGCGGCATGGTCGCCGTACGGGATAAGGTCCTCGGTGCACGTGTGCACGAAGCGGGCGGCCGTGAGCCGCGCAATGGCATGCGCTGGCTCACCAGGCGATTGTTCAAGACGAGCTTCGAAGCGGCGGTAACGAACCCGCTGTTGTTCAACCTCGGTGTCTACCAGGCGCTGCGTTTCGCGGCAACGAGTCGGGACAGTGCGGACAGGTTCGCTTCGGGTTACCAGGGCGACGAGGTTTCGATGTCCGGCAAAATGGGCCGATATACAAATTATCAGGCTCGCCTGGGCTTGAAGCAGGTGCCGATAGTCGCCGGGCAGAATGCTTGCCGCACCGCGAACGCACAACGCCTGATCGGTCAGTTGCGGGACCGCGTGAAGTTCCAGGAGCCGGCCGGACCGGACGTGACAGCGAACTACATGCTGGTCACGGCGCTGGTGCCGCGAATACAGGAGGTGTCCGCACGGTTGCTACGGGCAGGCGTCGACACCAAACATCTTTATATGCGCGATTGCAGCCGCATGTTCGATGGCAGCCAACCGTTCCCTAATGCAGCACGGGCGGAAAGGGAAGCGCTACACCTGCCTGCACACCCTCAGTTGTCCACCGGCCAGATTGACACGATTGCCGCGAAAGTGGCGCAGGTTGTAACCGAGCTCGGCATTGCACGGACCGATTAAGCGGACAGCGATATGCAATATTGTCAGGCGAATTTGCGCTCGATGTCCGGCTCATTCCAGTCGATATTCGCGGTACTCGCGCATGAGCCTCCGATACATGTCGGACTGGAACAGGTCGTCCGGATCCAGACGCTGCTTTATCCGGAGGAAACGACGGTATTCCGGAAACAGCCTTTGGAACTGGCTGCGGCTCAATACCTGGTCCTTCGCCAGGTGGACCTTGCCGCCGTAGCGAATGACACTCTCGATAAGATCGTCGACAAAGCGTGCCATTCGCTGCTCGTGACGCCTTTTCGGATGTAACTCGAAATTGAGGCTGTAGCCGTCTTCGGAAAACGATATCAAATAATCGTCGCGCCGATGCACGCGCATTATCAGCTTTGCCGGGAGACACGGAGAGTCCTGACACAACTGTATTAATTCAGTAATTGCCATTTGAGCATCGGTACGTGGAAATGTGACCTGCACGGTGTAACCACGAGGTCCGCAGACAGCGGCCGCGGAGGGGATCAGGAAGCTGGCGTCAAAGTTGTAGCGCAGGAAGCTCTCGACATTGTCTGCCGATTTCAGGTGCTGCCGCAGCCTGCACCAGGAGAAATACAATTCGTTGAACAAACGTATGGATAACTTTTGAAACTGCAGCATCGCGGCAACGACGCGCTCCGTTACCGGACTCAGCATCCTGGCCTGGCGCAGCCGTGCCTCCAGACGCCCCAGGCTCGCTGCGACCTGGGCTTGCAGCTCGTCCGAACTGCTTTCGTGCTCGACCCATTTCGTCGCATGAATGACTGCGCGGCCGAGCCTGGGGCCCCGGGTACAGGTATCCAGCCACACCACAGCGAAGTCGCTGTCGGCCTCCACCTGTTCGAGATGTTTCAGCAGTCCAACGAGGTTCTCCACCGGTGTCCGCGAAATCTCGAGATACGGCGACGGAATTTTTCGCAGTTGCAGCGTGGCCTGTACGACAATTCCGAGAAGCCCCATGCCGCCCACGACGGCACGGAAAAGCTCGGTATCGGCGCTGCGGTCGATGTGCAATACCTCGCCCGATGCGGCCATTAACTTCAGGTTCACCACCTGGTCGCCGAAGTTGCCCATGCGCCACCCGTCCTTGCCGTTCACATTGGCGCCGATGGCGCCGGCCACAGTGATTGTCGATGCCGAGGGACTGGCAGCGAGCGTAAGACGGCGATGCAGGGCGGTCCTGAAAATATCGATGATTCTGACGCCAGGTTCCACGGTTATGAGGCCGCTGTTTTCGTCGAAATCGAGGATACGGGACATCTTCGAGGTGTCCAGTAGCATATTCCGGTGATTCAGAATGATGTCGCCGTAACTGAATCCGCCACCCCGGGCACAGACGGATAAGTGGTTCTGCCCGGCGAACACGAGGGATGCGCGACATGCAGCTTCGTTCTCGGGCCGGGACACCAGGCACCTGGCCCGCAACGAACCGACAAGCGATGACACGCACTCCCAGCGCATGTAATCAGGAAGCGATTCGGCAAGGTCAGGTGTCATCGTTCCCGACACAGGCAGTAAACTGGTTTTTGCAAAACGACTGTTTTTTCCGGAAAGTGGCTCTAACCGGGACTACCGGAGTGCCTCAAAAAACATGAATTTATCGGACCTGTCCCGCGATGCGGTCAGATACCGCACGCTCTTGCTTGTGTTCTCGGGCGTGCTTTTGTACATAGCGTTCCTCGGTCTGCGCGACGTATGGTACCCCGACGAACCCGATATTGCCGAGGTTGCCCGGGCAATGTTTCTGAGTGGCGACTGGATCTCACCGCGACGCATGGGCGAGATCTGGGTCGACTATCCACCAATGATTTACTGGGTGGGGACAATATCGTCACATCTGCTTGGCGGAATGTCGGCGTTCTCGCTCCGTTTGCCGATCGCAATAGCGGCGATTGGTACTGTGCTCATGACGGCGGCAACGGGCAAGCGCTGGTTCGATGCAAGGGCCGGGCTGTGGGCAGGGTTCTGTTTGCTGACCTTCCTGTCCTTTGTCTACGAAGCGAACGGTTACCGACCTGACGTTCTGTTCACTTTGGCAATCACAGCAGGAATGGTGACCTATGCCGAAGGCACGGGCGATCGCCCGCGCTTTTGGCTCCGGGCATTGGCCTTTGCTTTCCTGGGGCTGGCAATGCTGTCGAAAGGGCCACTGGGGCTGCTGCTTCCCGGACTGGCGCTGGTGCTCTGGCTGGGCACGCGGCGCGAATGGCGCCGGATTCTGGAACTGGCGCCGCTTTCCCTGATTGCTGTTGCAATCTACGCAACCTGGTTTGCCGCGAACGCACGGGCGATGGGCTGGGACAATATGCTGCACGAGTTCTATGCGCAGAACTTCGAACGCTTTCTGACCAGTGAGTACCGCGGTCACGCCCAACCCTGGTTCTACTTTCTCCGGAACTTCTGGATGGACTTTGCACCGTGGTCGTGGCTCTTTCCGCCGGCGGTATGGTGGCTTTGTCGCTCCGGGCGCTGGCGTAATCCGAAAGTTCAACTCGCGCTGTGGTGGTTCGGTACGTTTTTCGTTTTTCTGTCGGTTGCAGCAACAAAGCGTCAGTTGTACCTGCTGCCGGCTTATCCCGCAGTCGCGCTGTTGCTGGGACCGTGGATTGCTTCCGTGGGGCACGGCGAACGCCGCACGAATACAGGCCCGGATAGCCGCCCGGTCAGTATCTACTCACTGATTCTGGCCATTGTCTACACGATCATCGGCATTGCGCTGCTCGGCGTTTCCCTAAATTACGGCTCGTTCGTTTCCGGCCTGGATCTGAACGATCTCGAAGTTCAGGTTGCAAGCAACGCTCGCATACCCCTGGCCTTGCTGGGCAGCGTATTGTTCGGCGGCGGGTTGTGGATCGGGCAAGCCTGGCGGCGCGACGACGTTCGCGCATCGCTGGTCCGCATCGGCGGCGGACAGTTTGCCCTGTATGTTGTGATCCTGGCGTTCGTCATGCCTGCGTTCGGCCCGATCAAAACCTACGAGCCACAAAGCCTGTGGATCAGCGAGCAAATCGGGAATGAAACGCATTTCGGCATGGTGGATCCGGCCGGTGTTGCGCGGCGCGGTGGATTCGCCTATTACACCGGGACCATGGTCGATCTGCTCGATAGCCAGCCTGAGGTCGAGGCTTTCTTTCGGGAGCATCCAACGTCGGTCGTGCTTGTGATTGAAGGCGCGACAGACCGGATTTTCGCCGGCAACGAAAACGACTGGCAGGCCCGCATCATGCGGGAACTTCGTGTCGGCAGATACCTGTACGTCGTGGTGGGAGGGCCGGAATGAACCGGACAGGGCACTATCCGCCAATCGCGATACGTTGCGGGTCTATTTGATAGTCGAATTTCGTGGTTTCCAGAACGGACTTCAGTGCTTCCGACGGCGTAAAGCCCGATACCGATCCCCGAAGGACAGTCCCCATGACGGCCGTGCGCACGTCGTGGTTTGCAAATTCCAGCTCCTTGCCCGTTTCCCGTGCCGCCCAATTGAGAAAATCGAGCAGTGACCGGTTGTTGATGTCAAAGGCCGGCGCCAGCGCGACGGCCCAATCCCACGAGTCGTCATATTTCGAAATCCGCTCGAATACAACATCGCTGTCCGGCCGCAGTTTCAACATGTCGCCGGATTCGGCGGTGTAGGATTCGCTTTGGTCGAAAACGTCCACCGTTCCTTCACGCACCGCTACACTCATTTCACCCTGCAAATAGCCGACTGCGAACTGAGTTCCGAGGTCTGTGGCGGAGCCGGCGTCCGTAACGATCGTGATGTGGCGATCGCGATAAATCGCCTGGCCGGAATCGGCGTATATCCGGCCGGTTGCCAATGCGACCTTGTCGATCGAATCGATCGTTACGGTTGTCCCCGCGGCAAGTCTGAGCGACATATCGCGAGTCATTGTCAGACTGATACCCTGACTCGAGCCAGTCGAAATCGTATCGCCGGCATACACGGGGTCGCCGACCGCCATGCGGCTTGCCGCCAGATCCGGACTCCCGTTGATTCGAGCGATCGTGGCGATCGGTTTTAACGCTGCGGGCGGAGCGACGTCCGGCGTACGATGATTCAGTCCTACGGCAATGATTACGCTCGCAGCAACTGCGATCGGTACAGACCAACGCACCGTTCGCCTCTGCACGACGGAACTGCGCCAGACTTTCCTGACCTGGTCATGAACGCGCTGCTCGACATCGGCAGGTACGGCATCTCTCGGGCCGGCGAGATTCATGAGCCTGGCTATGGGGTCGTCGGATTGTGAGTTCGGAGCGTCCCCTTCCGCGTCATGTTTCGAATGATCAAATTTTGACATCTAGTTTACCCGTGCACCGTTCAGGTGATGGACGCGCGAGTTATTCGAGCAGGAAATCCGGCTCGAAGTCCCATAACGACCGGAATCCTTCCCTGAATGCCAGCCGCGCTCGGCTCAACACCGACTCCGCGGCTTTGCTGCTGATATTGAGGTGCGCTCCTATTTCGTCGACGGAGCAACCGCGGATGTATTTCAGTTCAAGAGCGGTCGCATAACGTGCCGGCAGGTACTCCAGCGTCACCCTTACAAAACGTGCGATTTCATCGTTTTTCCGGGAACTTTCCGGGTCGCCGGGATCGATGGACAACGATTCGAGAGCCGCTTGCACCGCCTGGTTGTCCTCGAGCGGAACGTGACGCTGGGCGTCCAGACCCCTGGTTCGGAATACTGACGACATTTCATTGCGGCAAATCTGGCAAAGCCAGGTAAACAACAATGCCTCACCCCGGTAGCCACGCATTTTCCCAACGACCAGGCACAGGGTCCGTTGCACAATCTCTTCGGCCAGCCCTGCGTCACCGCTGACCCGGGTCAGTGCGAATCGGTACAGTCGGGGAAAATACTCGCGAAAAAACTCCTCGAACGCCTCCGCAGAGCCCGCTGCCACACGCCGCGCCAATGCCCGATCGTCAAGTAATTGCGAAGACTTCACATTCAGCGTCACATTGGTCTCTGCATGGGTGTTAGAGGTCGATTCCAAGCAAATCCTTCGCCTGGAACGGACATCCGAACGCAAGGCGCCGCCGAAGGATTCCGGGGGCGCAGCCATCTTACCTCGGGACGGGAAACGAATTTGAAGACTGGGCGAACCATGGCACTCGAACGCGCCCGCCTGCATAAGGTAGTCGGCTGTTTTATATTGTTATTTTTGAGCTGTGGGGCAACGGCCGAGAGTACGGCGTTTGGCGACACGCTCGATCTGGAAGACTATGGCGGCAAAGTTGTCATCGTGCACTTCTGGGCATCGTGGAGCACACCGAGTCGCCGGGCATTTCCCTGGCTGGCTGCCATGCAGGAGAAGTATGCCGACCAGGGCCTGATCATCGTCGGCGTCAATGAAGACGACAATGAATCGGACGCGCTGGCGTTTCTGCAGGAGTTTCAGGTCAATTTTCCGAATGTACGGGATGCCGACGCCGAACTGTTCCAAACCTACGACCTCATTGCGATGCCGAGTTCCTACGTGATCGATCGGGACGGGCAGGTCGTTGCCCGTCATCTCGGCTTCACGCCCGCACAAACATCCGAAATCGAAGCAACGGTGCGCCAGCTGTTGACGCGTCGTGCAACCGCACTGGATCAGGTCACAAGAAAACCGGACGCGGCAGCCGCGCAATCTGCATTGTCAACGAACACCGCACCGGTCGAAGGCGCCGCTATTTCTGCCACTATTGAGTCAAAAGTGACAAAAATCAGGGGCAATACCACCCGGTTTTGACAGGACCCTGGTCACCCCGGGAACCGAGTGCGAAACGATAACGAGTTTGCGCGACGGGACCGCGGAAACGAGCGCATGGGCCAACAAAAACAAGAACGAAAACTGGCGAGGCGATGGTCGGCATGCACCATATGAACATCCCGTGATCGTTCCTCCGGCGAATCGCGGCAACCGCCTGTTTTTGAGTGACTTTTCCCGCGGATTCGTGAATAATTTCAGCATTGCAGCGGAACGCAACAGAAAATAGCGTGACACGCTGCGCTTAACTAAAGTGCCGAGATGACCTTGTCTGACGACGAGCCGGTTCTAAGCCGTACGGTCGCAAGTACCGCGACCCTCAAAATTGCCAATCTTTATACACTCGATCCTTTCTATACACCGATCGAAGAGCGGTTCGAGCGCATTACTCGCCTGGCGCGGCGCGCGCTACAGGTACCGATCGCGGCGATTACCGTCGTGCAGGGCGAGCGCCAGTGGTTCAAATCCGTCGCAGGCCTGCAAGTGACGGAACTGCCGCTCTGCAAGAGCCTGTGTGCCGAAGTCATCAAGGAAGGCAAACAAATGATTGTTCCGGATGCGCTCGACGATTTGTATCTGATGAGCAATCCGCTGGTTTGCGGCAAGCCGAACATCCGCTTTTATGCAGGGTTTCCGATCAGGGATTCGGAATCGAAAACGATCGGCACCTTTTGTGTGATGGACACGAAGCCGCGCCAACCGGATTCGCAGTTTGCGACGGCGCTGGCCGATCTGGGCGACATGGCGCAGCGCGAACTTTTTTCCGTGGAACTCAGCAACGCTCAGATGGTGCTCGCATCCAAGCTTGGCGAAGCGCGAAGGCAGGCCATGTTCGACCCGCTGACGCGCCTGTGGAACCGGCGTGGAGGCACCGATCTTTTGAACGCAGCGTTGAAGGATGCGGAGAAATACAACCACACGCTCGGCATCTGCCTGGCCGATATCGACAACTTCAAACAGATCAACGACCAGTTCGGTCACCAGGCAGGCGATCAGATGTTGCGCCGTGTGGCCATTGCAATCGTTGCATCGGTGCGGCCACAAGACGTCGTCTGCCGATACGGTGGCGAAGAGTTCCTGATCATCGTACACGATGTCGACGAGAAGGGCTGCATCGCAATCGGCGAACGTATTTGCGCCGGGATGCGACAGCTGCCTGTATTGCGGGGTGGCGGATCGATGCCGGCCACCATCAGTGTCGGCATCGCGGTGCGTGGGCGCAACGACACGAAATCTTCCGATCAACTCGTCGAACAGGCGGACAAGGCGTTATACGAAAGCAAGCGCGCGGGACGCGACCGGGTTACGGTCGGACGGGGATAAAACGCGTTCGGCTAGAGCAGACCCTCGAGTCCGTCGAGATCGTTGATGACGCGCCATTCTCCGCCGGATTTTTCCACCCGCGTCTGCCAGTCTGCGAGCCGCGCCAGGTATTCCCTGGGATCGATGTTGTCGGTTCTGAGCTTCGTGACGTTCAAGGCAATGATCTCGAAGCCATCCAGCTCGAAACTGATGTCCCGCACATATCCAGCTTCAAGGTCTTCCTTGAGGTCCGAAAAAATGAGGATGGTCTTGTGCCCGGTGCCTTTCTCATTGAGAAACTCAACGGCCTGTAGCAGCCCGCCGGTAATATCCGTGTACGGCGATGAGCGGGCATCGGTGATGAACTTGCTGACCTGTTCGGCGAACAGGCGTTTCTGGCGATTGATCGTGCTCGGCCGATCGTCGAACGACATCTTGGCGACTATATCCTTTTCGCTGAAGCTGCCGGTGTCGATGCGCGCGACGGCAAAAGAATCCGAAGCATCGAGGTGCGACAGGGTATAGCGAATGATCTGTTCCGCCTTGTCCAGTTCGCTTCGATAGGTACCCGACGTATCGAGCAGCATGTAGACGCCCGTATTGGTCTGCGTTGCGGGCGAGCACGCCAGCAGCAGGGCCAATGACGCGATCGCAGTTGCCGTTCTCATGTCCGTATCCTCTGTAACGCCGTATTTTGCGCACCGGCAGGCCTCGCGGACTGCCTGGCTTCGAGCCATAACGGAATGAACAACGGCAGGTCGTATAGCTGTTCCGCCAGCGTGCCGATATAACGGAAAGCGTTCCCGAGCAGCCGCAACAGAAGTGAGACAAGGCGCAACACGGACAATCCCGCGAGCCCGACGACGGTGCGCAACGAATGCACGAAGGTCTCGAGCGGAATGGCGACGAATGTCAACGCGAACGGCAGTATGAAGCCCATACCCATCTGCGCCGCCGTCGTGATCCAGAGGTATTGACCGCTCAGCGTCTGGCCCGCCTCGCCGCGCAGCAACGCGTTGGTCGCGAGCTCATCCTGCAACAAGACTTCGCGCATGTAGGCGAGTCCGGCCTCGACGGTTGCCAGCAGCAACAGGATCGTAAACGTGATCCAGACCATCCGTACACGTACCTTGTCCGGCAATGCGCCTATCACCGGGAACAAGCGCGTAATCCGCAACGACTCCATCAGGAACAGTCCCATCGAGATCTCGACCATGATGATGACCAGCGCGGCAATATGCGCTGTGGGTACGCCGCCGATCAGGTTCGTGCCGCCGACCATCTCGGCCATCGGTCTCGCGATCAGCGAGAAGTTGATGGTGGCGCCGCCTATCGCGACCAGCAGCACCAGCAGGGAGATGAAGAAGTAAACGAGCGACGACGAAGCAAGAACCGACACAGCGCGGTCCGTGCCGCGCACGATGTCCTCGTATTCCTGCATGTGCCGGTCGATCGTGACGGAGCGGTCGAGCAGGCTGTCGACGTTCTTGCCGACATGTCCGAGCGTTTGTTGAATGCGCCGCCATTCCGGCCGCATCCGGTGCAGCAGGGCATGGCGTTTCGCGCTCGCACCGCGATACGCGACCATCGCTTCCTGGTGGGCCTTGATCAGGGATTTGTGTATATCACTCAATACATTGCCGATACCGACCCGGCCGTCACGTGAGTCTATTTTCGCGACAGCCTCCACGGCCTTGACCCAGCCCGGCGGGTCCGGGGGCACGTCGACCGCGTTCCGATGATCTTCCTCGATGCGGGTGATCGAATCGGAAAGCGACCGATGCAGGGATGAATAATTCGCGAGGTCTTTACGCACCGTCTCATGGACGCGGTCGAACTCGCGTTCCACGACCCGTTCCTTCGCTTCTCTGCCGGCCGCGAGCAGCACTTCGCGGTTCCGTAAGCGAAGGTTCGATTCCGCTTTCGAAACGGCTTTTGATGCCAGTCGAAAGCCCCGGTGCAGTGTGCCTGCCGCGGCGTGAATGGCCTTGTGAGCGGTGGGCCTGGCGAGATAGAGCGCGGTCACTATCAACACTATCCAGAGCAGTGCCGATAACACCGGCCACGGTGTGATGCTGAGCAAGAAGTTCATGCTGGTAACCCCGCTGTCGTAGTCAAAAACCGTAGACCGGTGGCTTTGCGACGCTTCCTTTCGGAAGGTGTGCCCTTTTCATGCAAGCGAGTAGCGTTTCACAGTCGCGATCGGACTGTCAACACGGCGGGTCCGTACGGGCCTGTGGTCGTTTAAAACGGCAGCGTTACCCGGCTTGCGGTTGGACATAATCCGAATACGTGCGGCAGCAAGATTGTGTTTTGAGACGCAAATCAGCGCGCCGATATTCCCGTCCGGTATGTTCTGCGATTGTCCCAAGAACAATACAGGGCGTTCGACGGAATGCCACAGGAAGCGACACGCGCAATCCCTCCGGGGCACGGTTTATTCCGAGCGGTGCTCTTCCGCGCCCTGATGATCAGCCTGATTCTCGCCGTGTCGGGCTGTGCACATGTGCAGAAAGACGCTTTGCCGGATCGTGACACCGAGTCGCCAGTGCCCGAACCGGTCCCTGCTCCCGAAATCGAGACCGAGCCCGCCCCTGCGCGGCCGGCCGCCTCCGCCGCCCCGTCGACCTACGAACCTGTATCGACGGCGGTCGAAACGTCACCGGGAAAAATTGCGATCGTGTTGAGCGATCGCTCTCCTGCCTATGAAAATGTCGCGTTGGAGCTGGGCAACCTGCTGGACGATTTCATGATTTACAACCTGGCGGATAAGAGCCTGGCGCCGGAGTCGGCGTTCCTGGGTATTGCCGATTCCAATGTCAAAGTCGTTATCGCGATCGGGCTGGCCGCGACCGAGCAAGCCATCGCGCTTTCGACCGTACCCATCGTGTTTTGCCAGGTTTTCAATATCGAAACCTCGGATGCTGCGGTTCCGGTCAAGGGCGTAGCCTCCATTCCACCGTTGGCACTGCAGATCAAGGCATGGAAGCAGCTTGATCCGGGTCTCAACAACATAGGCACCATCCTGGGTGAAGGCCACGATGACCTCATCGCTGAAGCAGAGCGTGCAACCGCCGAGAACGACATCGCACTGCACTACAGAATTACCGCATCCGATCGCGAAACCCTTTACACATTCAACCGGATGGCGCCGGACATCGACGGCTTCTGGTTGTTTCCCGACAACAGGGTGTTGAGTGTTTCGATCCTCAAGGAGATGTTGAGCTACGCCAGTCGCCATCAGGTGCGCGTCGCAGTATTCAATGCGTCGTTGCTTGAAATGGGAGCCGCATTGAGTGCGACGACTGTCGAATCCGACATCGCCGCAACGGCAGTCTCGATTGCGGATCGTCTCGTTAGCGGTGACGCAGATTCCATTCCGGAAATTTCCCCGTTGCACGAAGTGAATATCCGGACTGCAGGTGCAAAAACCGGCGTCGCGGCAAAGGGTTCCCGGTGAACGGCCGATTCCGGTCCCTGTTGCCCGGAGCACAGAAAGCGATATCGCGGTCAGCGGCGCGCGGCGGCAAGCGTGTGTTGATTCACGAAATTCTGTCACTGCAGATTACGATCACGGCTGTCATTGGGGCGCTCGCAATCGCGGGCCTGTATTGGGGAGGTCAGTGGGTTCTGCAGGACAACTACAGTCGCTGGGCATTGCAGTGGACTGAACAACTGAACGAACTAGGTGCTCCCCTGTATTTGCTCGACGATGAAGAATCGATTCTCAGGCTCGAAAGCTTCATCGAGAAATACCCGGAAATTAATCGGGTTACCTACTACTTCCGGGATGGATCGACGTTGTATTCGATCGAGAATCACCGAGATTCCGAAGCCGCGGACGAGGGGCTGTCGGCGGATATGCTCGAGGAATTGTCGGCGCTGGTGGGCAAGGACAAGCCTTACCTGATAGAAAGCAGCCTGTTTGACGTCCGCACCTTCGAGATCCTCGCGCCAATCTGGACAGAATCCATAGTCGGCGACGGTCTTTTCAACTTCGACCCCGCCGCAGCGGAAGCAAACAGTGCCAGGAACCTCGCCGGGTTCGTCGGACTCGAACTCGACTTCAGCTTCTTTCACGACCGGTTGGTTGCAAACATAAAGATAGCGACCACGGTGTTGCTGATCCTCCTGATTGTGTCGGGCCTGCTAGGCCGGCGAACGTTGCGGCGCGCATTGATGGCGATTTCCGACCTTCAGCAACCCATTGCCGAGCTTGCAAAAGGCAACCTGGCCGTCGAATTCAAACCTGCACAGCATCGTGAAATTTCGGAAATAGTCGAGGCACTGGAGTCGACCGCCTCCGCTCTCGGAGAGCAGAATGAAAAACTCTCACGGCTTGCCAACCACGACGGTTTGACCGGTCTGTACAACCGCCGCCGCTTTTCGGAAGAACTCAGCAAGGAGCTGCAGAATGGTTCAACTGCCGGTAAGTCCGGTGCGTTGCTGTTCGTCGACCTGGACCAGTTCAAGTACGTCAACGATACCTGCGGCCACCCCGCCGGCGACCGGTTGATCAGGAAGGTTGCCGAGCAGTTGCACCGGACGGTCGGCGACAAAGGGATCGTGGCGCGCTTCGGTGGGGACGAGTTCACGGTGCTCGCGACGAAAGCGTCGAAACGTACGGCGAGAGCACTCGCGGAGTCGATCCTGGAAGACATGCGGCGCCTCTCGCATATGGAAGACGACAACGTATTTCACGTACATTGCAGCATTGGTATCGCCATGATCAATTCCGAAAAATCGGATCATGACGAACTGATCGCGCGGGCCGATATCGCCTGCCGCGAAGCCAAGGCCTGCGGCCGCAATCGACTGGCTTTTCATAACGCTTCCGGACGTGAAACGGAACAGAGGGTGGCCGATGTCAATTGGGTGAACAAGTTGCGCGAGGCGATTGACAACGACTTATTTCTGCTGCGCTATCAACCGATCGCCTGTATTGAGACCGGAGAGACCAGCCATCACGAAGTGTTGCTGCGCATGAAAGGCGACAACGGCAGGATGATTGCGCCCGACGCCTTTCTCCCGGCGGCCGTGCGATTTGGCCTGATGACCGAAATCGACACCTGGCTGGTCGAAGCTGCGATAGCGGAACTTGGCCGCTATCGCATCGATGTGCCGGACTTGCATTTTTCTCTCAACCTTTCGGCGAATGCATTCGAAGCGGAGAACCTGGTGGCCTGGGTGCGGGCGCAGCTGACGAAGCATGACGTGCCTGCGAAGTGCGTGACATTCGAAATCACGGAAAGTCTCGCAGTGCGCCATCTGGCGCATGTTGAAAAACAGATCACCGCACTACGCGAACTTGGCTGCCGTCTGGCGCTGGATGATTTCGGTACCGGTTACAGTTCGTTCAGCCACCTGCAAAAGTTGTCGGTCGACTACATCAAGATAGATGGGACGTTCATCAGGGACATCGTCAGGAATCCTGTCGATCAGAAGATGGTCCGCCTCATCGCCGAAATCGGCCGGGAAGCCGGCATGAAATCGATTGCCGAGTATGTACAGAGCAGTCAGGCGTTCTCGCTGCTCGGCAAACTCGGAATCGACTACGCACAGGGCTTCTACGTCGGCCGGCCGACCGCCACGCCCATCAGAAAACGCATGCCGGTGCCCCTGATCTACGGCAGCTCCGGCAAACGGAAGGCAGCGAAAAGACGCGTGCGCTGACGGCCTGGTCAGTCGATCGCCGCTGCCCGGTTCCCGCAACGATCCGAACGGCAGGCCAGGCTGCGCCGGCGGCAAGTTTTTCTCCGTGAGTTGCAAATATTACAAACCGGCTGCGCCGATTTTGTTGCGGCCCCGGCGGCCGGATTGATCATTCGGCCGCACCCGCTTGGCACACTTGTTGCAGCCTGATGCGTTGAAGTGTGATTTCCGGGAACAGCTGTGCAAAGACACGAACTGGCAGATTCATCGGGCGAGCTTGCGCTCGGCAACACCCATAAGGATGCAGTAACGGGCGGGTGTGGTTCGCTGATCGGGGAATCCGGCGCCATGCATCGCCTGTATCGCCTGATCCGCGACTGCGCGGATAGCGAGGCGAGTGTATTCCTGGTGGGCGAGAGCGGTTCCGGCAAGGAACTGGTCGCACGAACCATTCATGAACTAAGTGCCCGGTCGGGCGGCGACTTCGTGCCGCTCTATTGCAGCGCGCTCTCTCCGGACCTGCTTGAAATCGAGCTGTTCAGCTACAGCGACCGTGCGCCACGAGGCGCGACTCGCGATCATCGCGGTTACCTGCAACGCGCTGCCGGCGGTACTCTCTTTCTGGACGAAATTACGGAATTGAACGCCGGGTTGCAGGCCAGGCTGCTGCAGGTACTGGAATCCGACAAGATCAGGGCGCGCGGCAGCGGCAAGAGCTTCGCCATCGATGCCAGGATCATCACCGCGACGAAACTCGAACCGGACGACGCCGTGCGGCGCGGACGGCTGAGAGAGGACCTGTATCGCCGCCTGGCCCAGTTTCCAATTCACGTTCCGTCGTTGCGCGAGCGCGCTGACGACATCGAAGTGCTGGCAGAGCACTTTCTGCGGGAGCGAAACCTGGAAACAGGCTCCGAGAAACAATTCGACGAGGCAGTGCACGATGCGTTGCGGTCGTACGGCTGGCCCGGTAACGTGCGTGAATTGAAGGACGCAATACGGCACAGCCACATGCTTTCCGGTGGCAGCATCAAGCTGGAGGATCTTCCCGGCAATGTTTCGTCGGCCGGCTTTGGCAACGACCACTTCATTCGAGTAAACGTCGGCACGCCTCTGGCGGAGGTGGAGCGACGTGCCATTCTGTCAACGCTCGAGCATTACGGAGGCGACAAGAAGAAGGCCGCCAACACCCTGCGGATCAGTCTCAAAACCTTGTACAACCGTCTGAAACATTACAGCTATCGGCAATAGCAGATGGCAGAGATCAAAACCATCCTTGCCGATGTTGATCCGACCGCCAGCGAACACCTTGCGATCGAACGCGCGCATCAGATCGCCATGGTTTCCGGCGCGTCAGTTCACCTGCTGCTTTCGGTCTACCAGGAGTCGCTGACCGATGGCGCACTCATGAATAACGAGAGTATTGAACAAACGCGACAGGAATACATGGCGCGGCTCGGGGACTGGCTCGATGAACGTTCCAGGGTGTTGCGCGACAACGGAATCGACGCAACGAGCGAGGTCGTGTGGCGCTCGCCGCGTTACGAATCGTTGCTGTCCAAGGCCGCGGAACTTCGAGCTGATCTGATCATTCGGGCGGCAAAGAAGCACTCCCGGATCGATCGGCTGCTGTTCGGAGTCACCGACTGGGAACTCGTTCGCAGGGCGCCGCAACCGCTGTGGGTCGTGAAAACAAGCCTGGACCCGGCCAAAGGCGGCGTCGCGGTGCTGGTCGCCGTCGATCCCGCCCACCCCGGAGAACACAAAGCCGGACTGGACAGGAAGCTGCTCACAACCGCGGATGCCATCGTCAAGCTGTTTGGCGGAGCGTTGCACGTCTTTCATGCCTACAATCCAGGCGCCGCCATTGCCCCCGTGGCGGCCGCCGGCCACCATGCTGCACTGCCCATGCTGGCGACAGGCGGCGAATTGATGGCGGAATTGCGCAAGTTGCGCAGCAAGCAGCTTCACAAGCTGGCAGAACCGTTCGGCGTTCCTGCGGACAACGTGCATCTGGTCGAGGCTGACACGGAAACGGCGTTGCTGGAGATCGTTGAAGAACAGGATATCGATATCGTTGTTGCCGGCGCGGTGTCGAGGGGGAGGTTGGAGCGGCTGCTCATCGGGAGCACGGCGGAGCGGATTCTGGATGCTGTGCACTGCGATGTCGTGGTTGTGAAGCCGGACGGGCTTCATCGGTTCAACTAGCCAGACGACTTCGGGAAGCGGATCTTGGCGTGTTTGCCTTCGTCGCTGCCCAGGGTTTCTCCGGTTGCCATGCTTTTGGCTGCGGCGAACATGAACTTGACGGCTTCGATGCCCGAGCGGTCCCAGTATTCCGCGTACATGGGGACGATTTCGAGCAGGATCAGTGCCGGGTCGTTGCGGCCCTTCGAAAACCAGAGCTCCTGAAGATCGCTCCAGAGTTCATCGATCTTGTCGCTATCGCGCGTCGCGCGTACGGTCCCGGAGATGGAGAGAAACCGGGAGTCCGATTGCATTGCGAGATTGACTTCCGGGTGCTCGGTCAACTCTTCGAGCTTACCGCTGTCTACATCCGTGATGAACCAGACGTGACCGTCCCGGGTACGATCCGCAATCGCCATCGGGCGGGATCGCAATTCAGTGCCGCGCTGCGTTACCAGCATGGCATGGTCAAAGGTTTGCAGGACATCGACGAACTCGTGAATCTGATTCTCGTGCATGAGCGTTCCCTCGAATATCTGTTGCTGCGCCGCACAGGCAACGCTGCAAGCACTGTGCCAGCAGCGGAAAACCGGCATGCCGGGCGCAAACCCGCACACGCAGTGAATCGAATTTCCACGCCCGTTGTAAAATCTTCCGAACATTGCGCCTTCATCGACTTACAAGCAGGTGGACCGGCATGGAGGCTGCACGGCTTTTATCGATATTCACCCGAGGAGAATCATATGCAACGCATTGAATTCAGCTTGTCTGCAATCCTCTTTTGTTTCCTCGCGGCCGGCGTGAGCGTGGCACAGGACGATACGGGCGATGAAGAAGCTCGTGAAAGGGACATGGACGATAAACAATGTGTCCGGGTACAGGATATTGAAAACATCGACATCGTCGACGCGCGCACGCTCGTATTCCACATGCGCAATGACGAGGTGTACCAGAACGACTTGCCTCATGCGTGTCCGGGGTTGAAGCGCAACGACACGTTGATGTACCGGTCATCCGTCGGACAATTGTGCAATATCGATATCGTCACCGTGCTGGAAGACTGGGGTTTCGGTTTCGCGCCCGGAGCGTCCTGCGGGTTGGGAATGTTTCACCCGATTACCGAACAAATCGCCGGCGAACTCTTGCAGCAGGATCGATAACGACGGGTTCGCCGACAACAATCAGGACGAATTCAGCAGGCGGTCGATATCGCCGATGTCGAGGACCGGCGATGCATCGATCGTGCCGGCGTCGAGCATCGTCGAGACACGTTCGAGTGCAGCGATGACCATCGACTGTTCCCAGTCTTCGAGCTTCTGGAAGTTGGCGCGAAAACGATCTTGCAGGAGATCGGGCGAAGCGGCGAGCGCGCGCCTGCCTGCGGGCGTGACTTCGACCCAGACGCGACGCCGGTCTTCAGTATCGCGGCTGCGCGTCACGAGTCCGTTGCGTTCCAGCTTGTCGACCAGGGACGTCACGGTTGCCTGTGTCAGCCTGGCGGCCCTCGCGACGCTGCTCGGCAGAACCCTCCCGTCATGCGCGATGAGCTGCAGGATGATGGATTGCGATATCGTAAGCCCGGTTTGGCTCGCGAGGAGCCGCGAATTGAGTTCCGTGGCCCGAAGAATGCGGCGCAGCGCGACCAGCGCCGTTTCCGACCGATCTTCCATGCGTCGTCCTGTGGCCGTTGTCGACATCGCTTTGTGTCAGAAATTCCTGTGGGTCGCCACTGAATGAGGATTGCCGGCGGCGGGTTTATTTAGTATGGCAAATAAATCGAGAATATCGCGTGAATCCGGGGAGAACTATAATGCTCTGAATATTGAGGATTAATTGACCTCTAGTGAAGCCTATCTGGATTCTCCATC
This sequence comes from Woeseiaceae bacterium, assembly GCA_050738315.1. Classification (GTDB taxonomy): domain Bacteria; phylum Pseudomonadota; class Gammaproteobacteria; order Steroidobacterales; family Woeseiaceae; genus IDS-8. The sequence continues at coordinate 18,346 of JBOHZD010000304.1, forward strand.
GACAGGTGGTTTCAAAGTGACCGCTGATTAGTTAGACTAACAAACTATTAAGCCATGGTCACATCGAGCGAAAAGCGCGCAGCCGGCGCCCGGACGGAGGCCGGTGAACCCGTCTTCCGTAAACCCGACGAGACGGACGGTATCCGCGTGTGGGATCTCGTTGCGGCCTGTCCGCCGCTCGATCGCAATTCGATGTATTGCAATGTCCTGCAATGCACGGACTTTTCGGATACCTGCATTCTCGCGGAACAGGACGGCGAGGCGGTCGGCTGGATATCCGGCTATCGGCCGCCGGAGGAGCCGTCGGCGCTGTTCATATGGCAGGTCGCGGTGCATCCGCAGGCGCGCGGGACCGGGCTTGCACGAAGAATGTTGCTGTCATTGATCAACCGGCCGGACTGCTCGGACGTCAGACACATCAGGACGACTGTGGCATCGGATAACGAGGCATCCCGCGCCCTGTTTCATTCGGTGGCCAGGCGCAAGAACGCGCCGATACGCGAAACCGCGGGGTTCAATGAAGATCGGCATTTTTGCGGCAGGCACGACGACGAGCGATTGATCGTGATCGGTCCGTTCCCGCTCGGCGCAGCGCGACGGCAGGACCCGGTGTCTGCCGCCTGAAGACGACAAGAGAGGAGTCAGGTCATTGGAAACAGAACCACAGGAACATCAGCCAGCCATTGGAACGTTCGAGTTGCTGGAATCGCAGGTTCGGAGTTATGCCCGCCGTTTTCCCGCGATCTTCGATCGGGCGGCGGGATCATGGCTGCATACCCGCGATGGTTCCCGGTATCTCGATTTTCTGATGGGTTGCTCGACGCTCAACTACGGGCACAACCATCCGCGACTGAAAGCAGCGCTGCTGGAGTACATCGGCCGAGACGGAATCACGCACAGTCTCGACCTGTACAGTGCGAGCAAGGAGCGGTTCCTTTCCGAGTTCTTCGAAACCATCCTGAAACCGCGCCAGCTCGACTACGTAGTGCAATTCCCGGGTCCCACAGGGACCAACGCGGTGGAGGCGGCACTGAAGCTTGCGCGAAAGGTAACGGCGCGCCGCAACGTCATTGCATTCACCAACGGCTTTCACGGTGTGAGCGCGGGCGCGCTTGCCTGTACCGGCAACCGCCATCATCGCGACGGCGCGGGGATGGGACTCGATGGCGTGACACGCCTGCCGTACGACGGTTACCTCGGCCCAACGGCGAACACCGCCGGCTACCTCGACAAGCTGTTGTCGGACCCATCCAGCGGCGTCGACGCGGCTGCGGCGGTCATCGTGGAGACCGTGCAGGGCGAGGGCGGTATCAATGTCGCTAGCTACGAGTGGTTGCAGGAGATCGCGGCCATCGCGCGCAGGCACGGCGCGCTCTTGATCGTCGACGACATTCAGGCCGGCGCTGGCCGCACGGGAACGTTTTTCAGCTTCGAGCCCGCCGGCATCAAGCCGGACATCGTGACGATCGCAAAGTCGGTATCGGGCTATGGCCTGCCGATGGCACTGGTGCTGATCGGCCGGGAATTCGACGAGTGGTCGCCGGGTGAACACAACGGCACGTTCCGCGGCAATTGCCACGCTTTCGTCACGGCACGCGCGGCGCTCGAATGTTTCTGGCGGGACCAGGCATTCGAGACTTCTGTCTATGAAAAAGGCCAGTTGCTGCAGAATGGGCTCGCGAAGATCGCCCGCAACAACGAGCTGCATCGTCTGACCGTCAGGGGCCGCGGCATGATGCGTGGCATTGCGACGCCCTCCGGCGAGATCGCGGCCGCGATCGTGAGGGCGGCGTTCGACAGAGGGCTGATCATCGAAACGAGCGGTCCCAACGACGAGGTCGTCAAATGCCTGCCGGCGTTGACCATAACGGATGACGAATTGCGCGGAGGGCTCGAGATCCTGGCCGCATCCGTCGGCGCGGTCCTCGCGGAGGCCGGGAAGGCTGCAGCGTGAGGGCGAAAAGATGATCGTTCGCAATCTGCCGGAGGCAAGGGCAACAAAGCGGTGCGTGGAGAGTGCGGGGTGGCACAGCGTTCGACTCCTGTTAAAGGACGACGGCATGGGCTTTTCCTTCCACATCACGACGATCTATGCAGGCGCCGAATTGCCGATGCATTACCGGCATCATCTCGAGTCGGTTTATTGCGTCGCGGGCGAGGGTTCGATCGAAGACGTGGATAGCGGCGAGGTATTCGAGATCCGGCCGGGTATCCTGTACGCACTCGACCTGCACGATCGTCACGTGCTGCGTGCGAAAACCGAAATGACGATGGCCTGCGTGTTCAATCCACCCTTGAACGGCCTGGAAGTGCACGACCGCGACGGTGCTTATCCGTTGCGGGCCGCGCCGGCGTAACGCAAATGACCGCCTCACCCATGCGCCCCGACCCGTACCCCTCCCGGGTCGGCGCCGAACCACAAATCCTGGCACGCCAGGACAACGTAACGTACGGCGCCTGGACTCCCGAGGCGCCGCTTTCCAGGAACGAAACCCAGGCATTCGAGCGTGACGGCCTTATCGTCCTCCGCGATTTGTTCGTGCAACAGGAAATCGAGCTTCTTTGCAATGATGCGACAAGATTACGCACGGTACACAGGGATTCGCTCGATCCGGAAACGGTCGTTGCCGAGCCCGATTCCGGCGCGGTTCGCTCCGTTTTCGAGGTGCACGAACAAAGCAACATTTTCGACCGGCTCGCCACCGATGCACGTCTCGCCGAGGTTGCGCGCTTTCTACTGGACGACGACATCTATCTGCACCAGTCACGCATGAACTACAAGCCTGGATTCCAGGGCAGGGAATTCTACTGGCATTCGGATTTCGAAACCTGGCATGTGGAGGACGGCATGCCCCGTATGCGTGCGCTGTCCATGATGGTGCTGCTGACGGAGAACACTCCGTACAACGGGCCCTTGATGGTGATGCCGGGCTCGCACCGGTACTTCATTGCCTGCGTGGGTGAGACGCCTGACGAACATTACCGGCAGTCGCTTCGCAAGCAGGAATATGGCGTGCCGGACGGCGCATCGCTGACTTTCCTGGCAACGGACGGAGGCATTCACGCGCCCACAGGTCCAGCCGGAACGGTGATCGTGTTCGACTGCAACATCATGCACGGCTCGGCGAGCAATATCACGCCGTTCCCGCGCAGCAACGCGTTTTTCGTCTACAACGCCCTGTCGAATGCGCTCGAGGCACCTTTCGGCCCCGCGAACCCGCGTCCGGATTTCATCGCCGCACGAAGCAGAGCTACCCCGATTGTCCCGGCACCGGGCCGGTTATTTGGCGAGTGCCGCGTGAACGGTGCAATGTCGTGACCGGGGACGGCTTCGATAGCGGGCACACCGTCGAAAAGATCGGCGGCACGTCGATGTCCGATACGCAATCGGTGCTCGATAACATCCTGATCGGCGGACGCGGCGCCGAGGACTTTTACAACAGGATCTTCGTCGTATCTGCGTATGCAGGCATGACCGACAAGTTGCTCGAGGGCCGGAAAACCGGCGAACCGGGCGTGCACGCGCTGTTTGCCGATTCCGAGTCCGAGTGGGCCTGGGGTGACGCGATCAGTGAAGTCGGCAGCGACATGCGGCAGATCAACGCCGGGATTTTCGACGACATCGCGGACCGGCGCACGGCGGACCAGTTCGTCAGGGAGCGCGTCGAAGGGGTCAGAAGTTGCCTGCTCGACTTGCACCGGCTCTGCTCCTACGGGCATTTCAACCTGAACGAACACCTCAACACCGTGCGGGAAATGCTCGCGGCACTGGGCGAAGCGCACAGCGCATTCAATACGAGCCTGCTGCTGCAACAGCAGGGCGTCAATGGCATGTTTGTCGATTTAACCGGTTGGCGGAACATCGCGTACCGGACGCTCGACGACAAGATCATGAGTGTCCTTCCTGGCCTGGATCTGCGCCGGTCGCTGCCGATCGTAACCGGTTACGCGCATTGCGACGGGGGCATCATGCAGAAGTATGGCCGCGGCTACAGCGAGGTTACGTTCTCCCGAATCGCCGTGCTGACGCAGGCGCGCGAGGCCATCATTCACAAGGAGTTTCATCTCTCCAGCGGCGACCCGCTACTCATCGGCAAGGATCGCGTCCGAAAAATAAACCGCACCAACTACGATGTGGCCGACCAACTGTCCAACATGGGAATGGAAGCGATACATCCCGGCGCCGCCAAGTGCCTGCGCCAGGCAAATATACCTCTCCGCATCAAGAATACCTTCGAGCCGGAGGACACGGGTTCGGAGATCCGTGGCGACTATGTGTCCAGCGAGCCGCAAACGGAAATTATCACCGGTATGCGCAGCGTCTTTGCGCTCGAATTCTTCGAGCAGGACATGGTGGGCGTCAAAGGTTACGACGCTGCAATTCTGGAGACGCTGAAGCGCCACCAGGTTCGGGTGATTACGAAAGCATCGAACGCCAACACGATCGTGCACTATCTCGCCGGCTCATTGCAAGCCATCAAATGGGCGACCAACGATCTGCAGGAAGCGTTCGAGTCGGCGGCCATCGCGGTGCAGAAGGTGGCAATCGTCTCCGCGATCGGCAGCGATCTCAACGTCAGCGGCCTGACTGCGCTTGCGTCCGGAGCTCTTGCGCGCGCGGGCGTCGACATTCTGGGGGTTCACCAGTTGATTCGCAATGTCGATATCCTGTTCATTCTTGCAGAAGAGGATTTCGACAAGGCCGCTACCGTTTTGCACGAAGCGCTGATCGAAGCACAGTACAAGAAGAAGCAGGGTTCGCAAAAGAAGACGCCAAGGCGCGCGGCATGACCCGGGTTTCACGCACCTCGACGATTCGTTCATTGAGCGGACGTCTCAATAGTCGTCGCCAAACCACGCGACGACATTTCACGACAAGCCGAAGGAGGCAACCATGTTGACTGTAACCGACAAAGTACTGAAGCAATTCGACAAGGCCATCACCAAAGCAGCGGATTCCGAGGACGACAACCGATGTTTGCGAATCGTCCGCGGCCAGGACTCGAACCTTTCACTGGCCCTGGAACCGCCGGCGCCGGACGACACCACCTACGATTTCGAGGGTCGCACGGTGTTGGCGGTCCCGGAAGTCTATTCCGACTTTTGCGCGGACAAGACGCTCGACATGAATGAGGACGGCAAGCTCGTGCTCGGTTAGCGAGGTTGAGCTTCCGGATCGGCCAGTGTCCGTGGCCGGCGACGGCGTTGCAAAAGCCCGCCGACCTGTGCAATGTGCGGCCTGTCGGAGCACAGAATGCCATTGCAGAATCCGGTTATCGTCATCCCCGGGATTACAGGCACCAGCCTGGTCGACCATTATCCGCTCAATGCCGATGAAATCTGGTCGATGGTATTCCACAAGGAATACGAGCGCGTTGCGCTGCATCCCGACGACTTCCGATATGACGCCATAGAGCCGGCACGGGTGCTGCCCGGGCAGATCTTCGCGACTTATGAAGATCTCATCAAGGCGCTGCGGCATGAGCTGTCCGCGCAGGCCGATCAGCCAACGCCTGTTTACGCATTTCCGTACGACTGGCGCATGGATATTCGCCAGACTGCCATCCGGCTCAAAGCCTTTGCCGATGAGGTCATAGCCCGAACGCGATTGCTGAAGCATTACGCGGATGCTGGCAAGCTGCAGGTGGACCTTGTCGGGCATTCGATGGGCGGGCTCGTGATCTGCGAATACCTCGCGCAATTCGGGCACGGCGCGAATGCGGGAAAGGTCGTGACCCTCGGCACGCCGTATCTTGGCTCGGTCGAGGCCATCGTAAAAATAGCAACCGGCATGAGCCTGCTCACGGGCAGCGAGCCGAAAGAGCGCGAACGCGAAACCGCCCGCGTGACACCGGCTCTGTACCAGATGTTCCCGAGCTACGCGGGCGCGACGGTCGACAGCGCCGGCCACGGCGTGGATATCTTCGATCCGGCGAATATGCAGACCAGTGTGCTCGAGAGCCTTGCGGAATTCGTGCGGCTTTATTCTGTGTCGACCCGAGCAGGAGACCGGCGCACGAAGGCCGGGGAGATCCTCGGTAACATGCTCGCATGGGCGCGGCAACACAGGCAATCGATCACGGGTTTCACAACGACCCGCTCTTCGGTTACGCGCGCGGACTGGCTGGCCATTGCCGGCGTTGGTCAAAAGACGCGGCTTCAGGTGACGGTCGACCGCGACCGGCGCGGACCCAGGTTCGTCATCGGGGACAATCAGTTTGTGAACGAACTGAGCGCCGGAAATCCGGATTCATTGCGTACCGGTGACGGCATGATTCCGCTCGCCGCTGCAATACCTCCGTTTTTGCCGGCAACAAAACTCGTATGCGTGACGGAAGACGATCTGGCCTTCCTCGAACTCCGTGACAAACTGCTGGTCGACGTCGGCGGCTTGCATGCGTTGCTGCCCAGGATCAACCTGGTGCAACGACTGGTGACGAAGCATTTGCTGCCGGGCTATCGAGGGGAAGTCTGGGGCAGGCGGCTGCCGGGCGCAGCATCATGGAACCCGCCCATAGAAGGTCTCACCGAGAAATTCTATTGAATGAGGCGGGGGGAATGCCTGCCTTCAATTCGCGAGCAATGGAAACCGGTCGGCGATCTTGTCGCCGGTAAAGCTCGCAACCCAGCCTTCGGGATTATTGAACAGGCGTATGGCCGTGAAGCGCGGATTCGGTCCCATATCGAACCAGTGCCGTGTGTTTGCGGGCACGGAGATCAGGTCGTCCTGTTCACAAAGCATGGAAAAAACCTGGCCGCCGACATGAATGACGAACAACCCCTGGCCGCGCACGAAAAACCGGACTTCGTCCTCACTGTGCGTATGTTCCGCCAGAAACTTTTGTCGTAAAGCATCCTTGTCCGGATGGTTGGGGTTCATGCTGACCACATCGAAAGTCTGGTAGCCGCGCTCGGCGATGAGCCGGTCGATCTCCGGGCGGTAGGCGGCCGTGATCGCGTCGCTGTCGGCGCCCTCCGGGAGTTCCTGCCTCGCACGCCAGCGTTCGAATCGTATGCCTGCGCGACCGAGTTCTTCGGCGATACGCTCGAATCGCGTCGTCTCGACCAGCGGACGCCGGGGTTCTGCCACTGCATAAACGGCTAAACGGCTCATGAACCAAGTCTAGATCAAGACTTCGTTGAAATCATGCGCAACCGGATGCCGGCCGGGCCGTGCGGTGCCCTCGCGCACGAGATGCATCGTCTTCATGCCGGCGGCAGCGGCGGCGTCGAGTTCCCCGGAAACGTCCGACAGGAACAGAATCGCCCGGGCGGGCACACCAATTCGCTCGATGATCGTTCTGTACGACGCGACGTCGCGTTTGGGGCCCACGCGCGTGTCGAAATAACCACTGAACAGCGGCCGCAGGTCTCCGGCATCGCTGTGCCCGAACAACAATTCCTGCGCCTTGACCGAGCCGCTGGAATAAACGTAAAGCGCGATGCCGCGGGCCGCCCATTTGCGCAAGTTCGGCGCCGTGTCGTCATACACGTGTCCCCTGAAATCGCCGTTTTCGTACCCGGCCTCCCAGACGAGCCCCTGCAGCGCTTTCAGCGCCGTCGACTTCCTGTCCTCGGTGATCCATTGCCTGAGGATCTGCGACAGCCGCGCAGAGTCTGCGTCCGGCTCACCTGCTTCTTTCCGCACATCGTCCAGGAGCGGTGCAACTTCCGGATCGGTCGCATGGCTTCGAATAAATTTCGGCAGGGCCTTGGCGGCGTAAGGGAACAACACCTTGTGCACGAAATCGATCGAACTGGTGGTGCCCTCGATGTCGGTGACGATCGCTTCGATACCGTTCATCTTCGCAATAGTTGCTCCTGCCAGGCACAGGTCAGCAGGAATTCCAGGCCCTCGACATGGCGCCTGGCTTCCGCGAGGTCCACGCCCCAGGCGTACAGGCCATGACCTTTCACCAGGAAACCGCAAGCCGTCAGGTGCCCGAGCGCGAAACGCTGGCGCAGGGCTTCGATGAGCCTGGCCATATTCTGGCTGTTTTCCAGTATCGCGATGATGAGTTGCTGTTCGTGCGAGGTAATACCGGCAATCGCTTTCTGCATCTCGTAGCCGCGGAGCACCAGGTCGGCTTTCTGGGTGCGTGAAATCATGGTCGACGCGACCGAATGAGTATGGAGTACCGCCCCGATGCGGTCATCGAGCTTGTAGAGACAGGTATGCAGCGGGGTTTCGGCCGAGGGCTTCAGGCCTGCATCGGCGGGAATGCCGTCGAAATCGCAGATCATCAGGTCGTCAACGGTCAGTTGCGATTTGTCCGTGCCGGACTGCGTGATCAGGCAATGCGATGCATCGACGCGAACGGAGAAGTTGCCGCCGGTTGCGAGGCACCACTGACGCTCGCCGAACAGCCGGCAAACGTCGCAGAGCGCCTGTGCCTTATGCTGTAGCCGTGCCGGCAACATGTCGGAAATCAACGTGATACGGTAAAGTCATTTTGTGTGGCGTGCCACGCGGATCATGGCATCGAGGCTCAGTTCCACATCTTCATCCGTGGTCGCCCAGGACGACACGCTGATGCGCATTGCGACCCGCTCCTGCC
>JBOHZD010000305.1:0-2097 GCA_050738315.1 Woeseiaceae bacterium
ATCACACTGTTGATGACACTGAAAGTCGCAGTCGCGGTGCCGATGCCCAGCGCAAGAATGAAAATGACGCCCAATGCGAAACCGGGACGCCGGATCAGAACGCGCGCGCCGTAGCGGATGTCCTTTAATGACTTATCCAAGCGGTTTCTCCGTCAGGTCACTCATGACGAAGCGCTTCCATCGGATGAACGCGCATGGCGCGCAACGCCGGCAGCAGCGCTGCAACGAACGCCACCGCGAATAACGTCAGCGCAACGGTCGTCAGCGTGAAGGGATCGAATGCCGAAACGCCGCGCAGCATGCTGGAGAGCAATCGTGCGAAACCGACCGCGCAAAGAAGTCCGATGCCGAGACCGACGCCGAATTGCAACACGGCCTGTCGCAGCACCATGTTGAGAATGCGTCCGTCGACAGCGCCGAGCGCGCGGCGCACGCCGATCTCACGCGTGCGCCGGCTGACGGAGTACGCGAGCACACCGTAGATGCCCGCCGCCGCAAGAACGACGGCAATGATCGCGAAGATGCCGAACAACACGGAGACGAGTTGCGACGTGAAGTTGCCCGCCCAGATCCGGTTGTCCAGCGTGCGGATCGCATAAACGGGAATGTCACGGTCGATCTCGAACACCGTTTCGTGCAGCGTTTGTGAAAACGCGAGTGGCTCGCCGCGCGTTCGCACAGCGACGGTGAGCAGGCCGCTCGGAGCCTGCGCCAGAGGCACGAACGTGGCCGGGTGATGCGGATCGTCGAGCTGGTCCAGCAACAGTTCTTCGCTTACGCCGATGATGGTGCGCCAGCGCGCAGTCTCGTCATCCGGCGCCCCGATCATGATTTGCTGACCGATCGGATCGATATGCGGCGGAAAAACTTCCCGGGCGAACCCCTGGTCAACTACGGCAACCGGCTCGCTGTCGGCACGATCGCGCGAGTCGAACCAGCGCCCACGCACGAGTTCGATGCCGAGCATATCGGCGTAGTTGTTCATGACACCCGCGTAATTGGTCCAGGGAAGGTGGCCGGATTCCGGCACTTCCATCCGGCGCGTGCGGTAAGGCCTGAGCCAGCCGTCAATCCCGGGATACGACCAGGCCGCGGTGGCACCCAGCACTTGGGGATCTGCCTGGAGGCGTTCCACGAGTCGGTCAAAGAAGCGGAGCCTCGATGCGATGTCCGGGTACTGTGTTCCCGGCAACCCGATGCGTCCGGTCAGCAGGTTCGCCGTGTCGATGCCGAGCGGTTGCGCATTCAGGTTCACGACGCTGCGAATCATCAGGCCCGAGCACACGAGCAGGATGCAGGAGAGTGCGATTTCCGCGGTAACGAGCGTGCGGCTCAATCGGGAGGCCGACTCACCGCTGCCTTTCGCGCCTTCCTTGAGATACTCGTTCACGTCCGTCCGCGTTGCGCTCAGCGCAGGCACCAAGCCGGCAATGACGCCGGCAGCAACGGCAGCGCAGGCACCGAATGCGAGCACCTTCCAGTCAATGCTCAAATCGATCCAGAACGGTCTCTCCCTGTCTGCCAGAACAATGGCCCGATTCGTCATCTCCAGGCCGAAGTCGGCAAGGTAGTACGCGATCACCGCGCCGGCCGATGCCAGGGCTATGCTTTCGGTAAGCACGTGCACCAGGATGCGCCAGCGGCTTGCGCCCAAGGCCGCGCGCACGGCTATCTCTTTCCGTTTCGCCGACGTGCGCGCGAGAATGAGGTTCGCGACGTTCGCGCAGGCGATGAGCAGCACGAACAATACGGACACAAACATGGCGGATACGATGGTACGTGCCTGCGTGGAAATGAATTCGTGCTGGTACGGCTTGATCGACGTCGTGACGTTTTCGTTTGTCTCGTAGCGGTCCGCCAATGCCGCGGCGATGCTCGCGAATTCAGCACGCGCCTGGTCCAGAGTCACGCCGGACCTCAGCCGGCCGAATGCCTGTACCGTAAAGCCGTCGCCGCGCTCGAACGTCGTCAGGTCGATCTGCATGGGCAGCCATACGTTCTGGTTGACGGGAAAGCGGAAGCCCGCCGGCATGACGCCAACGATCGTCGTCGGCGCGCCGTTCACGCGAATCGTCTGCCCGAGTATCGCGGGATCGC
>JBOHZD010000306.1:0-10029 GCA_050738315.1 Woeseiaceae bacterium
GTACAAAACCGTTCCTGACTCGTATCCTCGTGCCTGGGTTGCTTGCATTTCACTATCCTCCGGGTTCGTCTCTCACAAAATTTGAATTCTAGAGGATTGGCAAGCAGCCCTTTATATATACATAGGATCTACAGAGGCAGACATCACTGTGCGCCGGTTTCTACTCCCCCTGTAGGAGCCGCCATGCGGGCGACCCGGTCACGTCCGGACAGACGACAGCAGTTCCAAGCCGCCCATGTAAGGTGCCAGCACCTCCGGCACCTTGATGCTGCCGTCTTCACACTGGTAGTTTTCCATCACCGCGATCAGGGCGCGCCCTGCGGCGACGCCGGAGCCGTTGAGGGTGTGCAGTAACTCGGGCCGGCCAGTTTCCGGATTGCGCCAGCGTGCCTGCATCCGCCGTGCCTGAAAGTCCGTGCAATTACTGCAGGACGATATTTCCCGGTAGGCTTGCTGCCCCGGCAGCCATACTTCGAGATCGTAGGTCCTGGCAGCGGCAAAACCGGTGTCGCCGGAGCACAGCAGAACGACGCGATACGGTAATTGCAGTCGCCTGAGAATCACCTCGGCATGCCCGGTCAATTGCTCCAGTGCGTTTTCCGATTCGGCCGGCGTTACGAACTGCACGAGCTCCACTTTTTCGAACTGATGCTGCCGTAACATGCCGCGCGTGTCTTTACCGTACGAACCCGCCTCGGATCGAAAGCACGGCGTATGCGCCACGCAGCGGCGTGGCAATGTTTCCGGCCCGACGATGCTGTCGCGCAACAGGTTCGTCAGGGGCACTTCCGCGGTCGGAATCAGGTAAGAAGCCGTATCGCCTTCGGTCCTGAAAAGGTCCTGTTCGAACTTCGGAAGCTGGCCCGTACCGACCAGCGCGTCCGCCTGTACGAGATAGGGGACGTAGGTTTCCTCGTAACCATGCTCCGCCGTATGGACGTTCAGCATGTACTGAATGAGCGCGCGGTGCAGTCGTGCGAGGTCGCCGCGCAGAACGGAATAACGGGACCCTGAAATGCGGCTGGCCGCGTCGAAATCGAGCTGGCCGAGAGCCGCCCCCAGGTCCACGTGGTCCCGCGCGCTGAAGTCGAAGGCGGGCGGCTCGCCCCAGCGTCGGATTTCCACATTGCCCGTTTCGTCGCTGCCGTCCGGTACGTCACGCTGCAGCAGGTTCGGCAACCCGAGCTCGATCGCACGCAGCGCGTCCTGTGCGGCCCGCAGGTCGTCTGCGGTTCGGTCGAGTCGTTCGTCCAGGTCCTTCACCGCGGCGAGCAGCGGTTCGACGTCCTCGCCCCTGGCCTTTGCCTGACCGATTGATTTCGCGTTGCTGTTCTTCTCGCTGCGCAGACGTTCCGTGTCGACCTGCAGTTGCTTGCGTCGTTCCTCCAGTGCCAGGTAACCGGCAACATCGAAGCTGAAACCTCTTCTTGCGAGGTTATCCGCGATATCGTGTGTTGACTGTCTCAGTAATTTCGGGTCGATCATTGGCCGCTGTCTTTGGATTTCTTGTGGTCCGACCTGGATGCGCGATTTCTTTCCGCGAGCTGTTCCAGTTTTTCCCTGATCTGAACTTCCAGCCCTCTGGGCACCGGATGATAATACCTGCGCTCCGGCATGTCGTCGGGAAAGTATTTTTCGCCGGCTGCAATGGCGTCTTCCTCGTCGTGTACGTATCGATAGCCCCGGCCGTAGTCCAGTTCCTTCATCAGTCCCGTCGGCGCATTACGCAGCCGCAAAGGCACGTCGAGCGAACCATATTCCTTTACATCGTCCTGTGCTGCCCCGGCCGCCATATACACCGCGTTGCTCTTGGCGGCGCAAGCCAGAAAGATCACGGCTTGGGCAAGGGCCAGTTCGCCCTCCGGACTGCCCAGCCGCTCGACCACCTCCCACGCGTCCAGTGCGAGGCGTAACGCGCGCGGGTCCGCATTCCCGATGTCTTCGGATGCAACCCGCACCATGCGGCGGGCTATATAAAGCGGATCGCAGCCGCCATCCAGCATGCGCATGAGCCAGTAAAGCGACGCGTCCGGGTCCGAGCCTCGCACCGACTTGTGCAACGCCGAAATCTGGTCGTAGAAATACTCGCCTTGCTTATCGAAACGGCGATGCCCTCCTCGTACCACCTCTTGCGTGACGGCCCGATTGATCGTTCGCGAGCCGCCGATATCGGGCGCGAGTTCCGCCGCCAGTTCGAGCAAGTTCAGCGCGCGCCTTGCATCGCCGTCTGCGACGCCGACAATCAAGTGCAGCGCATCATCCTCCGCACGCACGGCTCGCGCGCCGAACGTTTCGTCTTCGAGGGCACGCCGCAGAATTTCCGCCAGCGCCGCGTCGTCCAGTGGTTTCAGTACATAGATTCGGGCACGGGACAGCAGCGCATTATTCAGCTCGAACGAAGGATTCTCGGTGGTCGCACCGATAAACGTCAGCGTGCCATCTTCGACAAACGGCAGGAACGCGTCCTGTTGCGATTTGTTGAAGCGATGCACCTCATCGAGAAACAGGATTGTCGCGCGGCCGTGCAGCTTGCGATATTGCGAAGCCTCCGTAACAGCCGCGCGTATGTCTTTGACGCCGGCCATGACCGCCGACAATGCGATGAAATGCGAATCGGTCGAACCGGCGATGATGCGTGCAAGGGTCGTTTTGCCGGTGCCGGGTGGCCCCCAGAAAATCATCGAGTGAGCTCGTCCCTGCTCGATCGTTTCGCGCAGCGGCATGCCCTCGCTCAGCAGATGCCGTTGCCCGAAGAAGCCGCGCAGAGTCTCCGGCCGCATGCGATCCGCGAGCGGTCGATTCGGCGCGGCGTCCGATTCGCCCTTGTTTTCATTTGCAAACAGGTCGCTCAATGCAGTCTCTCGCCCGAGGATCGTCGTCGTCGCCGGCTCCCCTGGCCGATATCGCAGACTAGTGCACCCCGTACACTAGCGGCGGGCAAGCAGCCATTGTTCGAGACGCAGACTCCAGCCGCCCGCTCCGGCCACCGCGATCGCCAGCCCGATCGCGATGCCGACCGAATCCGCCACCAGATCGAGCGATTCGGCACTGCGATACTCCAGCATGCGCTGACATATTTCGATGAAAACGCCGAACAGCAACATCCCGGCGGCAACGCGCCAGTAGCTTCGGCGCGCATATTGCCCGCAAAACCACACGGTCATGAATGTAAACGTCACGCCATGCATCGATTTGTCCGACGCCAGCATCACATCGCGCATGTCCAGCCGCAACCACACGGGTGGGGTCAGGGCGAACACCAGGACAGTGAGCAAAATGGCAATGCCGACGAATTGCCAGCGCTTCGTATATCGCAGCGGCAGCATCTACTTTTTCGCTGCGTCGATCGGTGTTCCGACCACGTCGACATCGGCAGGCGGGGTAAACCGGAACCGCGCCGGATCGATTTCACCATTCAATTGCACATCGAAAAGCGCGACGAGCGTCGTCCGCTCGAGATTGTCCGACAACATCATCCGGCTCAGGACACCGTCCGTAAAGCCGAGTTGCACCATGGTGAAACCGCTTTCGGCATCGTGAGGCTTCAATCGCACCCAGACGGTACCCCGATCGTCATCGCTGCCGACCACGTCGAAATCGTCCAGGACGCGGTCCGATCCGCCGAGCAATGAGGCCGGCGTGCTCCCGAGCACCTCGGCCTGCGCCTTCACCGTGACCTGTGCCAGGTCCACGTCGTAACTCCACACGTTGTTGCCGTCCGCAACGAGGAGCTGTTCGTACGGCTCGGCATACGACCAGCGAAAACGCCCCGGCCGCAGGATCTCGAACGTGCCGCTCGACGACTCGGTAATTTCGTCGTTGGCGTCAACCAGCGACTGCTCGAATCGTCCACTCATGGAACGCACATCCTCGACGAACTGCTGTAAGAGTTCCCGGCCGCGCGCGTCGGTTGTGGCAGCGGATGCGGCGCCAATGCCGGTGAACGCCGACAAAATGCCGTACAGCAACCACCGGCACAGGTTCCTGCCGGAATGGGTGAATTGATCAGTTTCCATACCTTGCACTAGTCCTTCGCCACAGGCGGCACCAGTATTTCCCGCGATCCGTTCGACTGCAACGGGCCGACCAGCCCGGCCTGCTCCATGGACTCGACCATCCGGGCCGCACGGTTGTATCCGATCTTCAGCCGGCGTTGCACTCCGGAAATAGACGCTTTTCGTGTCTCGACGACAATCTGGACCGCCTGGTCGTACAAGGGATCCTGCTCCGCATCGGCCAGGTCGCCGGGCAAGGTGTCGATTCCAACCAGCCCGGGGGTTAGACTCGACGGCACGTCCAGAATTTCCTGGATGTAGCGCGGTGACCCGCTTTTCTTCAGGTTTCTGACGACCGCATGAACTTCGTGGTCGGCCACGAATGCGCCGTGCACGCGGGTGGGTAGCGAAGTCCCCGGCGGCAGATACAACATGTCGCCGTGTCCCAGCAGATTTTCGGCGCCCATTTGATCGAGAATGGTCCTGGAATCCACCTTTGCCGATACCTGGAACGCGATGCGGCAAGGAATGTTGGCCTTGATGAGGCCGGTGATGACGTCCACGGACGGGCGTTGCGTTGCCAGCAGCATATGTATCCCGGACGCACGCGCTTTCTGCGCCAGCCGCGCGATCAGCTCCTCCACCTTTTTGCCGACCAGCATCATCATGTCGGCCAGCTCGTCGATGATCACGACGATGAACGGCAAAGGCGTCAGCGTCGGATGTTTGAAAGACCGGTCCTCGTCGTCGAACGGCGGTGGCGTGAAGGTCGGATCGGGTATCGGGTTGCCATCTTCGATCGCGTCCTTGACCTTGCGGTTGTAGCCGCCGATATTACGCACGCCGAGCGACGCCATCAGACGGTAGCGGCGGTCCATTTCACCCACACACCAGCGCAGGGCATTGGCCGCTTCCTTCATGTCGGTCACGACGGGCGTCAACAGATGCGGGATGCCCTCGTATACGGACAATTCGAGCATTTTCGGATCGACCATGATCAGGCGCACGTGCTCGGGCTTCGCCTTGTACAACAGGCTCAAGACCATTGCGTTGATGGCGACCGATTTACCGGAGCCGGTCGTGCCGGCGATCAGCAGGTGCGGCATACGTGACAGGTCTGCAACGACCGAGTTGCCGCCGATGTCCTTGCCGAGCGCCAGGGTGAGGGGCGATGCGAGCTCGTCGTAGGCCTTCGACTTGAGGATTTCGCCCAGTGTGACGAGATCCCGGTTCTCGTTCGGAATCTCGAGACCGACAAAGGATTTCCCGGGAATGACCTCGACGACCCGCACGCTGACCACCGACAGAGATCGTGCCAGGTCCTTGGCCAGGTTTGAAATCTGGCTGACCTTGACCCCCGGCGCCGGATCCAGCTCGAAGCGGGTGATGATCGGTCCCGGCGACACGGAGACAACCTCGACGTCGATGCCGAAATCCTTGAGCTTCAATTCCACCACCCGGGACATGGCGTCGAGAGACTCCTCGGAATAACCTTTGCGTTGTGGCGGGGGACTGTCCAGCAGTGACAAGGGCGGCAGTTCTCCGGCGGCCGGAGGTTCGAACAACGGCACCTGCCGTTCCTTTTCCGCGCGCACGCTCGGTTCGAGGGTCGCCAGAACGGGCTCGATGCGCGGCGGCGTGCGACCTGCCGTGCGCTTTTTCTCAGCCTCGAAGACGTCCTGGCGCGCCGCCTGCTGCCGCCGGCCCTCGGCGCGGTCGCGCCATTCCCCGAACTTGACCCCGGCGGCGTCCCACAGGGTAAGACTGCAGCGGCCGACGCGGTCCATGATGCCGAGCCAGGAAACTCCCAGAAACAAGGACACGGACGCCAGCCACAGGAAAAACAGCAAAGTGCTCGCTCCCAGCAGCTTCATGACCGATTGCATGCCGAGACCGACGATCTGCCCGATGATGCCGCCCGCGGTTTCGCGAAACCCGGCGGGTGAAAAATGCAGGGTCGACAAAGCGCAGCTCGTAACCAGCATCGCGACGAAGCCGCCGAAGCGCAAGGCGAAATCGGCCTTGGTCAGCGTCTGCTGTGTCTTCTGTTCACGAAAAATCATCCAGCCGAAATAGAACACCATGATCGTGAACAGGTACGCCGGACGGCCGAAGAAATTGAACAACAGATCGGCGATCAACGCACCGACGCGACCGACACTGTTGTGTATCTCGCCGGTGCCGCTCGCCTGGGAGAATCCGGGATCGGCCGGATCGTAGGAAAAGAGCGCCACCCACAGGATCAGCGCCAGCGCACCGAACACCCACAAAGCACCCTCGCGTAGCGTACGGACGACCTGCTGCGAGAGGCGCGATTGGGATCGGACTGAATTCTGTGCTCTGGCCATATTAAGGTGAGTTGGTAGATTATATCTCTAATATGCTGATTTTAAGATGCAATGGGGCACTCATCTCCCAAATCCGAAGGCGGCCGCGGCACGCCGAGCGGCAGTGCCGCCAACCGACACGAGCCTGCCCGTGTCAGCGGCGGCGTTTTGCCCGCGCCCGCTCTTTTGCCTACTATTGCCCAAACGCGACCCGACTCTGCGGGCTCTTGATTCGCCTTGACCTCGGTCGCATATCGAACGATCTGGCTGGGCAAAATCGAAGGCGAAGTATACATGAGCAATTCCAGGCATTGCCGGGTCCTGATCCTGGGTTCCGGACCGGCAGGCTATGCTGCAGCGGTCTATGCGGCCCGCGCGAACCTGAAGCCGGTCCTCGTAAGCGGGATCGAGCAGGGTGGCCAGTTGATGACCACCACCGACGTCGACAACTGGCCAGGCGATGTCGAGGGCCTGCAGGGGCCCGAGTTGATGCAACGCATGCTGCAGCACGCAGGGCGATTCGGCACTGAAATCGTCAACGACC
This sequence comes from Woeseiaceae bacterium, assembly GCA_050738315.1. Lineage (GTDB taxonomy): Bacteria > Pseudomonadota > Gammaproteobacteria > Steroidobacterales > Woeseiaceae > IDS-8. The sequence goes on from JBOHZD010000306.1 coordinate 6,867, forward strand.
ACATTCAGAAAGCGGATTTCTCTGTGCGGCCATTCGTACTGACGGGCGACTACGGCAGGTATACCTGCGACGCTCTCATTATTGCGACCGGCGCTACGGCCATGTATCTCGGCCTGCCTTCCGAAGAGGCCTACAAGGGCCGCGGTGTGTCGGCCTGCGCGACCTGCGACGGCTTTTTCTTCCGCGGCCAGGACGTTGCCGTTGTCGGTGGCGGCAATACCGCGGTCGAAGAGGCGCTCTATCTCAGCAATATTGCAGCCAGGGTCACCCTCGTACACCGCCGGGACGCGTTGCGGGCGGAAAAAATCCTGCAGAACCGGCTGTTTCAGAAAGCCGATCATGGGAATGTGGACCTGCTCTGGGATCACGTGGTCGATCAGGTGCTGGGCGACGACGGCGGTGTCACCGGTTTACGGGTCCGCAGCACCCTGGATCCTTCGAAAACAACCGACCTCGCGGTTTCCGGCATCTTTATCGCAATCGGCCACAGCCCGAATACCGGCCTGTTCGAGGGGCAACTCGACATGCAGAACGGATACATTGTCGTCAAGGCAGGTCTGACTGGAAATGCGACGGCCACCAGCGTACCGGGTGTGTTCGCCGCCGGCGATGTCGCCGACCAGGTCTATCGGCAGGCGATTACGTCGGCCGGGGCGGGCTGTATGGCGGCGCTCGATGCGGAGAAGTATCTGGAAGCGGAGCAGTCCGCCAAAAACGCCAGGCATGCGGCCGCCTGACAGTACGACAGGGATGGTTCGATGCAGGTCGAAATCGTTGACAGCATGGCGGACATCGATGCGGGCGAATGGAACCGGCTTGCGGGTGATCGTTATCCTTTTCTCAAGCACGAGTTCCTGCTGACCGCAGAGACCACCGGTTGCGTTTCCAGGGCAACCGGCTGGAAACCGCGACACATGATCCTGCGCGCCGCAGGCGGGACAGCCATCGCGGCGATGCCCCTGTATGAGAAATCGCATTCCTGGGGTGAATTCGTCTTCGACTGGGCCTGGGCCGAGGCCTATCAGCGCGCAGGCCTCAGGTACTATCCCAAACTCGTCTCCGCGGTGCCATTCACGCCGGCACCGAGTCCGCGGCTCCTGTCGGCGAACAATGACGAGCACGCCCGGACACTCCTTGAATCGGCACTGGAATTTGCGAAAGAAGCCGGCCATTCCTCGCTGCACGTCCTGTTTCCGCACGTCAGTGAACTGGACGCACTCAAAAACGCCGGCCTGAAACTGCGCAAGGACTGCCAATTTCACTGGCACAATTCGGACTACCGTTCATTCGACGACTTTCTCGCATCGTTCAGTTCCGCAAAACGCAAAAAAGTGCGACGCGACCGGCGCCACGTCCGGGAGCAAGGCATCGTATTTCGCTGGTTGGACGGACACCAGACCGACGTCGCCATCTGGGCCGATGTTTATCAGTTGATCAGTCATACCTTTCTGCGAAGAGGATCGATGCCCTATTACGATTGCGATTTCTTTGTGGAGATCTCAAAACGGCTGCCGCAGAACATTCTGGTCATACTGGCGGAAAAGAGGCGCATGACCGTCGCCGCAGCGGTGTTCTATGTCGGCGCAAATGCCCTGTACGGGCGCTACTGGGGCAGCGATGCGCATTACAATGCGCTGCATTTCGAAACCTGTTACTACCAGGGTATCGACTATTGCATCGCAAAGCGCCTGGGCCTGTTCGAGCCGGGCACGCAAGGCGAACACAAGGTCAGTCGCGGCTTCGTACCCGTAACGACCTGGTCCGCCCACTGGCTCGCGCGACCGGAGTTTTTAACGGCCGTCGGACATTATCTGAACGAAGAAAGGCGTCATGTCGAGCGCTACATGGAAGCGGTCGATGCTCACAGTCCGTACCGCGCCAACAGCGAAGGCGAACACGGGGCGCTTGCTGACGCGTCCAAGCGATCGACGTGACAACGCATATCAAGTGGATCAGCCGTGAAGACCGGCCCGATGCGTTTCCGCTGCTCCAGTCGGCGCTGGCCCACCCGAACGGGCTGCTCGCAGCCGGCGGCGACCTTTCTCCGGAACGTTTGCTCTATGCGTACGAGCACGCCATTTTTCCATGGTTCGACGCTGGCCAGCCGATCCTCTGGTGGTCACCGGAGCCCCGCTGCGTGCTGCGGCCGGAATGCTTCCACGTCGCCCGGCGATTGCGGCGTACGCTCGGCAAATCGGCATTCCGAATCACCTTCAACCGAGCTTTCGAACACGTCATCACCGCCTGTGGCGAACAGAGGAATGCCCACGATGGCACCTGGATCACCGCCGAGATGATCGGCGCCTACAACCAGCTTCACCGCGAGGGCTGGGCGCATTCCGTCGAAGTGTGGCTCGAGCGCCAATTGGTCGGCGGCATCTACGGCCTTGCCATTGGACGGGCGTTTTTTGGCGAATCGATGTTCAGTCGCGTAACGGACGCGTCCAAAACGGCGATGCTCGCGCTTTGCCGGCAACTCGAACAGCATCGTTTTCCCATCCTGGACTGCCAACTGGTCACTCCCCACCTGCTGAGCCTCGGCGCGACAACCATGCCGCGAACCGAGTTCCAGACCCTGTTGCGTACCGCATGCCGGCCGCGGTCCCGTTTCTCCGGATGGCCGGAGACGTGGCTTGCGGCCCCGGATCTCGTCGCTGACTGAGCCCCGCCGGCGAATTGCATTAGGGCCAACGTTTCTGCACAATTCGCCGCCTGATAGCCCAGAGACCCGGATAACTTGGCGAAAGAAGAAGCACTTCAGATGGAAGGCGTGGTGACCGAAACCCTGCCGAACACGACGTTTCGTGTGGAGCTGGAAAACGGCCACGTCGTCACTGCGCATATTTCTGGAAAAATGCGCAAGAACTACATTCGCATCCTCACGGGCGACAGCGTCACCGTGGAACTGACGCCCTACGACCTGAGCAAGGGCCGCATCATCTACCGCGGCCGCTGATCCGCATCCTTCACGATTGCCAAAGAAGATCGGATCGCTGCTACGCCAATGAAGATTGGAGCGGAGCCTGGATCGGGGAGGGGCTTTTCAGGATCGTGCGAAACATGGATGTTTCGCCCGAAGCCCCCATGGATGGGTTCACGGCGTTCCTGGAAAGCCTTCCGTCCGAGCGGGACGTCGCCTGCGACCAACAAACCGTTCATGAAT
>JBOHZD010000307.1:0-4570 GCA_050738315.1 Woeseiaceae bacterium
CGCAAGGCGATCGGCGCCGCGGTCTACCCGCTGCGTGTCGTCGTTGACGCCCCGGTGTCGGCCTGGCGCTGGATTCAGGACACCACGGCCAGCCGCAACGACCTGCTGCTGGAAAACAGTCGTCTCAATACCGAACGCCTGCTGACCCAGGCGCGATTACAGCGCTTCGCCGCGCTCGAGTCCGAGAATTCCAGGCTCCGGGCCATGCTCGAAGCGAGGCGCCGGGTGCGCGACCAGGTCCAGGTGGCCGAAGTCATGTCGGTCAGCGCCAATCCGTTTCGCCACGTCCTGGTCATCGACAAGGGCACCGAGGACGGCGTGTTCGACGGGCAGGCCATGATCGACGCGGATGGGACCGTCGGGCAGGTGATCGAAGCGGGCATCCTGTCGTCACAGGTGGTCCTCATCAGCGACCCCGACCATGCGCTGCCGGTGCAGGTCAATCGCAACGGCTTGCGTACGATCGCCGTGGGCACCGGAGAATTCGACCGCCTGGAACTGCCGTTTCTGCCGAACAACGCCGATATTGATGAAGGCGACCTCCTCGTCACGTCGGGTCTCGGCGGCGCGTTTCCGCCCGGTTATCCCGTCGCCGTCGTCACCTCGGTCATCCGCATCCCGCAGGGCCCGTTCGCCGATGTAGCGGCCCGGCCCGCCGCTGCATTGAACCAGGTGCGCGAAATCATGCTGATCTGGCCGGGCGAACGGGATGACGATGCCGAGCCGGCCGACACCACCGCCCTGCCCACCGCAGAACTCCCGGAGCCCGACGATGAGTAGCCCGTCACGGCGGCTGCCGGTCCTGCTCTGTATCGTCATGGCATTGGTGCTCGCGATTGTGCCGCTGCCCGACTGGGCGAGCCCGTACCGGCCGGACTGGGTCGCGTTGACCCTTATATATTGGTCGATGACGCTGCCCCGGAGCTACAGTGTGGGCACCGCGTGGATCGCGGGCATCGTCCTCGACGTGGCACACGGTACCCTGCTGGGGCAGCACGCCCTGGCGTTGTCTTTTATTACGTACGTGACGGTCAAGTTTCACCTGCAGCTGCGAGTCTTTCCACTGTCTCAGATGACGGTGACGGTGTTCGCCCTGCTCGGTGTTTATCAATTCATCCTGTTCTGGATCAATGGCATCGCCGGAATCTATACGGCCGCGGTCGCCTATTGGGGTCCGGTGGCGACCGGCACGGTCCTGTGGCCCGTCATCGACCTGTTGTTCAGCGGCGTTCGTTACCGTTCCACGTCGGGTGGTTAGCGCATGCGCCTGATTGCGCCCATCAAGGATCATCATCGCGAGCAGCGCCTGTTCATCGGACGCGTGGTGCTGGCGACGGTCTTTGCCGTCATTTTCCTGGGCGTGGTCATCACGCGCCTCGTGCAATTGCAGATCGTCGACCATGAGCACTTTGCCGAAAGGTCACAAGGCAACCGTTTCCGCATCGAAGCGCTGCCGCCGAACCGTGGCCTGGTGTACGACCGCAAGGGCCGTATCCTGGCCGAAAATCTGCCCGCCTATCAGCTCGAGCTGATCCCGGAACAGGTACCCAACGTTGACGCCACGCTGCGCCGCCTGGCCGCCATGAAACTGATTGCGGACGAGGATATTGTACAGTTCACGGAACTCATCACCCACGGTCCGCGATTCAAGCCGGTGACGCTCAGGTTTCGCCTGACCGAGCAGGAGATTTCGAACTTTGCGATTCAGCGGCCGCGGTTCCCGGGTGTGGATTTCAAGCCGAGACTGGTGCGGCACTATCCGCATGGCCAATGGACCGCACATGTCGTCGGCTATGTCGGGGCCCTGAGCGCCAGCGACCTCAGTCACCTGGACGCGGCCGACTATGCCGGCACATCGCACACCGGCAAGACCGGCATCGAAGTGCGTTACGAGGACGATCTGCACGGCGCACCCGGCTATCGGCAGATCGTCACCAACGCGCGGGGCCGGCAGATTCCCGTGGATTCCACAGAGATTTCGCAGTCCCTCCTGGAAAGCGAAGCGCCGCAGCCGGGCAACAATCTTTTCTTGAGCCTCGACCTCGATTTACAGCGCGTGGCAACGAAGGCGCTCGACGGCCAGCGGGGGTCCGTGGTTGCAATCGATCCAACCAACGGCGAAGTCCTCGCACTGGTGAGCGCCCCGTCCTTCGACCCGAATGCGTTTGCGCTCGGTATGAGCACGAGCGAATTCAATGCCTTGCAGTTCGACCGGAATCAGCCGCTGTTCAACCGCGCGGTTCGCGGCAATTATCCGCCGGGTTCGACGATCAAGCCCATGCTCGCTCTGGCGGCGCTCGAAATGGGCGCCACCAACCTGACGCGGCGGACTTTCTGCCGCGGCTACTACACACTGCCCGGCAGCACGCACCGCTATCGTGACTGGCGGAAGGAGGGACACGGCGAGGTCGATCTGCACGATGCGATCGCAAGATCCTGCGATGTCTATTTCTACGAAATCAGCCGCGAGATCGGCATCGACCGCATGCATTTCTACCTGGACCAGTTCGGTCTCGGGCAAGCCACCGGTATCGATATTCCGGGCGAGAAGGCGGGTCTGCTGCCCTCCCGCGAGTGGAAGCGACAATACTTCAGCGACCGGGCCAACCAGGTCTGGTTCCCCGGCGAAACGGTCATTGCCTCGATCGGCCAGGGATACATGCTGGTCACGCCGTTGCAGCTGGCCGAGGCCACTGCGACGCTTGCCATGCGCGGCCGGCGCTTCAAGCCGCATATTGTCGCGGCGACGGAAAATCCGCTCACCGGCGAACGTCGGCTGGTGGCGCCGCAGGCGCTGCCGCGGGTCGGGATCGACAACGAGTTCTACTGGGACAGCGTCATCGCCGCCATGCACGCCGTGATGCAGAGCGAAGTCGGGACGGCACGCGCTGTCGGGCTGGGGGCGCCTTACACGATGGCCGGCAAGAGCGGCACCGCGCAGGTCTTCTCGGTCTCCCAGCAAGAAACATACAACAAGGAGGAAGTCGCCGAGCGCCTGCGTGACCATGCATTGTTCATCGCATTCGCGCCCCTGGACGAACCGCAGATCGCAGTCGCGGTGGTGGTGGAAAACGGCAGCAGCGGCAGCAGCGTTGCCGCGCCGATTGCACGCGCGGTGATGGACGAATACTTAGGTCTTGGCGACGACGATGCGGTTTGACGATTCCCGGCAGTTGTTCGAACGCAAAGCGGCGCCGCTCGGTGACATGGCACGGTTCCTGCGGCGCATCCACGTGGACGGACCCTTGCTCGGCGGCCTGTTGCTGGTTTGCAGCCTCGGGTTGTTCGTACTGTACAGCGCCGTCGGCGAAAACCTGGACTTATGGCTGCGTCAGTGCGTGCGCCTCGGTCTCGCGCTCGTAGTCTTGCTGGTTGCGGCGCAGGTGCCACCGGGTCTGCTGCGCCGCTGGACCCCCTGGGCTTACCTTGCCGGGTTGACGCTGCTGATCCTGGTGCTGTTTCACGGCGACATCAGCCAGGGCGCACAGCGCTGGCTCGATCTGGGCATTCGATTTCAACCGTCTGAAATCATGAAACTCGCGGTGCCGATGGCTGCGGCCGGGTATCTGCACGACCGCCAACTACCGCCCAGGGCGGGTCCGCTGCTGGTCATCGCAGCCCTGATCGCGCTTCCGGCCGTGCTGATCGCCAATCAACCAGACCTCGGTACGGCCCTCCTGATCGGCGCGGCAGGCATGCTGGTCGTCCTCCTTGCCGGCTTGTCGATGCGGTTGATTTTTCTGCTCGGCGCCCTGTCGATCCCGGGCGCCTGGGTGCTGTGGCACTTCATGCACGACTACCAGCAACAACGGATTCTGACGTTGCTGAATCCGGCCAGCGATCCGCTCGGCGCCGGCTACAACATCATTCAATCGAAGATTGCGATCGGTTCCGGCGGGTTGTTCGGCAAAGGCTGGACGAACGGCAGCCAGGCACAGCTCGAATTCCTGCCCGAGCGCGATACGGATTTCATCTTTGCGGTGATTGGCGAGGAACTCGGCCTGCTCGGCGCACTGAGCCTGATGGCTATTTACCTGTTCATCATCGGCCGCGGGCTCTATATTGCAATGCATGCCCGCGATACGTTTTCGCGGCTGTTGGCCGGCAGCATCAGCCTGACATTCTTTGTTTATGTTTTCGTGAATACCGCCATGGTGACCGGGCTGGTACCGGTCGTCGGCATTCCGTTGCCGCTGGTCAGTTTCGGCGGCACGTCCATGGTGACCCTGATGGCCGGATTCGGTATTCTCATGTCCATTCACACACACAGGAAGTTTGTGCCTCACTAGTCCCCTGTTCGGTCGTTATTTGTGGGGCAGGACACCAAGGCGCCTTACAGTATGAAGTTCGCAAATGTCGGCATCGTGTTGCTGCTGCAATCCCTGTGCGGTATCCAGGCCGCTCACGCGCTCGATGTGGAACGGCCTGAAGTGCGGCAATTCATCGAGACCATGGTGTCCACGCATGGTTACGAACGGAGTGTGCTGAGCTCGGTACTCGAACAGGCGGAAACGCAGCAGTCGATTCTCGACGCCATCAGCAGGCCGGCCGAAAAAACGAAGGCCTGGCA
>JBOHZD010000308.1:0-1503 GCA_050738315.1 Woeseiaceae bacterium
GCTCGAATTGCGTTCCGGTGCGATTTAATTCAGGCTAACGGCCTCCTGTCACCCGCAAAACCGACTGAGCAAATGGATACCAAGAAACTGACGGCGTTCGTCAACGGCGCCTGGGACGATTCGATCATTCCGAAGCTCCGCGAATACATCGGAATTCCCAACAAATCACCGGCTTTCGACCCGGCCTGGAAAGAACATGGCTACATGGAACGGGCAGTCACCTTGCTCGAACAATGGGTCCGGAGCCAGCCGATCGAGGGCATGCAGATCGAGATCGTGCGACTCGAGAACCGCACGCCGCTGCTGTTCATCGATATTCCGGGTCACTCGGATGACGTGGTGCTGCTGTATGGCCATTACGACAAGCAGCCGGAGTTCAGTGGCTGGGCGGACGGCCTCACTCCGTGGAAAGCAGTGATCAGGGACGGCAAGTTGTACGGTCGCGGCGGCGCCGACGACGGCTATGCGGTGTTCGGATCGCTGACAGCCATTCGCGCGTTGCAGGACCAGGGCATTCCGCACGCACGTTGCGTCGTCATCATCGAAGGCTGCGAAGAGAGCGGCAGTTTCGACTTGCCGCACTACATCGAAGCGCTCGGCGATCGCATTGGCTCACCCAGCCTGGTGGTTTGCCTCGATGCCGAGTGCGGCAACTACGACCAGTTCTGGTGCACGACATCGCTGCGCGGCAACCTGGTCGGCACATTGAGCGTCGAGGTGCTGCGCGAGGGCGTGCATTCCGGCAGCGCAAGCGGCATCGTGCCGTCGAGCTTTCGCATTCTGCGCCAGTTGCTCAGTCGCATCGAAGACGAAGCAACGGGCAAGATCACGCTGGACGCGCTGCATACCGACGTGCCGGAACAGAGACAGCAGCAGGCACGGCTCGCGGCCGATGTCCTCGGCGATTCGGTATGGCGCCGGTTCCCCTGGGTAGCGGAAGAGTCGTCGCCGGAAGAAGCCGCGCTGGAATTATTGCTGAACAATACCTGGCGCCCGACCTTGAGCGTAACCGGCGCCGACGGCCTGCCGGCGCTGGTCAATGCGGGTAATGTGCTGTTGCCGGGCACGACGCTGAAATTGTCGTTCCGCCTGCCGCCGACCGCCGATCCGGCTAAAGCGGCCAGCGCGGTGAAGGAAGCGCTGGAGGGCGATACGCCGCCGTTCGCCACGAGCCGGTTCCGCGTGGAGTCCACGATGGGCGGCTGGAACGCACCCGCCGTAGCCCGCTGGCTGGAAGCATCGATCCAGCAGGCATCGAAGGACCATTTCGGTCAACCCTCGATGTACATGGGCACCGGCGGCAGTATTCCTTTCATGGGCATGCTCGGAGAAAAGTTCCCGGAGGCGCAATTCCTGGTCACGGGGCTGCTCGGACCGAACGCGAACGCCCATGGGCCGAATGAATTCCTGCATATCGAGACCGGCAAGCGGCTGACCTGTTGCGTCGCCAGGGTGTTGCAGGACCACCTCCAGCGGAAGTGATGCCGGGGAATCATGCAGCGC
>JBOHZD010000309.1:0-24010 GCA_050738315.1 Woeseiaceae bacterium
GGACAGCGACCAGTTCTCCATTGACTCCAGGCAATACAACCCGGGATATCTCTCCCACATCCGTGGCCATTACCGGCAAGCCGCTGCCGAGCGCCTCCAGCACGCAGATTGGCATACCTTCATATGCGGACGGCAACACGAAGGCGTCCGACGCCTTCAGATAATTGCTGATCGCGGCGGCCGCCTTGAGTCCGCACAAAACAATCCGGCTTTCCAGACCGAACGCCCTGATGCATTTTTCCACCTGACCTCTCAATATGCCGTCTCCCACCATCAAGAGGCACGCCTCCGGCGTCGACTGACAGAGTAGATGGAATGCTTCGATGAGCAGCAGCGGGTTCTTCTGTCTGTCCATCCTCCCGACCCACACGAATATCCGACTGCTCTCCGGCCATCCGAACTCGGCGAAGAGCTGCTCCCTTGCTGCACGACGCTGTCGCTCGGTCGGCGTCTGGAAAACCTCCGTATCGAACCAGGTCGGAGTGAAATGGAATTGATGCGCAAGAGAAGGAAAACTTAGCTTATAGTTTTCGACCGCATCCTCCCGTACACAAAAGACAGATTGCACCCGAGGTAATATGTACTTTTCGAGCGCAAAATACAGGGCAGGAAAATACTTCCATCGTATATCGGACCCGCTGTCGCGGATTACGCTCATATTCTGGTGCAATACAATCGTTTTCGGTCGAGGATCATTCAGGAATACGAAGCAGGGTTCAATACGGTGAAACTCGAGCACATCTGCCGAGACATGCTTCCGGACACCGGCGAGCGCTGCGATATATCGCATAGTCAACGGCAGCTTTGCCTGCCTTTCCGACTTTTCAAACGTGACCGCGGGGTAAAAATCGAACGTCCGATCCCCCATGGAGCCATTCGTCCACTGCTTAAGTGGCCGGTTTTCCGGCTCCGTCGTGACCCCGACGATACTCATCTGAAGGTCGTCCGGCGCCCAGCGAAGTACGCCCTTGATGAAAGAGTCGATGCCGCCGGGAATGACTCCCAACGGATCCGCCGGATAGATGATGCAAACTCGTGCTGACTTGTGACGAATCACGACGTTCAGCGCTCGCCCCGGTCACGGAGAACGCTATTCGAGCCAGGCAGGTAACGATTTGTAGTTGTTCGCCTCAAGAAATGCCCTGAGAGCCTGGTTGGGCGTCGCAAATATTTCATGCAGTTTTTCAATCGTCGCCTCATCGCCTTTCTGCCGTCTCTTCGCTCTGCCGGCGTTGATAAAATTATACACATGGCGAAGCCGCCGTTTGAGCCCGTGGTGCTTTCTCCAAAACGCCTCGTTCCTCAGGTAATAGTCGTGTATGTATCGATGCAACGCTTTATGCCGGTAATGCAACGTTCTGTTCTCGACAGTAAAATCCCCGGGCCTGAAGCAGCCGGGATCCAGTTTGAGCCAGTCACAGATACTCGATGTCAAGCCATGCGCATCATTTGTCAAATCGTCAAAAAATACAACTTTCAGATCGTCGCCAAACGTTTCCTGCCAGGGTCGAATGAAATCGATATATATTCCTTCACGTATTGCCGTCGAGTACACGTCCCTTTCGATGCTGTTCTGCTTCTGCCGGGAGATGGTTACGTATTCCTGCAAGGACAAAGCCGCCGGTAGTTCTGAATTGGAAACAGCGCGATTGAAAAGCGAAACAAGCCGGTCAACCGGGTCTCGCAGTATCATTATTATTCTCGGATCTTCCAGTCCTTCCTTTATTGCTTGGGCTATTGCGGCTTTACCATAAATATAGCTGGGACTCGCCTCCATCCGGAATCGTTCGCCGTGACAATGCTCGAAGAACTTCGCGTATTTCTCGAGTTCAGGGATATCCCTGTTGTAAATCAACGGAGTGAAATGGTTGATTTCCTTTGTGAAAGACCCGCAGATCTCCGGGTGCTTCGACAGGTACGTATACAAAGAAGTACTGCCAGCCTTGTGTACGCCGGCAATGATCAGGTTTGGAAGTTTGCAACGAATCGACGTCACTCGGCAGAAGTATCAATTAAGTCAGGCGTGGCAAGCTTTCGGCCCCTTTAGAATCCGACCAGGGTAAGCGGGAAAGGAAAGTGTAATGTAATGGCGGTCAGATTTTTATGTTTCGAATTGATACGACAGGCCGCGCTTCATCCCTCCCTGCCGTCCGGGCGCGATTTGTAACAGGTTCAACGACCGTCGGACTCTGCTCAGGCGTTCCCGGCAGAGTCCGGATAGCGATCGGCGGCTATTCCTGCAGCCGCGGAGGCTTGGGAGGGGACAGTCCCGCCGCTGGCTGGCTGGGCTGATTGAAAGTGCTCCGTCCCTCGACTTCGGCGGCCATTCCGTGCAGCCATTCTTCCGCGTTCGTATACCCGTCATTGTCATCGTCGCCGTTCGGATCGTTCGGAACATCGAGCTCCCGTAAATTCTTGGCCAATGTCGGCCAACCACCCGCGTTATCCACGCAGCGGCTCGTGCCATCGTCTGAAACGCAATTGGGGATCTTGCCAGTGCCTGCCTTAACGGAAGAAACGACGCTGGCATCGACACTATTACGTTGCCCGGGACGGGATCCTGCATTTTTCAGCACATGATCCAGCACAATGTCGCCTTGCGTAGACAACGCTTCCAAACCGGCCGGCAAAGCAGGGGCACTGAACAATTGTATCGAACTCAGCTTGATAGGTGACTGATTATCGACAATCGACCAAGGATCGCCTGTCGCGCTCGAAGCCACGTTGTCGGCCAGATACAACCGGGTGCCGGCCAGGATTTCGTTCGTACCACCTTCACCTACTCCCGCCCCGTTAAGTCGAACTGGCATTGCACTCTTGCTGGTGTTCCTTCCATCGATGAACACATTGCCGATGATGCTGTTGTCGCTGGTTATGCCGCCATTGTTGAACAGCATGATTGCCGCATCCCCGGGGTTGTAGATAACGTTGTTGACAAATACAAACTCAGCCGCATTGGACCTGGGGTTGCGGGCATCGTTGTGAGCAAACAGGTTGCGAATAAAGGAGATTCTGCTCTTGTCCGATGTGGAGTGTATCAATGCCCCGTAAGCGTGGCCGCGTTTCCCTTCTCGCGCGTCGGCAATTGCCTCGGCAATAATGGTATTTGAGATCGTGACGTTGTCCCACTCTTTGAAGGTCTCTATGTTTTCGTCCAGTCCCCAACTGAATGAACAGTGATCGATTACAACGTTGCTGCTATTTTTGTTGATCTTCAGCGCATCCCGCGTATGCGCCGGCGGTCCGCCAGGATCGTCGCCGGCTCTTACGGCCAGGTGCTGCACCAGCACGTCCGACGCCGAAATCACGAGCGGAGCCCCGCGGAGCATGATGCCCGGCGCAGGTGCGGTTTGCCCTGCGATCGTTACAAACGGTTTTGATACGGTAAGGAATCCCTTCAGCCGAATGGTGCCCGACACTTCAAAAACGCAGATTCGCGGACCTGATGCCGTGACACATGCACGCAGTGAACCCGGCCCTCCATCTTTGAGAGTGGTTACCCGGATGATTTCGCCGCCCCTGCCCGCCGGCGTTTGGGTGCCGAAACCAGCGGCACCGGGAATGACCGGTTGTTGTGCGAGGACATCCGCACACAACAACGTAGCGGCAAAAACCAATGCCGTCCGGCGATTGATAGGATTTAGCATTTTCCACACCCCAGATAATTATGTAAAAAGCGGCAGATCATCTGACCTTCGACCTGCCAGTGGCGAATGACCGGCCGCGACTCCATATGAAAGCTCAGGACGCGCCTTTTCAGCCACCGAGTGGCTCCGGACGATCCGCCGGACCCGATGTGGACAAATGGCAACCCCGCTATCATAGGCAATAAATCCCCTTAGACCGGTAGCTTTGCGTCCTTGCCTTTCGACAAGTTAGCCTTTTTCACGGCTGGATGCTGCCACGGCACTTCTGGCTTTGTCAAACGAGCACTGCCGGTTTTCAGGCAATACCCGTACGAAAGGACAATTTCGCGGTCGAACGCTCCGGTTCCCGTTAGAATTCGTTTCATGACGACACTCATTCTCGCGGAGCAATTAAAGGACTCAATGTAATGTGCGGTATCACCGGCGTCTGGTCACGCGATCAACAACAGGATCGCATACGAGAAGAGATAACGAAAGCTGTCGCGACGCTGCGACACCGTGGTCCGGATGACGAGGGTATCTGGATGAATGGAACCGGTGTCGCACTGGGCCATACTCGACTCTCCATCCTCGATCTGTCAGATCACGGTCATCAACCTATGGTCTCGACTGACGGCCGTGACGTAATCGTATTCAATGGTGAGATCTATAATTTTGCCGAGATTCGGAGTCGACTGATCGAAGCTGGACGTTCGTTTTCCGGCACCGGTGATACAGAAACAATACTGCATGCATTCAGGGAATGGGGCTCGGATGCGGTCAAACAATTTATTGGTATGTTTGCGATCGCGTTGTGGAACGAAAAGGAAAGACGGCTTGAACTGGTCAGAGACCGTGTCGGCGTCAAGCCATTACACTTCGGCTGGGATGGAAGGACTTTTTGTTTCGGCTCCGAACTCAAGGCGATCAGGGCATTCAAGCATTGGACTCCCGAAATTGACTTACAGTCGCTGGGTGAATTTCTCCAGTACGGTTACATTGCCGACGACCGTACGATCTACAAAGGAATTTACAAACTCAAACCGGGCCATCGCCTGATCCTTGAAGAAGGACGGCCACCTGTTATCGAACCGTACTGGTCTATTCTCGATGCCGTGGATCGCCCACTCACCGGCAGCGACGCCGAGCTTGAATCGGAACTCGAAGCGCTCTTGATCGATTCATTTCGTTATCGGATGGTTTCCGACGTTCCGGTCGGAGTGTTCTTGTCCGGTGGCGTCGACTCTTCCCTGGTGACGGCGATACTTTCAAAGCACCACAGTCAGCAGATTCGCACGTTTACGATCGGATTCGGCGAAATGAGTCATGACGAATCTCCCTGGGCAAAAAAGCTGGCCCGGCACTGCGGGACCATTCACACGGAGTACATTCTCGGTGTTGATGAAGCACTGAAGATTGCAAAGGATTGGGGTTCGTTATTCGATGAACCTTTCGGCGATTGTTCGGGAATCCCCACGTTGCTCGTTTCACGTCTCGCCGGCAGCGAAGTCAAGGTCGTGTTGTCCGCGGACGGCGGTGACGAGTTGTTCAGCGGCTACAAGTCGTATGCACACGTATTGAAACGTGCCAACCAGTTGAACAGCGTTCCGCGTTGGCTTGCGATGCCCCTGTCGGCCGGCGCGTCCTTTCTGCCATCCCTCCTGCCACAGTCGGAACGGGATCGGACTGGCGGGGCTCGTACAACAGGTACAGATCTGTTGGGTAAACTGGAACGGCTTGGTTCACTGCTCAAGGACCCGTCCGCCGGCCGGTTCCTGGAGGATTCCACGTCCTATTGGCATCCGGAGGAAATCAATCGTCTGATTGGACACTACGAGTCTTCGCGCCCGAGCGCCAATTCGTACCCGGGACAACCTGCCACACAAATCAGCTTGTGGGACTTTTTGCATTATCTTCCCGAGGATATTCTCACGAAAGTGGACCGTACGACGATGGCTGTCGGTATCGAAGGCCGTGAACCATTGCTCGATCATCGCCTGGCAGAATTTGGCCTCTCCTTACCGCCGCATTTACGACGTGGCGAACTCGGACCGAAACATCTCCTCAAGAGTATTCTCTACCGCTATGTTCCGCGAGACATGGTGGATCGGCCTAAAAAAGGATTTGGAATTCCTCTTGACAAATGGCTCAGAACCGACTTGAAGGAACTCGTGTCGGATTACCTGAGTCCGGCTAGAATCCGGGAATCGGGAATCATGGATTCCAACCTGGTACAGCAGTCAGTCGAGCGTTTCTACGAGGGCGACGACGTGGTCGCTCAGCGCCTCTGGTTTTTGCTCGCGTTCGAAATGTGGCGCGACAACTGGGGCTGAGCACCTATCGCATCATTCAAGCCACATCCGGGTCATTGGCCGAGTCGATCAACGTTTTATACCGGTCCACCATCCCGGTAGACTGAAATTCGTCCAGGACTCGTTGTCGCGCGGCAGTGCCAACCCGTTCTCGTTCCGACCTGGAATCGTAGAGCTTGACAAGCAAGTCCGTCAGCGCGACGCGATCTCCAACTTCAAACAGGAAACCACTCTTTCCATCTTCGACCATTTCCGCGGCGCCACCAATATTGCTGAGCACCACAGGACGAGCCATTGACATCGCTTCCAGGGCGGCATTGGAGAACGTTTCGACGGCGCGGGACGGCAAGACGAAGATGTCCATTGCCCCCAATGCCGGACGGGGGTCCTTCAGGATGCCTGGAAATATCGTTTTACCGGTCAATCCCTTCTCGATCGCCAGTGCCTGCAGGGCACCCTTTTCCTGACCCTCACCCACGAGAACGAGATAGGTGTTACGGCCACTGTCATGCAGGTTCTTCTGTACTTCGATGAGCAACTCGAAATTCTTCTCCGGCGCAAATCGCCCGACACTTCCGATGACGACCGCGTCATCGGGAATATCGAACTTTGCCCGAAAATGCAAACCTTCATTATCGAGTTCGTCGGCGGAGAATTTACTCGTGTCAACCCCGTTGTATATGTACGTCGATCGTTCGATCGGCAATCTGTATTTTTTTGCCCACAGACTTTGTTGCGCCCGACAACCGTATACAAGCAGATCACAGCGCCGGAGAAACGGCGCATAAAACCGCCCCAATATCCACTGACCATCGACAAAGTCGGTCGTATTAACCAGGCAAACCGCCCGGGCCTGCCCGGCTGGCAGACGTTTGACCGTCGGAACAACATAGAGGAGAGGATAGAAGTTGACAGAGAAAACGGTACGATAATTGCTGTCTACGAGCGCACGCAGCTTCCGCAGGCTTCCGGGCGAGAACTTTCCGCGACGCTCGAGATGGATCGCCGGTACGGCGGGATCGATTCTTTCCAGCAGTGCATCCGGAGGATTCAGATAAGCGATTGCAACAGGGTATCCGGATCGCGCTAGTGCGTTTGCAATATTGACAATCTTGGTCTCGGAGCCCCCGACGCCGAGCGTGCCCGAAACAAACAGCGCACCGGCAGTCACATTACCATTTCCGCGATCGAGTTATTTTTATCATTGCCGCATTGGGCCGTTGCTTTACAACAGGCTTCGAAACACTTCCTCATACAGGTCCAATGCCCGATCGGGACTGTGATAACTCTCCACGTATTTCCTGCACTCCTCGCCGAAACGGGACCGTGCAGCGTCGTTTTCTAGCAGGTCGGCCACAGCATCGGTCATTTCCTCGATGGAACCAACGATTCGGCCGATCGGCTTACCGTTTGCACGGGCGCCACTGTCAAAAAACGACACGGTTGGCACGCCCCGGGCCCATGCATCCATGAATGTATTGGGAACCCCTTCCTTGTTCGATGTACTCACGAACAAAATGGCTCTGTCGAAATAACGGTCAATTTCCGCATACGGAATGAAGCCTGCAAAATCTACATTGTTCAGCCGCTGCGCTCGTTGGCTGATGGCTTCGAATAGCGCGTGTTCACGAACACCCGGGCCGCCAACCATTGTAAATTTGTATTGGGGCAGAGCCTGTGCGAGGTCGAGAAACAAATCGGCGCGCTTTCTTTCTCTTATCGTCGCAACCCAGAGCACGTTGTCGCGCACCGCGTGCGCCTGCAATGCATTGGCTTTGTTGTAAATACTCGGAATCAATATACTGTCGCGCCCGAAACGATCCTTAAAGTATTGCTGCTGGTTCGGATTCTGGGCGACGAGTCGATCGACATGCCTGATTCCATAGTCGAAAATCCATCGATCGCGGCGAAAGCGAAATTGAGGGTCTCCGTCTACGGCGATCGCATAGATGGATTTTCTTCCATGTCGTAAACAGAATGCCGCCGTCAAGCCGGTCAATACACTTGCGGCGCGTTGATAGTAGATGTCCGCATTGGCACGTCCCAGGCACGTCCAGAAACTGGTCAATCTCGGCCAGATAAACCTCAGACCAGGCAATCCCTGGTTCGGCCGAAGTGCCTTGTACACGGTAATTCCATCGATCTCACACGGGTCCTCCTGTCCATAGTCAAAACAGATCATGGATACCGGGTAGCCACGTCGAACGAGTCCCTTGGCGATGATGACCTGTTGTAATTCAGCCCCGCCAACGATCTGGATGCTCTCCTTGTTGGCCAGCATCGGGAATGTAGTAGGCGCAACAAAACAGATATGCGGCAACTGATTGCTCACGATTTGGGCATCAATCCATGCTCGTCGACAAAAGCCATGCAACGAGTGCGGTTACATTTCCCGCTTCGCCCACGTGGGGTTATCCAGGCCGGTATCGACATAACCCGGCCGACCGTCCGGTAACATTTGCGACGCCGAACGTGTGCCGTATTCGCCGATGGCGGGCTCGGCCCTGTCACGGACCTGCATGACCATCCGCATGACGATGCCCAGATACGCCCACAGCATATACGTCGATTGGTGGTACTCGCCGAAGAAAATCGAAACCAGGAAGGCAAGCAATCCGAATACCATCGCAAAGAATTGAGACTTCCATTCCTCGTGCGCGCTTTCAAGTGCCGATCGAGCCGTTGCCAGAATGCCCGCGAAAGGCAGCAAAAATAGCAATACGCCAATGGATCCAAGGTTATAGAGGTAGTTGAGATAGGTATTGTGAGTTGCAGCATAAAAGCGCCCGGCACTCTCGTACGCATTGAATCCGAAACCGGTCAGGAATGTCACAGGGTATTCAACCATCGCTGCAAGCGCGTTGCCCCATATTGTCGATCGGCCGCTGGTTGCGACATGGGTACTTCCTTCGAACTTGCCCATGCTGTCCGATACCACATTGCCATAATCGGTAACCAGCGCGGCGACCACGACCACAGCACATAGAAACATCGAAGCAATACCTGCTCGGATTATCGTCTTCGTGGGAATCGTTTTGCGTAAAAAGATCGCGGCAAGAAACGAGCCTGCCAGTAACCCGACATAGGCACCCCGGGACCCGGTCAAAACCAGCGAGATTGCTGTCGAAAACAATCCGATCCCTGCCAGCAGGCGGGCCTTGCCCCGGCAATTGAGATACAACGCGACACAAGCGGGTAGAAAAAGCACCAGGAACTGGCCGTACCCGTTCGCGGAACCCAGGAAACCGAGAAATCGGTCATTACGTACCTTTGCTTCAACGATTCCCAGATTCGGTATATCCAATGCATCCACGAGGGTTATTACATTGCCCAGCATTACGATCCAGAGGACCGCCCGCAACAGCCAATATGTGTCCTTTTCATGGATAGTGCCATAAAAGAATACGAGCAACATCAGAAGCTGGTCTACCTCCGAGCTCTTGAGGCGTATGAACGACTCTCTGACTCCGTAGTCCGGATTCATCAGGATAAACGACAATACGAACCACGTAACCAGTGCGTAGACTATAAGCAGTCCAAACGGTACGACGACACCTGGAATTTCGATCTTCCGATTTCGAGCAACCGCGGAATTGATCGCGATACCGGCAAAGATCAAATAGAGTATCAGGTTCTTTACACTCATTCCGGGTCCCAGACTGATGTTGAGACCCAGATTGTCACCGGTGTACAAGATGAAAAAGAACAGTGCGAGCAGGTAATGCATCACACGGGTTCCTGAAAATTGCTTTGCTGATCGACCGCTACCGTTGTCATTTCGACTACCGCCTTGATTTCCGACTCGGTTTGAGCGACCAAGTCAAAAATATGCATGAGCTGTATGCACCGCGAAGTTCAATTGACTATCTTCTCGATAGTGTACTCTTTCATTTCCTTCGCATGAGTAAAAATAATCAGTTCGCCCAGTAAACCAAGCGCAAACACTTGCAGACCCAGGACGACCATCAAGGACGTCAGCAATAGTGCAGGTCGATCGGCGAGACCGACCCCGAAAAACAGCCGTTGTATAATGACGTAGATCAGAAATACTGAACCGAATGCAAAAATAATACTGCCAATTGCACCAAAGAATCTCAGCGGTTTCTTCGTGAATCGCGTGAGGAATACAATCGCAAAGATATCCAGCAGACGGGCCAGGTAATCCGTTATTCCGTGCCGGTCAAAAACCTGATCACGTTCATTCTCCTTGACTTTCACCTCATTGACCTTGAACCCGCGACGCGTCGCCAGTAATGCAAAGAACCGATACTGATCACCATAGATCGGCAGCTCATCGGCCACATCGCGTTTCAGGGCGCGGACACCGCAGCCCATATCGCTGAATGACTCCCCGGTCGCCTTGCGCACGAGCCAGTGAAATAACCTGCGGCGAATGATATTGAACCGGGATGCAGCAGCACTCCTTGGCACTCGTGTGGCCACGGCAACGTCACAATTCAGCAATTCGTCAAGAACCCTTGGTATCTCGGCGATCTCTACTTGTGCATACGCCGGCAAAGTCATAATAACCTTGCCCGTGGTGCAGGCGAATCCTGCTGTCAGTGCACTCGCCTCTCCAAAGTTCTTTGCAAGCTGCACGATTCTCAAGCGGTGTTCATTGGAAGCGATTTCAGTCAGGTGCTTCAGGGTGCCAACGTGCTTCCCATCCAGCACGTAAACCAGCTCGAACTGCTTACCGGTCTGGTCAAGCGCCTCGAGGTATTGACGAACCAGATTCCCGGTCGGGTCGACCAGCTCGATCACGGGTACAATCGCAGAAATTTCGATCTGTTCGCTCATTTCCGAAAATCCATATCTTCTTCATCCGGCGAATCGGTTTTTTTCTCGGGCGTCAGGTCTGTCATTGTCAACAAGCGGCCCTTCAGGAAATCCAGATTTCCGGTCATGTTGACCATCTCTGCAAAGCAACCGCTGAACAGGAGGAATATGCAAAGCACGCCGAAGAACACCCCGGTGCCGGCAATCGGCAATGACCCTTCGGCACCGAGCAGCAACTTCATTATCTGCCAGAAAAGAATGCCGCTGGACAGCAGGAAAAAAGGTACGGCGAGCAACGCGAACCACATCAGTGGGCGTTCCGCGAATCCGGAAACCATCCTGATTGCCAGGAGATCGAATAGCACCTTGTAAATACGTGACAGACCGTACTTTGACTCGCCGAACTGGCGCGCATGGTGACGCACCTTGATCTCTGCAATCCTGGGGCCCGCGATGGAAGCCACGGCGGGAATGAACCGGTGCATTTCACTGTATAACGGCACACTTTTGATGACGCCGGCGCGAAAACCCTTCAGCGAGCAGCCGTTGTCCTTTATGGGTACTCCCGTTACCTTTCCAATAATCCAGTTCGCGATACGCGACGGTATTTTCCGTGAAATCAGTTTGTCCTGGCGATCAAAGCGCCAGCCTACGACGATGTCGTATCCCTCATCCAGTTTTGCGATAAAAGCGCTGATATCCGCGGGATCGTTCTGTAAATCGCCATCCATTGTAATGATGTACTTACCCTGCGCCGTATCGATACCGGCAGCCATCGCGGGCGTTTGGCCGTAATTGCGCCGGAACTTCACGACACGCAGCCGTTTGTCCCTGGCCGCGAGACCCTCGGCCACGGCGAAGGTGTTGTCACGACTGCCGTCGTCGACAAAAATGATTTCAGCCTGCCTCGAGACATCCTGCAACGCCCTGCAAATTGCTTCGTAAAGCGGGCCGACACTGTCCTGTTCGTTATACAGAGGTACAACAATTGACAGATCCATAGCGTGTTCTCTTGCCTGCCTTAAAGGGTTGCCGATGTGAAATTCCGGCTGGCTGGCGCCGCCGCAGGCAGCGCCGGTCCGGGCCAATGGCCATGTGATCCAAGTATACTTGCCAATCTCCGGCAGGTCGCCCGGGCCATATGACAACACCGAGGTAGAAGTGAAGGTACTGTTTATTACTCAGGATGACCCGATTTATGTCAAGGAATTCTTCGATGAGCTGCTCAAAGCCGATCGGGACGACATCACATTTGCGGGCATCGTACTGGCGCCTCCCATGGGTAAGCAAACGATGAAGGACCTTATTCTGCAAATGTGGAATTTCTACGGGCCTTCCGACTTCGTCCGTATGGGCATTCGGTACGTAGTGACCCGGGTGAAGGCGAGGCTGCCAAAGATGCTCCGGTTCGGCCGGGATTATACGATCGGCCAGTTGGCGGAGTCGCGGGGAGTGCCGGTGCGCTATGTGTCCAGTCTCAACGACCCCGCATTTGTCGAGAGTGTCAGGTCGCAAGAGATCAGTGTCGTGGTTTCGGTCGCCGCTCCTCAGATAATCAAGACGCCATTGATTCAGGCACCCCGGCTCGCTTGCATCAACATTCATAACGGCACACTTCCACGCTATCGTGGCATGCTGCCGAACTTCTGGCAGATGTATGATGGAAACAGGACTGTCGGCACGACGGTGCATCGTATAAATGAGGGCATCGACGATGGCGCTATTTTGTTGCAGGAGGAATCGGAACTCCTCCCCGATGACAGCCTCGACGCAGTCATCCGCAGGACGAAACGCAAGGGCGCGGCCGCAGTTTTGAAAGTGTTGCGTCAGTTGCGCGACGGCACAGCAACTGAAAAGCCCAACAAACGAGAGGATAGCAGTTACTTCAGCTTTCCGACCCGTGCGGATGTGGTTGAGTTTCGACGACGCGGTTACAGGCTACTGTGAAGGCGATGAAGCCCGCACGGAGCATGGTCGGATGAAACAGTTTTTACGACACCTTTACCGCGACACAGATGTCGGAAGCCGGCTGCTCGCACCGGCGGCAACGATCTATGACTTTTTGCGTTATCGACTATTACCCACGAATACGTTTTTGAAACGAATTTTCTGGAAAAGCCAAGGTTACGAGCTGAACCTCGAAGACCCGACTACGTTGAATGAGAAAATTCAATGGTTGAAACTGCACGACAGGGATCCATTGCTCAAGCTATGCGCGGATAAGCTCGCGGTGCGCGAATACATCGAAAGGAAATTCGGCGCGAAATATCTGGCCCCGTTGGAATTTCACACCGATGATCCAGAAGATATACGCCCGGAGAAATTACCGGACTATCCATTCATCATTAAAACGACCCATAGCAGTGGCGATTCAATCATTGTTATGGACAAGTCCAAAGTGAACTGGAAACGCGCCCGCAGGGAGCTATCGAGGTCGTTGAGAACAAACCACTATTATCGAACCAGGGAATGGCAATACAGGGAGATTGAACCACGCATGATGGTTGAGAAGCTCCTGACAGATCAATACGGCGTAATTCCACTTGATTATAAATTTCACTGTCTTAACGGAAAGCTGGTATTCCTGCAGGTTGATATCGGCCGACACGCCGATCATCGGCGAAATTTATACACTCCGGATTGGGTCTTGCTGGACTGCCGTTTGGCGCACGAGAATGGAGGCGAAATCCGCAAGCCGGAGAAGCTCGATGAGATGACGTCCCTGGCTGAAACCATCGCGCAGGAGTTCACCTATGTGAGAGTGGATTTTTTCTATTTAGGGTCTGAAATCATCGTCGGGGAGCTGACATTTCATCCAGGATCGGGGTTTGAAGTGTTCTCACCTCAATGCTGGGATAGGAAACTGGGCGAGAAACTCATACTGAGTTGACTGCCTTTCTACTTCCTGTCATGACCTGACGAGGCCTGGCAAGTGATTTCTCATAAGCACAAGTGCATATTCATCCATATTCCGAAATGCGCCGGCACCAGTATAGAACGAGTACTTCGTCAACTCGATGGACATTCCGACCGTGGGCATGCCGACCACCGAACAGTAAGAATGATCGAACCCGTCGCTATACTTCCGATTATCAGAAGGAACGAGAATCAACGACAGGTTATTCGCCGTGTCCTGTACAATTATCGGAACCGCGCGATTACGGACAGGCAAAACTCTGTAACCAAACGTCAATTTCTGGATTACTTCAAATTCACGATTGTTCGCAACCCCTGGACTCGTGCCATCTCCGCGTACTCGAATGTATTGCGTGGCGAAAGGCACCAGAGGAAACTGGGTATAAGCAAGGATACAACCTTGACCGAATTTCTGACCCAGTTTGCAGGCAAACGTTTGCTGCGGTCGCAAATGGAATGGATCACTGATTTTCGGGGGAACGTCCCAATGGATTTCATTGGCCGATTCGAAACCCTCGACGAAGACTTCAAAACGATCACGTCGATACTGGACTGTGGCCCGATTGAGCTTCCGGGAAAATCGGAAAGCGTGAAGCGGGAAAGACCGTATTCTATCGGCCCGGAACTCGACGACCTTATCGGGAAAATCTACCGCCAAGAGATTGAGTACTTCGGATATGAACGGCCTGATTCCTGGGATGCCGGTACCAGGTCGTAAGGACGCATTCGGCTAAAGCCACAGACCTTTGTCAAATCACAATTGCCTTCCAACCGGACCTTGGATTCGGATTAACCGCTAAGGCCAGCGCGTGCCTTCCCGGCTCCGCGCAGCCGGTCGCTGCAACTCAAATTCTCTGGTCGCGGCGCTGTTTGAGTGTATGATATTTGCTGACCGTATTTCACTTCGCGGTGTCCGGGGATGGTCGCTACGCATAACAAGAACAGCCGCCTGCATATCGGCATGTTCGCGCTTCAGGTTGTTCAATTGGGGCTCCTCCTGACAGTAGCCCATTTCTTTCTAATCGAGCAAACCTACGGTTTCGACCGGTTGATTCCGATAATCGTTGTCGGTTTCCTTGTGCATGCGTTGCTGCCGGTACGATGGCGCGGTTGGTTTTTCTTACTTTTGTTTCCTGTCGCCTCAATAACTTTACTCGGCCCGGTTGCCGGTGCAGTGCTGGTTGTGCTGGGTATTTTCCTTTTTCTGCTTTGTCACCTGCCCATCCCACTGACGGCACGCGCGGTCATTCTGATCCTGGTGGGAATCGGCCTGGCTGCAGTCCGGGCAGGGGCAGCGGAAGCGACAGGCGTTCGCGCGCTGATGTATGTTCAAACTCAGACTCTGCCCATACTCAGCGCCATCTTTATGTTCCGCACCGCCATTTACCTTTACGATCTTCGCCACGAGAAAGGGCCTGTACCTCTTTCCGAGCGACTGGGATACTTTTTTCTCTTCCCGAACATTTTCTTTCCCCTTTTTCCCGTCATTGATTACCAGACTTTCAAACGGACCTACTTCGACCGTGCCCAACTGGAGATCTATCAAAAGGGAATTGACTGGATTCTCCGCGGCATAATTCATTTGTTGCTGTACCGGATTGTCTACCATTATTTCGTGCCGGACCCTCTCCAGATCGACGATCTCGCCGGCGTCGGGCAATACGTGCTCTCGAGTTTCCTTTTGTACTTGCGCGTATCGGGCCTGTTTCATCTGGTGATCGGCATTCTGTGCCTGTTCGGTTACAACTTGCCGGAGACTCATCACCGCTATTACCTCGCTGAAAGCTTCACCGACTTCTGGCGTCGCATAAACATATACTGGAAAGACTTCATGATGAAGTTGTTCTACTTCCCCATATTCATGTCGCTTCGTCGGTGGGGCGTGACGCGCGCGATGATCGTGGCTACGCTGGCGACGTTCTTCATTACCTGGCTGCTTCATTCGTATCAGTGGTTTTGGCTGAGAGGGACGTTTACCCTGAACCCGCAGGACATGATTTTCTGGGGTGTCCTCGCCGTGTTGGTCACCGCCAATTCACTTTACGAGGAAAAATACGGACGCAAAAGACAGGTTCGCACCAAGCACGAGAAGCCGACATTGCATTTCGCTCTCGCTCGTTCGGCCAAGACAGTATTGGTGTTTGCGATCATTTGCGTACTCTGGTCGTTCTGGACAAGCAGTTCCATCGACCAATGGCTCGCGGTCATGTCGATTGCGGGCACGGCGACGGCGGTCGATGTTGCCGTTGTCTTACTGCTGTTTTTTCTGGCCGTATCGGTCGGCGTAATCGTGCAACTGATCGGAAGTCCTGATTCCGCAATTCGGAAACCCGCGGGCATTTCCATCCCATATCGGGCCGCGCGGGTCGGTGGCGCGGCAGCCCTGCTGCTGGTAGTTGCCTATCCCGGGATGAGTAACCGCTTCGATCCCCGGGCGCCGAGCATCGTTGCAACAATTAGCGGCGACCAGTTGAATTCCCGCGATCAGCAACAGCTCATAAGAGGTTACTACGAGGAACTGCTGGGCGTTGAAAGTTCCGGATCGATGGTCTGGAGCGTGCGATCAGAGGAACCTGACACATGGCGGTGGAATGGTCATGAGCGATCGATGTTTCAGGAGGAAACGCATGATATGCGAGATACCGTTATGCGCCCGCATATCAATGCCGTTCACAAAGGTCAGATCTTTACCACCAATGCATGGGGCATGCGCGACCAGGAATACCAGAGGGCAAAACCTGAAGGTACTTACCGTATCGCATTGCTGGGCTCTTCACATACTCTCGGCGCCGGTATTTTGATGGAGAACACGTTTCCGTCGATCCTGGAACGGCAGCTGAATGCCGGGCGTATGGATTTCTCGCGTCCCAGAATTGAACTGTTGAACTTCGCGTTGGCCGCAGATTCAATCCTTCGACGGCTCGCCCGGTTTCAGCAGGATGCGCTCGACTTTGAAATCGATATGGTAGTCGACATCGCAATGTCCGGCGAAGAGCAACTGGTTGTCAGCAATCTGCGTGAAGCAATCAAGGACAGGAATCCCGGCCTGGACGCCGCCCTGCTCGATATTGTCAATCGGGCCGCGGTTACACCGGAGATGTCAAAAGAAGCTATTGACAGCCGGCTGGGACCTTTTGCCGATGAGATCTTGCTACTGGCCTTTCAAAAGCTGTCTCATGCTGCTAAGCAGAATGCCATCGAGGCGCTGGTTTTCGTGCTGCCGAGAGTGGACGATTCCGACGCAATCTTCGACAAGGAGTGGCAACATTTGTCAAAGCTGTTGAACGAGGCAGGCCTTACCGCGATCAATCTCGGCGGCGTTTATGGGTCATTGAATGATAGAAACAGGCTAAAGCTTGCATCCTGGGACTGGCATCCTAACACCGAAGCGCACGCTTTGGTCGCCGAAAGGATTTATCATGAGATCATGAATCTCGACCAATTCGCTACGCGCATAAATGCGGATCGCTCGTTGCCAGGTAGTGCCGGAAGAACATCCGATAAAGCAGGCAATTACGATGGCAGATGACTACAACACGATCAAAAAGACTTTGAAGGATTTCATTCTGCAGGACTTCCTGCCCGGAGAGGAACCTGACACGTTGGAAGACTCGACACCCTTGATTACGGGTGGCGTACTGGATTCGATCGCAACAATAAAATTTGCAACGTTTGTCGACACGGCGTATGGCGTCAACCTGGAAGCGCATGAATTAAGTGCCGACTATATCGATACAGTATCGGATATGGCCACTCTTATACATGCGAAACTGCAGGACAAGCGTGTGTGAATCGGCCAACACTGGACCAGCTTCTCGAGCATTCGGCGCGACAATACCCAAATCGCATAGCGGCAGTTGAGCCAGGCTTACGGAGCATCCGTTACGATGATCTCAACCAACTGGCCAACAGCATCAGCAGAATGTTGCAGGAAAAGGGCGTCAAGCCTGGTGATCGACTTGGCGTTCATCTTCCCAAGTCAATACCGGCGCTCGCTTCGATTTTCGGCATCCTGAGAGCGGACGCTGCTTATGTCCCTGTGGACAGCGCCGCTCCTCAACGTCGTAATCAATATATATTCTCCAACTGCGCCGTAAAATACGTCATTTCGCTTAGCACTGATTGCACAGGTGTGGAGTCGGCAGACGCCGCGCCCTACCCTCTTGACGATATCGACCCGCTACTGAACGGTCTGTTCCTTGTCGCAGGGTCCCCCAACGCAGAATCAAAAAATACCTCCATTCCTGCAGACCTCGCCTATATCCTTTATACATCCGGATCCACTGGACTGCCCAAGGGAGTCATGCTGACCCACGGTAATGCATTTGCGTTCATCGACTGGTGTTCATCGACTTTTCACCCTGACGAACGCGACCGTTTTTCCTCTCATGCGCCTTTTTATTTTGACCTGTCGATTCTCGATATTTATCTGCCAATCAAACATGGGTCGAATCTGGTGTTGATTCCCGAGGAGGTCGGTCGGCAACCAAAGGAACTGGCTGCACTCATCTCGAGGGAGCGAATTTCCGTTTGGTACTCGACCCCCACGATCCTGAAATTGCTCCTGCGGGTTCCGGGGATAAAGGAATATGATCACTCGGCGCTACGCGCGGTATTGTTTGCGGGCGAAGTGTTCCCGATCAAACAGCTGCGCGAGCTACAGAAACTCTGGCCGGCGGCTCGATACTTCAACCTATACGGGCCAACGGAAACAAACGTCTGCACTTTCTACGAATTGCCCGAAAGGTTGCCGGACGCTCTTTCGCAGCCGGTGCCGATTGGCAAGGTCTGTTCCGGCGACTCAGCCATGATCGTTGGTGAGGATGGCGGTCCGCTACACCGAGGCATGGATGGCGAGCTGTATGTGACGGGTCCATCTGTGACTTCCGGCTACTGGAATCTTCCGGAGCGAAATGCCACCGCTTTCTTCAGGGATGCCGACGGTGTGTCCTGGTACAAGACCGGGGATATCGTTCGCGAAGACGAGCACGGAGACTATGTTTATGTCGGCAGGCGGGACAGGATGATCAAACGCCGCGGATATCGGGTCGAGCTGGGGGAAATCGAGGCAGCCCTTTACCGCCACGATTCGATTACGGAGGCGGCTGTGATTGCATTACCTGATCAGGCCGACGGGGTCCGTATTGTCGCGTTCATCAACTGGCATGGCGATGGGCGCCCCTCGGTTATTGCGCTCAAGCGCTTCTGCATTGACAATCTGCCGGCCTACATGATTCCGGACATTTTCTCCGTGCAATCATCATTACCGAAGACTTCTACAGACAAAATTGATTACCAGGGATTGAAGGAGCTGGCGTAGTGGATTTTGCACTGTCCGACGAACAGCGAATGCTGCGAGAGCAGATTTCACGTTTCGCTGCCGCTGACCTCAACAATGGGGATATGGAACGGGATGCCGAGCAAGGCTTTCCCTTCGATAAATGGCGGAAATGCGGGGAGATGCGTCTTCAGGGATTACCGGTGCCAGAGGAACTCGGAGGCGCAGGACTCGATCCGATGTCCACGGCAATCGCCCTCGAGGCGTTCGGCTACGGATGCCGGGACGGTGGCCTGGTTTTTGCGGTTTGCGCGCATTTGTTGGCTTGTGTCGTGCCCCTCTGGAAGCACGGTACGACTGAACAACACCGCCGGTACCTGGCGGATCTCTGCAGCGGTGCGAAAATTGCGGTCAATGGCATGACCGAACCCGGCACCGGTTCAGACGCGTTCGCGATGCAGACCCGGGCGGTGCCGAAAGGCTCCGGTTTTGTGATCACGGGCAGCAAAACATTCAGTTCCAATGGCCCTGTTGCAGACCTGGCGGTGGTCTATGCTTCAACGGACAGGGATAAGGGCTATCACGGCGGCATCACTGCGTTTCTGGTTAAGAAGGGTACCGACGGTTTTCGCACCGGCCAGACATTTCGAAAACTCGGACTTCACAACTGTCCGATCGGCGAACTTGTATTGGACGACGTTTACGTTACCGAGGAAGCTGTTATCGGACGCGTCGGACAAGGCGCAGCGATTTTTTCGGAGTCAATGGACTGGGAACGCGCTTGCCTGGTCGCATGTCACATTGGAACCATCGAATGGCTGATGGAACGGGCGATCGAATACGCTCGCACGCGCAAGCAATCGAATCAAACGATTAGCAAGTTTCAGGCAGTAGCACACCGCATCGTCGATATAAAAGTTCGACTCGAGGCCGGGCGATATTTGACCTACAAGGCTGCTGAGGGGCTTGGACGGCCGAGGTCCGCGTCGATGAACGCATCAATAGCGAAACTTTTTGTCAGCGAATCATTGCTGACGAGCGCAATCGACACGCTTCGTGTTTTCGGCGGTTACGGACTGATGGAAGAATACGGCATCGAACGTATTGTCCGGGACAGTGTGGCCGGCACAATCTATTCCGGAACATCGGATATCCAGCGGAACATCATCGCAAGGTGGCTCGGACTGCTCTGATAAAGGATTCCCCCCGCTCGATGGCTAATGCAGGCGTGACTGCATG
This sequence comes from Woeseiaceae bacterium, assembly GCA_050738315.1. Lineage (GTDB taxonomy): Bacteria > Pseudomonadota > Gammaproteobacteria > Steroidobacterales > Woeseiaceae > IDS-8. Next base: position 20,151 of record JBOHZD010000309.1, read on the forward strand.
AAGGCACCGGAGCACTTCAAATCGTCTTCCGAAATGTCCTGCCATCGTCGCGCATGCTTCGACCGAGGGATGCCGTCGCTCCTGATTTTCTCGAGATCGCACAACAGGTCGAAACCGTTGTTCAACACGAGCCTGCGGTGCACCGAATGTGGCGCGCGGTTTAGGAGATAGTCGCGTTTTCCCACGATCGCCTTCCACAGCCAGTCGGGATACCCACGATACCCGTTCCACTCGTCTGAGAGACCGTGTGAAGTAAAATCGATCTGGTGCGACATCATGCCGCCAGGTTTGAGCCAACGCTTCAGTGCCCGATAGGTCGCCTCCAGGTCAACAACGTGTTCCAGGACGGAGTGAGAAATCACCAGATCAACGGAACCGGGTTGCAAGACCGCCTCGTCCGACCACGGTACCAGGTACTCGATGGTGATGTTGTCGACCGTCGTACCGACGGCCTGCAGGGCGCGTCGAATCGCTTCCAGTCGATCGTTCGACAGGGATTCCGAAAGCATGTTGTCGGTCAGTATATGGCTCGGGAAAAGGTCCTCGTCGAGATACATCTGGAACTCAGGAAAACCGCCGGTGGGGCACGCCACGCGGTTCAAGTACAGCTCGACGAGTTCATCGAAAATTTTCAGGTTTGATTCGACATTGGCAAACGGCAATACATCGAACGCGTAATACCGGTTTGATCCTGAGAGCATCGCGGCCAGGCCAATGCCCAGGGAATCGCCAGGTCCCAGTTCTGCAACGGTTTCAGGTAAACCTGTCACTCCTTGCTCATGCAGCAAGGTCAGGTGCTTCATCCAGACGCCGTAGCAGTAGCGCGCCGAGTTCGTGCCGCCTGTCGTGTGCTTCGGCAGAAAATGCTGGCTGCCGGGAACATATGTCAGCAGTCCCTTTGCCAGTGGCCTGATTTTCATTGCATGAGCCAAGCAGAGTCCGACGGCGGACCCGAAATGCGCGTTTCCAAGAATTTAACCCTCTGAGGCGAGGTATCGTGCGGGCGCCGCGACCATCGCTACTGCGGTGCTGACGCCTTTGACGATACTACCGAACGTGCTGGCCGGACAACTGTCCGACAATGACGACACTGTCCGCGAAGAGAGACAGTTTCGGGAATGGCGAGCTATGTTGCCCTGACCGCGAATCGGCCGGCAGACGGTACGTCACCGATGGATTGATCCACGAACATCCTGAGCCAGATCTCGGTCGCGATCGCGGTCCAGATTCGCATTGCTGCTTCGTCGCAATAGGAGGTGCGTGACGAGCTTCTGAATAGCCGCTGCAGTGCAGTTTCTTCGAACAGGCCGCGGTCGGTTGCGCCTCCATTCCGGAGCAATAAGTCCCTGCCGATTTCATCCAGAATATCGGCGAATGCCAGATCGTATCGCATGCGCATCGGGAACTTGGATAGCCTGCAGAAGTCGCGTGGCACGATTTCCTCCATCGCCTTTCTGAAAATATACTTCTGCGTTAAGCCTTTTATCTTCAGCCGGTCGGTAATCGTAAACGCCGCTCGCACGAGTCGCATGTCATAGAATGGAAAGCGCGACTCGACACCGAAGGCCGAGAATCCACGGTCGAACTTGTGAAGGTCCTGGCAGACCGCTGCCTGCAAGCCGTGAGCAGCGGCTCGATTGATCAGCTCGGGGCCTGGTTCGGGGAAAGCGCTCGGATCCGGAAATACAGCGCCATCGATGTTGGGCACGTGCGGCACCTGCCCGCGGTATTTCAGGTAATCGAACAATCGTCCGAGCAACGTCGTCGGTTTGATGCCGGACTGCGTGAGATTGTAGAACTCCTCCAGTCCCCGTCGGAGCATCGGCAACCGGTTTGCGAGCCAGAGCAGTCTGTATTTCGGCATGCCGGCAAAGAGTCCATCGGCGCCCTGGGCCGCGAAAAGGACGTCCACAGTGCCCGCGGCCGCGCGGCCGACTTCGAACAACTGCAGCGCCTCGCTTCGCGACAACGGGTCCTCGAGATGCCATACGAGCCCGGACAGGCGATCCTTGAGCAGATCGGGTGGCGTCAGCACTTCGTGGTGAACGGAACCTATGGCATTCGCGACCTTGGCGGCGGTGATCAGCTCGGGGTCGTCGTGATCGCTCCCGGCCGTGTAGGTGTGTATAACGCCGCCCGGCCGCAGTTCGCGGAGCAGAAATGCAAGGGAGATGGAATCCACGCCGCCGCTCAATGCCAGGCCGATGGTGTCCACATCTTCCATGCGGAGACGCGTCGACTCACGCAGGTGGTCCTGAATCAGCCGGATCGCCTGGTGCTCGTCCCGCACCGTGACCTGCACCTCGACCGGCGCGACGGTATGTAGCACCCGCAGGCCGCCGGCGCCGCTCCAGCTCGAAGTGGCTCCGGGCGGTACCTCCAGGACCTCCTTCAACAGTGTCCGGCCGACGGGGAGGCGCTTGGCGCACTGGAGATACTGCACCATGTCGCGATCCACGGTTGTGTTCTTTCCGCGCACGGCGAGAAGTGCTTTGTACTCCGAGGCGAATGCCACGCCGCCATTATCGAGACCGCACACGTAAAGCGGGTGAGCGCCGAAGAAATCGCGCGCGAAGGCGATGCGGGACTGTTGCCGATCGACGCGGACGGCAGCGAAATCGCCATTGACCGTCTCCAGTCCCTGCGCATTTCGGCTGAAATCGATCTGATGAAACATCCGGGCGATCGGCACCGATACGGTGGGCTCCGAATGAACCAGGCGCTTTCCGAAATCGTGCCGGTTGTAAACCACGGCGTCGGTAACGACGACGGCATCCGCGGTCGCATAGATCATGCTCTCTGGATCGCGGCCGATTGCTCCGACCGTCAGGTCATCGGCAATTGAACGAATGAGGGTTCGCGGGCCGCGATGACCAAGGCATTCTCCCATCCGGGACACGTCATCCCGGGAATGCTGGCCGTAAATACCAAATACTGCGCTCATTCTTTATTTGTCTCGGCAAAAGCTCGTGCACAAAAGTCGGGCGCCGGATTGAACACCCCTCCCGTTGCCCGCTGGCGCACGGCGCCGCCAGCAAAGTAAAGCCCGTACCCCAATGGCGCACAAGGGCATAGTCGACAGTTTCCGAAGCCTCGACAGTTTCCAAAGCCTGGCACCGAAATGCGAAAATGCGAAGCCCGGCACCGAGGTGAAACAGGTGCGTGCTGGCTTCCGATTCTTGAAGCCTGTACGCTTCCACGCCGTATCGGGCCGTAAATTGGGGCGGAGAGCAACCAGCGCCATGTCCAGAAAGACCATCCATCTCATTGCCGCCGCGCGGCCGAATTTCATGAAAGTCGCTCCTCTCTATCACGCGTTGAAGGCGACCGGCTGGTGCGATCCGAAGGTCGTGCATACAGGCCAGCATTACGACTTCAATATGTCCGATGCCTTTTTCAGGGACCTCGGCCTGCCGGCTCCGGCATTTCATTTAGGGGTAGGCAGCGGTTCGCACGCCGAGCAGACGGGCGGCGTCATGATCGCCTACGAGAAAGTATGTAAGGAGAACCCGCCGGATTGGATCGTCGTGGTTGGCGACGTCAACTCAACCGCCGCATGCGCCATGGTTGGCACCAAACTATGGATACCGGTCATTCACCTCGAAGCCGGGCTGCGAAGTGGCGACCGGCGTATGCCGGAAGAAATCAATCGCCTTGTGACCGATGCAATTGCCGACGTACTGTGGACACCGTCTGCCGACGCCGACGAGAATCTTTTGCGTGAAGGTATTGCAAAGCACAAGATCGACCTGATCGGCAACATCATGATCGATTCGTTCGAACTGCTGCGAGACAAAATCGAAAGATCGGCTTCCCGCCGCAACCTCGGATTGATGGACACCGACTACGCTCTCCTGACA
>JBOHZD010000310.1:0-6451 GCA_050738315.1 Woeseiaceae bacterium
GGCAGGAGCGATCGGCTTCCAGCCCTTGCTTCATAAACATCGACAAGGTCACCGTCGGCGGATACAACCGCTCGCGATGTTCCGGCAGATAACTGTCCGTTACCTCCAGCAATTCCGGTCCGGTCAGCATATTGAAGAAATCCACCGCACCGACTTGCCGAACTCGGCGGCCCAGCCGATCCCGATGTTGCTGCAATTGAAAACTAACATTACGATTAACCAAGGCTGGCCTCCGGTACTGCTGGGGTGGATGTCTGGTAACAACATCCTAACAGTCCAGGTCAGCCTTACCCTTCTCCTTCAATCGGTTAGCCTCGCGTGCCAATCCCGCTGGGGCTTATCTAAGTGCCATTGTCCCTAGGAGTCGAACCCGGGACCTACTGACTACAAATCAGTCCAACAATCAAGGAATGGCGCGGTCTTCAGCCCGATCCTCTTAGAAATTTACCGCGTTTCGGGCTCGTAGGCATGCGGTACACAGGCGTTTTCTTAGAAATACATTCGGCACAAATTTGCCCGGCCGCGCTTCCGCATGTGCCGCCATCAGGCAACGACCTGGATTCGGCGATTGCGACGCAGGTTACGTCATGTCTCTCAACGCGCGCGAAAATCTGATCAAGCCATCGTCCGGGTCGTCAAACGCGTGATGCTCTTTCAGGGTATCGACTACCTCATTGTAGTCCCGCCACGGCAACGCCGCCGTGTATCGGTAGAGCTGTGTCATCACCTTCAGCATGGTCCGAAAATCCTCTTCCCGGTTCGCCAGGCGCAGTCCGTTGATGTAGTCGTCACGCTTGACGTTCGGAATGACGATCTTGCTCTCGTCGGCGCTGACGAGCTCGGCGGAGAGAAACAGCCTGGCCAGCCGACCGTTGCCGTCATCGAACGGATGTACCTGGGTGATGACGAAGTGCATGAAAACCGCACGGGCGAATCCACGGGGAAGGTCCAGATAACGTTCGAATCCCTGCGTCAAGGTGCCGTTCACCGTCTCAGGCGCGGCGAAGATGACGTTTCCGGCCTGATTGGGCTTTTCCTTCCATTGTCCCGGCCGCTTGTCCGGGCGATCGTGCATGAGAAAGGCGTGCCTCCGCGTCAGCAGTTGCCGGAACTCGCCGGGTGTCGACGGGGTATTTACCATCTCGTCGGTGTCGACGGCGATATCGTACACCGCGAGAACATCGTGGCTGTCCGCGTGCCTCGATTCGTCCACTCGACGTTCGAAAACGATCTCCTCGGCTTCGCTCAACGGGAACCGCGTACCCTCGATGTAGTTCGAGAAAAACGACTCGATAAACGCCTGATGTCGCCAGGAATGCCGATCGAGTGTGATTTCGATTGCCGGCAATTCAGAATCGCCGAGCGCACGCACGAGCGCATCAAAGCAGCTTACAAGGTGAGGATCGAACGGCTCCCGATTGGCACGGGCGATGGCGCGTTTCGACTTCAGGATGCCGGCGTGCGGCCGGGTGGCACAAAGCGCACCGATAATCGCGTCGAGTCGCGCCGCTTCCTCTTCCAGACCCAGTTGTGGAGCAATGCCGTTCGCTTTGCGGCGGACCTCCTTCAGGTAGTCTTCCCCCTTGCGGGTCATGACCTTTTCCAGCTCCGCCTCCAGGGCTTCCTGGCCGAGGGCGCGGGAGATTCTGCCTCGCCGGCGACTCGCGCTCAGATTCTCGAGCCATGCACGGGCATCATCGGAGGCATATAGTTCCTTGCCGATCGGTCGAGTGGCGATCTTCACATCGCCCGGAGTCACGCTGATGGTCAACGGACCGACTTTGTAGTTGCGGTAGGCACTGACAGGTCTCGTCAGGAAAACCGTGCCTTTTTCGGGCCGCAGGCTGATCGCCGTCCGGTGCGAGACGATCGCATCCGGAAAGGCCCATTGCATGATGTCGGGCCAGTGGGAAAACACCAGGGTGGCCGGATCGTCATCCGGCTCGCAGTAGATGCCATGGCCGAGGGATTGCCACCCCTGGCGCGCGGCCTTCTTTCTGAGGGCATCCGCCGAACCGTCGCGGTCCTTGATGTAGAGCGCCATTGCCAGCATCCGACTGCTTAAGGATACGGTATTATGTCCTGTTTTCTGAATATAAGGAAATACGTGGCCGGATTTTTGAATATACGAGTCCATCTGTCCGCCTTTCCGAAGATAACAGGCCGGAATAGCCGATTCCTGAATATACCGGGCTCCGAACGATTCCAAGTACGCCGTCGCAGCTCGTACCGGACCACGGCAGCTGCATGGAGGCCGGTCGCAGGCGGAAGCGTGCGCCCGCCCGCGATCCGGTTAACGCCCTACTCCGCGTCCCTCTCCGCACGCCCCTTGAGCTCGCCGTACGCCAGGAACAGATCCCAGTGGCGACTCTCCAGTCCGGATCGTAGTGCAGCAATCGCAAGGAGCCCTGGCGAGAAGGCGGTAATGAGGTCCCCGGATCGTAAGACCGCCGAGTCCCGCAGCGATCCTCAAGCGCGCCAAACCGTCGCCCGTGGCGGCGCCGGCTCGGACCCCGGCCTCCTCCGTTCGATATGAAGGCGCGGCATCGGAGAATAGATTCGGTACGTTCCTGCTTATCTGGCTTTTCATATTCATTCCGAAGGCCGCCGATCAGTTCGTCGTCGATTGTGCAGAAAGGCGGGCTCACCCTCAACGGCGCCGTCACGCTGTGCCGCGCCTTCGACCGGAAGAGAGGAAAGCCGACCAACGAGGACACCGTTCGGGGTCGCGCATATTCGCTGATCCGGCTCGTCGCGATCGAGAACGGTTACGGTGCCAAGGAAAACAAGCAGGGCAAGATCACCGTCGCCTAATGCACAAGCCCGCCAACCTTGGAAACCCGGCCACGCGCCGGGTTTCTTTTTGTCTGGACCGTGGTGCCAGCGTCACAGGTATAGACGTGTTTGCGACACCATTTGATCTACAAACCCGATAGCAGCATTTGGCGTTGGCGAGTAAAGCGTGGGGTGAGCACATTGGTTCCGCAGCGACAGCTGCCCATCGTAAATTCGAATTTGACCTGCCTTTGCAAACTTCAATGTGCGAGCTGCAACAAGTAGGGTACCCTCGGCGGCAGATTCCTTTAACCCTTCGACGCTGGCTGTATCCCAGCTACCGTACTTCGCTTTGATGTCGGCATTCTTCGTCTTGTAGAAACTGTCCATGAACACGCTGAAGAATCCCGCCCAGGACATGACTATAGCAGCCCGGAGGTTGCCATACTGCAGGCAGTCCGCCGCTTCCCGAAAGTAGCCTTCCACGTCAACGGGCAGTCCGCTGAGGCTCTTTATAAGAGCATTGAGTTCGACAACCCGTGACGCCGAAGTCTCGTATTTTGCGAGCAGCTTGTGTGATTCAACTTCAAATTTTCGGGCGCGTTGCTGCCATGTCTTGACATGATCAATCATCCGGGAACAAATTGTCCTTCATTGCCTTGAAGAACCGGTCGTACACGTCTGGGTCGTCAACCTCGGGAATCTGCAACGTGATATTGATGGTCACGTTGGGCTGCTTGTTGCGTACTTCCTTGTAGACGATCTTATCTTCGGGCTTGGGAGGATCGACTTTCGGCGGTTTCACGTCGGGTATCGTAGGTTCCCCGTTTTCGTTTTCATCTGCTGGCGGTGTTACCGCCACGGTCAACTTCCCGTCACTCTCGTTCAGCACGCCAGAATCAACAAGCAAGTCGGCGATCGTTCTGGCGCCAGTGCGATTCTGTGGGGTGTTCTTCTTATCTGCGACGTACAGCACGTGCTTGGTAAATTCGTCTACGGTCATGCCATCCCGAATTCGTACGGTCGACACGAGGCCCGACAGGAACTCGTTTTGCTTCACCGCATCTGCTAGTAGTTTCTGGGCTACCTCCTCTTGCTTGTGTTCAACCGCCCGCGAGTACTTGCGGGCGATGTCGGTGGCCTGCTTCGAGTTGCCGCCTTTTATGAAGCCGAGATCCACAAGGAACTTTGCGTTTCCACTGATCTTGGTTCTCTGCATGCCGGTGGCCTTGGACGCATCAGCAAGGCTCATCGCGGAGTTCGTCGAAGCGTACCCGGCGACAATCTTCTTCAGCTCCCCGAGCGAATTGGCTGGGACGTTGTGTTTTTCTGCCATTATTGGACCCTCCCACCCATGAGTGTACCCTGCAGGGCGGGAAGTGAGGCTTGGTGCCGGTTGACGGAATCGAACCGCCGACCTGAGGTTTACAAAACCCCTGCTCTACCAGCTGAGCTAAACCGGCCATGTAGGACCGTCCGAAAACCGTCCGTTTTGGACGGTGTCTTACCGTAAGTGCTTGGTGTTAAAAGAGTTCCGCCGCGCCACCCCGCTGATTACAAATCAGTTGCTCTACCAGCTGAGCTATGCCGGCTTTTGATTTCTTCGTAATGGGTTGTGAATTATTCGTCACCCAGCCCGATACGACAAGCGATACGGCCAGAATTCGCCCATTTATCTCGATGTCGGGCAAGTCGCCTGGTGCCGCAGCAACACCTTGTCCTCGCCGTACTTGCCGATCATCGCTCCCGCCCCCCTGCCCGGCGGCAAGGCGATGTCCACGTAGAACACTTTGGCGTCACGCATTCTCGGGGTGATTTCCGCAGGCAGATCGAGTGATTCCGCCTGCAATTCGACTCTTTCGGCACGGGCCATGTCGCCAAACAGGCCGAGTGAAATGGACAGTCCCCCCGCATCTTCCGGCAGCAGATAGGCGTCGGCCAAACCGCCGGCGACGAGTTTTTTGATCATGTTATTGGCGATGTCGCGGCTCGGGACATTGCGAATCTGCACCCAGTGCCCGACGAAAAGTTGCCCGTCCGTGGAACGGACCGCCGCACGCATGCCTTCCGTCCGGTAGTCCTGCAACACCCGCTCCGCATCCGCGCTGTTGGTAAACGGCCCGATACTGACACAGGAGCGGCCGACGGCCGCTGCCAGGACGGACGGCTGACTCGAAGCGGACATCGCGCCGGCGCTCTCCGGATCGCCCAGTTCCAGCGGCGGGCCGAGTTCGGATTCATTGACGATGACGACGCCCGCGTCGGGCGGTTTCTCCCTGACGATTCCCCAAATGAAATAGAGAATGTTGGCCAGCAACAGTAGTAGCAGCAGATTTCTCATGAATCGCTCTGTACCATGAACGCCAACCCCTGCAGAACCAGATTCGGCCGGTGCAGTACATTGTCGTCGAGGTTCTTTAGAATGCGCGACGCATCCCCGCCGGTCAAGGTGACCTTCGGCCGGTAGCCGCTGGCGCGCATTCTGCCGACAGCGCGCTCGATCGCGCCGCACACGGCGGTCATCGCGCCCTGCTGCAAGGCGCCATCGGTCGTCCTGGCGAACAGCGCCATGCCCTCCGCCCTCGCCCGAGCGCTGCGCTTGCTTTCCGGCAGGTCGCTCGTGTTCACGTGCAGCGATTCCCGCATCAACTGCAGCCCCGGAACGATCAGGCCGCCGAGATGCTGCCCGTCCCGATCGAGTGCGTCGATTGTGAGCGCCGTACCGGCGTCGACGACGCAAAGCGCTGAATGGAATTCCGCGCGTGCGCCGATCATCGCCACCCAGCGATCCACCCCGATGCGCCGCGGATTTCTGTAACTGTTGGTCACGCCAAATGCCTTTTTCTCCGCATGCGCAAAGTGCACGTCCCGGTTGCAATGGATGCCGATCACACCGGACAGACGGGTCGCGAAAGTGTGTCCGGCGACGTTGCTTGCCAGAACGCAATCGACATCGCGGGGCAGACGCGTTATGAGCGACGAGAACCCCGACTCGTGCAGTTTCTCATGCGTGATGCTGCCGGTTTTTGCAATGCGATTGTTTTCCAGGAAGCCCCATTTCAGGCGCGTGTTGCCGATATCGAACAGCAACGCGTGCCGCTCTGTCATGCGCAAGCCGTCGCCGGGTTTGACACTGTCACCGAGCCCGTCACGATGCGGCGCGTTCCGTCCGGTGTCCGGACAAGCAGCGCGCCATCGCTGTCGACGCCGTCGGCAATGCCGGTGATGTGTCCGGTCGTTTGCGCACAACTCACGGTTTTCCCTTTGAGCCAGTCGTACGTTCGCCACGCGCACTGGAAGGCAGCGAAACCATCGCTTTCAAAGCGGACAATGGAGCCGAAAAGGCACTGCAGGGTCCCGGCAGTCAATGCCTCACGCGAAGGTAATGCGTCGACACAGTCCTTGAGATCGGTGACCTTTGTCGTCCATCGGGCCGGCGCCTCGTTGTGCATCGCGCGCGGCAGGTCCACATTCAATCCAACACCAATGACCACGGTCGTTCCCTTGCCACCTCGCGATTGCACTTCCGTCAGAATGCCGCCGAGTTTTCCGTCTTGCGCGACGATGTCGTTCGGCCATTTGAGGCCGATATCGTTGACACCGATCGTCTGCAACGCCGCCGCGATGCCGATGCCGGCCGCGAGTGTCAGGCTGGGCAGGTTGGCAGGCGTTTCCT
>JBOHZD010000311.1:0-2785 GCA_050738315.1 Woeseiaceae bacterium
GCCGGAGCAGGCCGTCCGGCTGTTCCTCGACCCGCGATCCTCTGAGGAAAGCCAGCCGCTCCTGTCCCTCGGTCGTGCTCAGCAACGGGCCGCCGTCCGGATCGGTACGCAGCGCGTCCTGCTGTGCTGCGGCGAGATCGGCCCAGAGAAAATCGGCGCCGGTCGTGGATACGAGCGAACCGTCGCCGACCGCGGCCGGCGGCGTGGCGGTGAATATCTTGCGGTTCAGGATGTTGGCCTCCGTCAGCGCATCCATCTGGGCGGCGGCGCTCCAGGCCGGCGTCGTCGCGATGCTGCCGTCGTCCGGGTCGATGCGGAAGGCCTGCAGCTCGCCGCTCCAGTTGGTGCTGTCGAACGACGCCTGGAACACCGCGGTATCGGAGCCGAGCCGCGTGGAGTTTGCAGCCACCGAAGAGGCCGAACTGCGGAGCTCCGCGGAGATGCGTTCGAACGCCTGGGTCAGGCTTTCGACCATCTGGTCGGCGCTGCCGGCGAGATAGTAGTTGTCGGGGCGGGGGAACTGGATTCCGGCAACACCCGCGCTGGTGGGATTCTGTCCGAACGAAATCAACGTTTCGCCATTCTCGTTCCACCATTCAAGCTGCAACGGGCCGGTATACGTGTCGGCGTCGAAATCCTCGGGCACGTCGAAACCGCCGTACTTGGTGGCCAGGTAATACTGGTTTCTGACCGGCGGCTCCAGCGATTGCCCTTCCAGCACGTCGACCCAGTGCGTGGAAACTGTCTGCGTTCCGGCGAGATCCGGGCGGAAATCGCGTATGTGAGCATCCCAGGCGAGTCCAGCGATGAATGTCGAGTTGTTGCGGCCGCTGAACGGCGTGCCAATAGTGATTCCTTCGAGCTGCGCAATCCGGGCGGTCTCGGTGACAACGTTCACCGTGGTGTCGGCGGAGACGGCCGAAGGCTTCGTCGGCTCTTCGGAACTGTAGCCGCTGCCCGGCAGATTCTTGTCGCGGTGCGTGTACACGTCGCCGATGCCAAGAATCACGTTCTTCTGGCAGGCGTACTGGATCGGGTCCTCCCAGTCGGTGATGACCGGGAAGCCGTCGGTCGCTTGCGTCCCACTGACGCCCGTCGAGCCCGGAATGGCGCTGTATTCGGACACGTTGCCCTGGTCTTTCAAGTAGCGTAAAGCGGTGTAGTAGAGTTCGCTGACCGGGTCTTTGCTCTTGTGATCGTTCGTGGTCATCTGCCCGAACTTGTTCAGGTAGTTGATCGCGCCGCTGTCGTTGATGGTAACGCCGACCGCAGTTGCGGTAGCCGAAGCGTCGGTGGAGTCCGGGTTCCGGACGAATACGCCGGTGTCGGGATCCCATTCGGTGTTCGGATTCGTGGTCTCGCCCGTGCCCGGCACGATCATCGTCGGGCCGACGAAGCCCTGCCGCGCACGCAAGGCGCCGCCGTCCCGCAAGATGTCCGGGTCGTTCAGAAAACCGAAGATACCGATGCGCAATTCGTCCGCGTACTGTTGAATGAGGCCTTCCGGCTTGAAGCCGCCGGAATACTGGCGACAGTTCGCTTCCAGCAGACCCGGCACGCACACCTTGACCCGCACCGAAAAGTAAAAGACATCCGGATCGCTATTGCCATCGCCGTTGATCTCGGTCGTGATACGCATCTGATTCCCGAGATTCTGGATGCTGACTTCGAGCGCGTCCGCATTGATCGGCGTCGCACCCTGCACGAGCGCTTGTGAGTTGAGATCGCGGTCGGGATAAATATTGGTTCCGCCCTGGCCGGTGTGACGCGCCTTCTCGAGCCAGGTTTCGCTGGCGGTGTCGACGACGCGGTAACCGCCGGTCAGCACCTTGCGGAACGGATCGATGGTCTGGGTCGCAGCCCAGTTCATGAAGTTGCCGCTCCACGCGCCGCTGCACTCGTGGCCGGTCGCCATGCCGCTGGGGTAGAAACGCCGGTTGGCTTCGGTGCTTTCATAGTGATACTGGTAACACTTGTTGGCATCGAAATAGCCGACAAACGTGCGCGCCGGATCGTAGTTGCCGAGATTGGCGACGCTGACGATGGTTGGCCACTCGACCGACGGTACCAGCACCAGGTTGCCCGGCACGTTGCCGCCACCCAGGTAGAGAGGAGACTGCGCTACCTCCGCATAGGCGGGGGTTGCGATGACGATCGCTGCGGCCGCGGCTGCGAGCGCATGGCTCGCCTTCTGTACGACTTTCATCGCGGCAACGTGTATGGATTCCCTGTTCATAGACTCGAACCTTCCTTAGCGGCTGCCCCTAGCGACTACGATAGACGCTGCTCAGCACGACGGACGCGAGGGGCTCTCCGCCGTCGTCCTCCGCCCCGCCGTAACCCACGGCGGTGATGCGGAAATAAAAGATTTCTTCCACCGGCGTACCGGTCTCCGTGCTCGCGCCGGCCGGCCGGATCGAGCTCAGATTTTCGATGTAGTAACGCGGTCTCTGCGCGGTGCCCGGCACGTCGGCCGAGTAGGTCAGGTAACCGTTGCCGTCGGATGCCGTGCCGCCCACCCAGACCGGGCGGTCAGGGGAGTTGACCTGGTAGTAACCGGCGTCGTCGTCGAATTCCGGCAGTGCCGCCGTGACGAGCAGGAACTCCTCGGCCTCCCGCAGCGCCGCCTCGGCGCCCTGAAAGCCCAAGTTCCAGTCGCGCATGTTGCCGGCCATGCGTTCCTGCATGGTCGAGGTGCGCATCGACGAGGTGCTGAGCATGGTCATCAGCAGCAGGAAGATGAGCGCGAGAATCAGTGCGGCACCGGATTGACGGCGGCGTGAAA
>JBOHZD010000312.1:0-3954 GCA_050738315.1 Woeseiaceae bacterium
GTCAGGTTGCGCCAGATGTTCCGATTGTTCGCGAACTGCACCAACGAATCCCGATCGTCTCTCGTCCAGTCCCGAACAATGCAAGGTCCGCAATTCAGATGCATTCCAGTAGGCCTGCCGGTGCTGCCTTTTGGCTCGATCGAGTGCCTCTCCGACGACGCGACCTTTCATCGTTGCGCCTGCCGATTTCGCTCACTGGGCTACGCATCGCCGAGGAATAACCTTCCGAATGTAGAAAGTTGCACGTTTTCTTGCTGAAGAGTCCCGTAGGAAAAGAGCAGCGGCATGGTATGCCCCGACATCTCAGGTCACTGGCGCCAGAATCTGGCACCGGTTGTGTAAAACGGCTCGCCGGTACATTGCGTCATGTGACATCAGATTCCGGATGGAGCCGAGATGACTGTTTAAGAAGAACGATGGCCCAAACGCAAAGAACAGCAGAGGCGACCGTCGTAAGCAGAAAAACAGGCTCTGCCAGAACCTGTGCACTGTCGACGAATATGCGTGCGATGTGTGCTAAGGCGAGCAGGCCAAATACGATACCAGTTGTCAAGACGTATGACTTCATTCGGATGCCCTCCGTTTGTCCCGGCCAGTGCAGCGCCTTGTCAGGCTGCGTCAAGCGAGATCCTGAAACTATATCCATGCCGCTCGAAGCCCAACGACTCGTAAAATTTGTGCGCGTTCCCGCGCTGGCTTGCCGCGGAAAGGGTGAGTTTGTAACACCCGGATTCCTTTGCCTTGTCCATTGCAAATTCGAGCATTCTCCGACCAACGCCGCGCCGTTGATAATGCGGGTCGACGGCAACGTCCTCAACGATTGCCGATGGCCTGCCGAGGTGAGCGAGATTATCCATGATCAATAGGGCAAACGTCCCAACGACTTCGTCTCCCAGACACGCCACGTACAACTGGTAGTTTGGATAATGCTCGAATCTCTGCAGAAGGGCGATGGCCGCCTCGTTCGACAGGACCTCTCCCGCGTCAACCGTAGGTTGTGCATGGACTTCGAGGATCTCCGGAACGTCCGCCTTTCCTGCAACGCGGATTGTCACGGTATCGTTCATGTCGAGTTACCTGATGTCAGGATGCCGCCGCGGCGACCGTGGGCGGCACATTTCTTATTGAATCACGCCTTCACCTTGCAATTTCGTTTGGTCGAGTGCTGGGCAGCAAAAATTCGATTCCTGAACCGCGATTCTATCTCTTTGCCAATAAGCGTCGTTATACGATTCTGGATTCTGACGGTACCCGGCGCAACTCGTCGCCACTAGTTCCGCAAGTTGCCACCCGGGTCTATTCACAGGAACGAACTCACGCTGTCTGAAACTCCACCAGTAAGTATCACCACCTACTATTATCCGGAAATGGTGCTTGCGCCAACGAGTAAAATCAACGCGAGAATGAGCCAAAGTGCTCCGAATTGCGCGGGCTAGAATTGCTTCCTCATCCAAATCCGCCAAGCTCTGAACAAGAAGTCCCTTATCCTCATCAAATACACAGTACTGCGAAGATCCTGCCACATCTCTCACCGCCGATACGACCGTTTGATCAAAGTCACGTCCGTACCACCAAATCACAATTTCTTGAGTAATGGGAATAGCAACCAGCACGAACAACATTCCGACCACAAGGCCCATGACAGGCGCATGCGGGAGCCAACGCGGTGCGTGGATAGCCGGGACAGATCTCGCGCTAAACGGCTTGAGCCGAATAATCTCCGCGATTGCGACGATCGCCGGATTAACGCCCAGCACAACCAGGACAGTCCAATTTTGCCAAAGGAACCATCGACCACCGGCAGTGGCAGGTAACCATTCAGAGAGCAATAGAAACCACAGTACAGCCAGCGCGGCAAATACCCCGGCGGCCAACAACAAGGACGTGCGGCGCCGATTGGTGTGATCTGTACTGTTTGGCGCCAGGATGCATGAGCATAAGCCTAAGACCCCAAGGAGTCCGGCAACCCAGACGAGAAATAAGCCGACAAAAAGAAAGTAATCCCAAGCCCGTATTGCGACCTGGTACAAAACCAAGGGACCTGCGGCTACCACCGCAAGAGGCGCAATCAGCGTCAACGATAAGTAGAACTTCCTCATTTGGCCATGTGCCGCCAGTTAAGTCATCGAATCGACGCACGCCGGGAGCTTCGGCCGGCTTCCACGTTTCCAGCTCACGGGGGAGCCAGCAGAGGTTGGTAGTTGGCTCGATACGTCCGCTCTACCAGCAAGCGCAAGAAAGGGTCGCGGATGATGGCCGGAAGCGTTCTCAGGCGATCCCGGCCGTTGGTTTGCCGCCGTACCCAGTTGACGCGTGCCGATCGGCGGCGAATGTATTCGGGGACGATCTCCGAGGCGGCGCCATCCTGCGTGATGAGGTCTGCCAGCACGAGCGCGTCCTCGAAGGCCATCGCGGCACCGCACGCCATGTTAGGGGACATCGCATGAGCCGCATCACCGATCAGCACGACTCTTCCTCGTCCCCAGGGTTCGTGTACAACTTCCTCGATGGCCGAAAAATGAAGCTGCTCGGGGGAGTCGATTTGAGCGAGAACCTCGCGCACCGGATTGGCGAAGTGGCGGAAGATCCCTCGGAGGCGCTCGACCCGCCCCTCCGGAGGATCCGCGATCGGCCGGGTGGCGATCCGATCTGCGTAGCAATACACCCGGTCGCCTCCTATCGGGAGGAAGAGAAACGCGCTTCCGGCGCCCAGAAACACCGTCCACCCTGTGATGCCCGCCGGACAACGAGCGATGAAGCGCCAACCCACCTGACCACGGAACTGCGGATCAGACTCCCCGAACTCCAGCCGCCGGATGGATGATCGGATACCATCGGCACCGACGACCAGATCGTACGTGTCGTCCGAGCCATCAGTGAAGTGCACCGAGACCTGCTCCGGCTGCTGCTGGAGCGCCCCGACTGTGACGCCGAAACGAATCTGCCAGCTCCCTACTTTCTCCACGAGCAGGCGATGGAGGACCACACGCTGCAGTCCGAGGCACGGTCCGCAGCTCGCCCAATACGCATCCACGTCGAGCTCGGCCAAACGCCCTCCACGGTGGTTTCGAAACGTTTGCGTGCGATTGATGCGGCCCTCGCTCACCGCGGCGTCGGCGAGTCCCAGACCGGCCAGGGCACGCGTCCCCAATCCGACCAGATAGAGACCGGCGCCGGTCCCCGCCCCTTTATCGGCGCGTTCGACGATTTCGGCCGACAGACCCCGATGGCGCAGAGCGATCGCGAGTGAGAGCCCCCCGATCCCGGCACCGACGATCAGTATGCGCTCTACTCTCGCCCGATTACTTGCGGCTATAAACGGCCTTTGCGGCATCTTCCCAGTTCTCACCCTCGAATTGAACGACATGCAGTGACGATAGATCGACGCCATCGACGCAGCGAACGATCACTGCCGCGGCCTAACCCCTAAGCGCACTGGCGCCAGTATCTGGCGCGCGGGTCGCGACCACAAGCGGCGTGACAGAGACGTCCGGCGGCCGGTACCGCTACAGGCGCCGTTCGTGAACGAAGCCCTCAGCCCACGACGACTTCGCTGATCTGAATGACCGGAGTCTGGTCGGTGTAGTTTGGGATGTCAGCCATGATCTCCTGCGCATGTGGACCGAACCCAGCTTCAAAAGTCTCAACTGAATCGCAGAAGATATGGCACATGCCAACGTAGGTGGCAGGTGCGCCCGGCGCTCCACCCGCCAGCCCCTTGTCGACCGTATAAGACTTGCAGCTGTCACCCATCCGTGCTTTCACAAGCGGCATATGCTTGTCACGGTAGTACTCGTGGTTGAACCGCGCCCCAGGAGTATTGGGGTACATCACGCTGACTTTGATCATGATTGGTCTCCAGATGAATTTTGTCCGTCTGCAGCGCCTGGTTATTCGGCTTTGTCACTCGGCAAACATTTCCTGCAGCCTTTGAAGCACAATTTTTAGCGTAGC
>JBOHZD010000313.1:0-13938 GCA_050738315.1 Woeseiaceae bacterium
CTACATGGACGTATTTACGGCGTTCCTGAAAAGCCCTCCCCCAATGCAGGATCCGCCTCCAACGAAGCAATGCGCGGCGCGGTCGTCTGCAACTGTGACGGCATTGGGCGGTCTGTTTACCATAACGACCGAGAGTGGGCGGATATGCGGGCGCGCGCTATGCTATCGTGATCCGGACGGTCTGAAGGAGTTGTGAATGTCATTGAAAACCAGAGGCATTCAGGTGTTCGTAATCGGTGCGGTCGTGGCTTTCGGCCTGTATCGCGGTTACGGCATGTTCGTCGCGGAGCCCGAACCCGCGGCGGGCGGTCTGTCCTGGGAACAGGCGCGGCTGTTTGCCGAAGTCATGGAAAGGGTCAAGCAGGATTACGTCGAGCCGGTCGATGACAGTGTCCTCCTGGAAAGCGCGATTCGCGGCATGGTGTCGGATCTCGATCCGCATTCGCAGTTTCTGGACCCGGATGAATATCGGGACATTCGTATCAGTACTTCCGGCCATTATTCCGGGGTCGGTATCGAGGTCAGCGCGCTGGACGGTGCGCTTCAGGTCGTTTCCCCGATCGACGACACGCCGGCCGAACGCGCCGGCATCAGAAGCGGGGACACGATCGTGTCCGTCGACGGCGTCGCCGTGAACCCGGAGCGCCTGCACGAGACCATCGACCGCATGCGCGGCCGTCCCGGCACGCGTGTCAACCTGACCGTGCAGCGCGGTGCAGAAATGCAGCCCCTCGTATTTCTGCTGGAACGCGCAAGCATCGACGTGACCAGCGTACGGCATGAATTACTCGAGCCATCCTACGGCTACGTTCGGGTGAGCCAGTTCAATGAAACGACACCGGCGGAACTTCGCCAGGCGATTGACGACATGATGGAAGAAGTCAGGCGGCGAGACGGCAGCATGCTGACCGGGCTGGTGCTCGATCTTCGCAACAACCCCGGCGGCATCCTGGACGCCGCCGTCGACGTGTCCGATCTGTTTCTCGATTCCGGCGTGATCGTGAGCGCGGATGGCCGCACGCCCGAGGCCCGCTTTACCCGACGGGCGCATCGCGGCGACGTGCTCGATGGGGCTTCGATGGTCGTGCTGGTGAACGAGGGTTCGGCGTCGGCATCCGAGATCGTCGCCGGCGCACTGCAGGATCATCGGCGCGCACTCATTGTCGGCGCGTCGACGTTCGGCAAGGGCCTCGTGCAGACGGTGATGCCGCTGTCCGAAGGCCGGGCCATCAAGCTGACGACGTCACGTTACTACACGCCGTCCGGC
Organism: Woeseiaceae bacterium; assembly: GCA_050738315.1. Classification (GTDB taxonomy): domain Bacteria; phylum Pseudomonadota; class Gammaproteobacteria; order Steroidobacterales; family Woeseiaceae; genus IDS-8. Next base: position 1,268 of record JBOHZD010000313.1, read on the forward strand.
GATTCGATTCATGAAAAAGGCATTGCGCCGGACGTATTCATCGAAGCTTCCGGCGACTTTCCCGCGACCGGCATGAATGGCGGCGTCGATCGTGAACGTGACGCACAGCTCGGCGAGGCGCTCGAGCGCTTGCGGCGCCAGGGCGTCATGCACAGCAAGGTCATGTGATCGGCCTGATCGCCAGGTCGCCGACAGCAGGAACGGCGTTGCTGACTGCCGCCCTGTCCCTGTTGTCACCCGCATCCGCAGCGGCGCCGCCGGACACGCCGCCACGCATCGCGATTATCATCGACGATCTCGGCCATCAGCTCGCGGCCGGCCGGCGGGCGGTGCGGCTCCCCGGACCCGTGGCCTGCGCGCTGCTGCCGGACACGCCGCGCGCCGGCGTCCTGGCCGAGGAGGCTTTTGCCGCCGGTAAGGACGTGCTGCTGCATCTGCCGTTGCAGTCGATCGGCTACGAGGGCCCGGCGGAACCCGGCAGCATCGTACTCGATATGACGCGCGGCGAGCTCGCACAGTCCTTTGCACGCAGTGTCGCGTCGATTCCGCATCTCGTCGGCGTCAACACACATCGCGGCAGCCTGCTGACCCAGCATCCGGGACACATGAGCTGGTTGATGGAGGAAATCCGCAAGGAAGGCCGGCTGTTTTTCGTGGACAGCTATACCACGCCGGCAAGCATCGCCCTGTCGATCGCCCGTGAGTCCGGAGTGCCGGCCGTCAGGCGCGACGTGTTCCTGGATCCGGACCCGTCTGCCGGGACCGTCGCGCGTGAATTCGCTCGCCTGAAAAAGGTGGCGCGGCAGCACGGCATGGCCGTCGGTATCGGACATCCTCACGGCAGTACCTTGGCGCTGCTGGAGCAGGAGCTGCCGAAACTCGAGGGCGAGGGTTTCGAGCTCGTGAGCATCAGTCATTACGTCGCACTGATGCAGGCCGGCGGCACGACTTCCACCGCAGCACTCGTGAACCCGGGATACAATCATCCGTCCAGGGCGGGGGTTTCGCCCCTGAAATAATCGCCATGAAAGAGCTAACCGGTATTATCGTCACGGTCAGTCTGGCAGCCGCGGTTGCGCTGCCCCGCCTCACACACGCGTCGAACGTCGAAATCGCGGAGCTCTTTCTGCAGGCGTCCGACGACGTTGCCTGTACCATGCAATACGACCCGGTTTGCGGTGCGGACGGAAATACCTACAGTAACGACTGCGTAGCCGGGCGCGAGGGCGTCGAAGTGGTTTCGCGCGGCGAGTGTCCCGAGGAGCCACCGTCGACGGACGAGGGAACCGGCTGCACCGACGAAGTGGCGCCGGTTTGCGGTACCGACGGCAAGACGTACGGCAACGCGTGCCTTGCAGGGAGAGCCGGCGCGGAGGTCGCGTCGCAGGGCCTGTGTCCCGACGCGGCTGCGTGCGGCGGCGAGTTCGCGCCGGTCTGCGGCGTCGACGGAAACACTTACAGCAACGCGTGCTTCGCTGAAGCCTCCGGCGTGGCGATCGAGTCCGAAGGCATGTGCGGCGGCGCGGCGGCGCCCTGCCCCGGCGACTTCGACCCGGTCTGTGGTGTCGACGACAAAACCTACAGTAATGCCTGCTATGCCGAACGCGCCGGCATCGAAGTCCGGAAGTCCGGTGCCTGTGAGGAGTCAGGCTGCCCCGACATTTTTGAGCCCGTGTGCGGCATGAACGCGCGCACCTACAGGAACCGCTGCGAAGCAGAACTCGACCGCATGCCGGTGCAGCGCCAGGGCACCTGCAATTTCGAACGCTGTCCGGATGTCTACGTGCCGGTCTGCGCGCCGGACGGCACGACCTATGACAATGCGTGCCTCGCCGAAGCGGCGGGCGCAGAGATCTTCACCGAAGGCGCCTGCAATGTCAGGCCCTGTCCGACGGTTTACGTACCGGTCTGCGGCAACGACGAGAGAACCTACGGCAACGCCTGCCAGGCCGAGCGCACCGGGGTACGCATCCTGCATGCCGGATTGTGCGCAAAGCAGGGTAAGACCTGTCCTCGCGAGTATCAGCCGGTCTGCGGGCTGGATGGCAACACCTATGAGAACCAGTGTCAGTTGCAAAACGCGGGCGTGACCTTCGCGTACGCCGGCGCGTGCCTGGGCCAATAAACGTGGGCAATAACGTGGGCAATAACGGCGCTATTGCTTCCACGCGGCTTCCTGGCGCCCGTCCCCGGAATCCCTGTAGGGCATCCACAGCAGGCCGAAGAGCGGCACCTGCACTTCCGCGACTTTGGCCTTGATCAATACCTCGGTCAGCTCATCGCTCTGCGCGTCATAGGCGGTATCCAGCGCATCGATTTCCGCCTGGAGTGCAGCATTCAATTCGTCGATGTCCGTGCGAACTTTGTCCGCGGATGCGCGGGCACGCGCCACGTCGGCCGCCTCGTTGCGGGCACCGCTTGCACTTCGGATCGCGGTGCCGATGCGGCTTGCCGTGCTGGCGGAGATCCTCTTGCGCCCGAGTACCGCCCCGAGTATGGCGGTGCCGAAGGACACGGCGGTGTCGAGCGCTTTCTTGTTCGACTGCGCGCCTTGTCGAGCGACCGCCTGTTCGGCGCGCAGCAGCCGGTTTTCCAGCGCGGTGGCCTTGGTGGCATATCGTTTGCGAATTTTCGCGATGGCTTCGTCGCGCTCTTCGCTCGCCTTTTGTTGCAGCCGGGTGCGGAATTCGCCCTCGCTCTCGGCGGCCGCCGATGTCATCCGGAAGCGATCGCTCTTCAGCAGCCGGATGGTTTCGTTCTGCCGCAGCCAGCGCCTGAACTGCTTGTCCCAGCGGGCGTAGTTGTCTTCTTTCGCCGCCGCAGCTGGGCATTCCGCATACTTTGCCTGAGGCGCGGCATTGTCCTCGAGGTCAGCGGCATCGATCGGGAGCTTTTCGCTGTTATCCCAGTCGGGCGCACGGCCGTCCTCGTCGAATTCGGTCGTATACACTGCACGGCGGAGCTCATCGACCGAGTAGCGGCTGTTGGAAAAAGCAATTTCCGCCGTCGCGACGAGACGCGGGAAATAGACCAGTTCGTCGCCGTCGGCACCCAGGTAAAACTGCCGGACCGAGGGTGGCAGCAAAGGTGCCCTGCCCTCGACACGGCCCGCCGGCCGGGCCGCCGCGCCCGGGGCCGGTGACGCCGTGCTTTGTGGCCGGGCGCCGCCCATGAGCGTCTTGATCTGATCGCGCGTCAACGGGCCCGCGAGGTACGACATCGCCCAGCGGGTATTGAAGACGACCGCTTCGTCTTCATGCACGTTGTGCAACAGGAAACGGCGCTTGCCGAGCCCGGCGATGGTCTGCTCCATGAACGAGCGGTCGAACCGGCCGCCCTGGCTCGCACCCTGAAGCCCCTCCATGACCCGCGCCTTGTCGCGCTCCGTCTGCAAGCGGCCGATGAACCAGGTGCCGGTATTCGACAGTCCCTTGTAATCGAGATCGACCGGATTCTGCGTTGCGAGAACCAGTCCCAGCCCGTAGGCGCGCGCCTGCTTCAACAGCGTGAGGAACAGTTGCTTGCTGGGCGGCTCGGCCACCGGCGGCATGTAACCGAACAACTCGTCCATGTAGAGGACGGCCCGCAGACTGGAGGTCCCCTGTTGGGATCGCATCCAGGCGATCAGCTCGTTCAACAGCATCGATACAAAGAACATTCTCTCCGCATCGGAGAGGTGCGCGATCGACATGATGGAGATGCGCGGCTTGCCGCTCTCGGTATAAAACAGCCTGCCCGCATCGAGCGCTTCGCCGCGCATCCATGCCTCGAAGCCCGGCGCCGCCAGCAGGTTGTTGAGCCGCATGGCGAGCTTGAATCTTTCTTCCGACGGGAAGAACGAATCCAGGTTCATCACGCCGACCTGGTTGAACGGCGGCTCCTGGATCGCGGCAATCAGGCCGGCCAGGTCGAGATCGCGCTCTTCCGCCCAGACATGGTCGAAGATCCGGGACAGCAATATGTGTTCGCGGCTGGTCAGCGGATCCGCATCGATGTCGACCAGCGACAGGAGTCCGGTCGCCGTTGCCTTGATGCGCTCGCGGTACAGCTCGGCGTCCTGTCGCAGGGCCGCGGCGGGCGCAGCAAAGGATTGCAGTAGCGACACCGGCAGGCCCGCGGTGCTGCCGGGCGTGTAAATCGCCATCTCGGCGCTTGCGCGAAGCTTCGCGATTCTTGCGCCGTCCTGTCCCCACTCGGCGAGGCCCTTCTTCCATAAGGCGGCCTGTTCTTCGGCAAACTCATCCGCCGGGATGCCGCGGTCGCTCGCCTGGCGTTCGTTGATCCAGGGCCGGAAGTCACTCGGTTCGAGGTCGGGAAAGGTGAGCAGCAGGTTGCCGAGGTCGCCCTTGGGATCGATCGCGATGACCGGCACGTGATCGAGGGCCGCTTCCTCGATCAGCCCGATGCCGAGACCCGTCTTCCCCGAACCGGTCATGCCGATGATGACGGCGTGGGTCGTGAGGTCCTTCGAGTCATACAAGACCAGTTCGTCGGACACCTCGTCCGCAGCCGTCCCCGCTTTGCGGCCGAGGTAGAAGGCGCCCAGCTTTTCGAAATCGTACATTACCTACCAGCCGCAGGAACGACTGCTGTTCTGTTCCTCGAGCCAGCCCATCAAGGGTTGAAAGTAATCGACGATCGCCGTCGCATCCATTTCGCGCGTACCGGTCAGCTTCTGCAAGGTGTCCTGCCAGGGTTCACTCGCGCCGGATGCGAGCATTGCATGCAATTTATCACCGGCGGCCGTGTTGCCGTAAATCGAGCATTCGTGCAGCGGACCGTCGAATCCCGCGGTTTCACACAGCGCACGATGAAACTGGAATTGCAGAATCCGCGCGAGGAAATATCGCGTGTACGACACGTTGGCGGGAATATGATACTTGGAACCGGGGTCGAATACCTCCTCGGTACGCGCGACCGGCGCTGCAATGCCCTGATAACGTGTTCGCAACGCCCACCAGGCCTCATTGTAGTTTTCGGGGCTGATGCGGCCGGAGAACACGCCCCAGCGCCATTCATCGATCAATTTACCAAACGGCAAGAACGCAATATTGTCGAGCGCCTGCTGCATCTGGCGGTTGATGACGGTCTCGCGGCTCTCCGTTGCCGACGATATGAGGCCCACCTGCTGCAGGTACGCGGGTGTCATTGACAGTGTGATCGTATCGCCGATCGCTTCGTGAAAACCCGCGTGCGCGCCGTCCCGAAACAGCGGCGGCTGAATGCTGTAGGCGCCCTGGTAGTAGTTGTGCCCCAACTCGTGATAAATCGTTCGCAGGTCTTCGTAGGTCGGGTTGATGCACATCTTGATGCGCAGGTCGTGACCGCCGTCGAGTCCCCATGCGCTGGCGTGGCACACGACGTCGCGATCCGCGGGTTTGCGAAACAGCGAACGCTCCCAGAACGTCTGCGGCAATTCCGGTAAACCCAGGGACACGTAAAACTGCTCTGCCGAGCGGACCATTTGCTGCGGCGTGTAATGCTCCGCGGCCAGTGTGCTGTCGACGTCGAGGTCTCCGATGCCCTCATACGGCGTCACCAGGTCGTAGATGTTATCCCAGGTCTGCGCCCACATGTTGCCCAACAGGTGCGCGGGTATCGGGCGGTCGACAGGTACTTTGTCCTCACCGTAATGCTCGGCAAGTTTCGCCCGCACGTGACAATGCAGTTGTTCGTAGAGCGGCTCGACCTGGTTCCACAGGCGGAGCGTTTCCTGCTCGAATTCCGCCGGGCTCATGTCGTACCCGGATTTCCACATCAGGCCGAGGTCGGCGTACCCGAGTTCGGTCGCGCCTTCGTTCGCAAGTTCGACGAAACGACGATACGGGTCGCGCATCGCCGGCGACACGGTATGCCAACCGAGCCAGGCTTCGAGGTTTTCGTCATAGTCACGGCTTTCCGCCATGGTATGTTCCAGCTCACCCAACGACCGGCACTCGCGGTTGTCCGCGGAATTGCCCGGACAATATTGGCCGGCGCCGTACATGCCTTCGAGCGCTGTCGTAATTTCGGACAGTTCCCTGCGCCCGGCCGGGTCCGCCGGCGCCGGCTCGGATATGCCGAGCTTCAGCAGCTTGAGCGCTCTCGCCGTTTGCGGCGACAACGGCTGATCTGCGTATTGCAGGGATTCCTGCACGACGCGGCTGTGCCACTTGGCATAGGTCTGCTTCGCGAGCGAACTCAAGATCGCCGTGTCATGCGTGATATAGGTGGCGCGAACCCAGTCCGTGGCCTGCAAGCCGGTGCCGAGGTCGGCGAGTTCCGCATTGATGCGGTCGACGAACTCATCCGCGGTCTCGGCGGGCGGCACGGTGCCGCGCGGACCGTTCGTGCCGGTGTCACAGCCGGCGATTGTCAGCACGATGCAGGCCAGCCACAGGCCTTGTCGGCCCGGCGTCGAGGAGTTTGTGGCCGATCGCTCGCGGGAACGCCGCGTGGTACGGCTCATGTGATTCCGCCCATCAGCTTTTTGACCGGCTTGGTGAACAACAACAGGATCAAGCCGGTTCCGCCGGTGGTCATGACGATCTGCCAGTATTGCGCGGGAAAGGCCCTGAGGTCATTCGGATCGAAGTCTCCGGCGATCCGTCCGGCAATGAGATTACCGAGCGCGGTGCCGAGAAACCAGATGCCCATCATTTGACCGGCAAAACGTTGCGGCGCGAGTTTGGTGGTGGCGGAGAGGCCGACCGGCGACAACGCCAACTCGCCCAGGGTATGGAACAGGTACGTGAACAACAACCAGGTCGGCAGCGCCTTGCCGCCGTCCGCGACAATCGTCGAGGCGCCCACCATCGTCAGGAAACCCAGGGCCAGGAGCAGCAGGCCGAAACCGAATTTGGCGGGTGTCGACGGATTCAGGTTTCGTTTGGCGAGCCACAGCCACAGCCACGCAAAGATCGGCGCGAAGATGATGATGAACATGGAATTGAGCGACTGGAACCAGGTCGACAGCAACGTCACGGATCCGAATTCGAGTTGCGTATGTCGATCGGCAAAGATGTTCAGCGAACTGCCGGCTTGTTCGAATCCCGACCAGAACATCGCGCAGCCGATGAACAACACGATGATGGCGAGGACGCGTCTTTTCTCGACACGGTCGAGATGGCCAAGGATCAGCACATAGGCGAAATACAGCACGGCCATGCCGACGATGACCCACGTGGTCCGCCTGGAAAGTTTTATGGGATCGAACGTGATCTTTCCGGTCATGGCGAGCAGCACGACGATCGCGAAGATTGCCAACGCAACCGCGACCGCCAGCCAACCCTTGCGGCGCGCGACGGCGTCCTTCGCCGGGTCGCCGGAGCTATAGGGAAGAAGCCCGGCGCTGCCGAGGTGTTGTCGGGTCAACCGGAACTGGATGACACCGAACAGCATCCCGATACCCGCCGCAGCGAAGCCGTAATGCCAGCCGAAAGCGGGGCTCTGGCCGAGCGTGCCGCAAATGAGCGGCCCGAGAAACGCACCGACATTGATGCCCATGTAAAAGATCGTAAAGCCGCCATCGCGCCGGGCGTCGTTCGGTCCATAGATCTCACCGACGATCGCGCTGACATTGGGCTTCAGAAGGCCGGTGCCGAGAACGACGAGTATCAGGCCGAGAAAGAAGGCGTAGACGGAGGGAATCGCCAGCACGAAATGGCCGGACATGATGATAATGCCGCCGCAGAACACCGCGCGTTGCCCCCCGAGCAATCTGTCGGCAATCCAGCCGCCGGGAAGGGCGACCAGGTAGACAGCGGCGGTGTAGATGCCGTAAATCGCCGTCGCCTTGGCATCCGTCAGGTCCATGCCGCCATTCACGACCTGATCGGTCATGAAGAGCACCAGCAGCGCCCGCATACCGTAGTAACTCAGGCGCTCCCACATTTCGGTGAAGAACAAAGTGGCAAGGCCGCGCGGATGGCCGAGGACTTCCCGGCGGGGCATGGCTTCAGCGGTCGCTGCGATTTCGGTCATACGGCGTTCCCCCTCGATCATATTCAATGCAGAGCACGCAGCGGATCCCGTTGCCGCTGAATTCGAGGGCCGCCGACGTGCGTCTTACGCCCAGTCCCCGCCCGTCATGGAGCCATGCAAAGCATATCATTCACCGGCCTCGATGCTCGGTTCGGGGTCTCTTTTGACGGCAAACACGCGTGCCATCACGATGCCAAGCTCATAGAGCAGGTATATGGGAATCGCAAGAAGGGTCTGGCTGATCACATCGGGTGGCGTGAGAAACGTGCCGACCACGAAGGAACCGAGGAAGACGTACGCACGCGCCTTGCCGAGTTTTTCGACGGTCGTCAGACCGGTGGAGACAATCAGTACCGTCGCGACCGGAACCTCGAACGCCACGCCGAAAGCAAGCACGAGCGTCGTGACGAAATCCAGAAACAACGCGATGTCCGTCTGCACCTCTACACCTTCCGGCGCAACCGATGTGAAGAAGCTGAACATGAGCGGAAACACGACGTAGTAGGCAAACGCAACACCCAGGTAGAACAGGATGATGCTCGACGCCAGCATCGGCAGCGCAAATCGCTTCTCTCTCTTGTACAGTCCCGGCGCGACGAAGGCCCATACCTGGTAAAGCACGACGGGCATCGCAACAAACACTGCAGCGAAAAAAGTCAGCTTGAACGGCGTCAGCAGCGGCGAGGCGACTCCGGTGGCAATCATCGCATTGCCCGGCAGCACGTCGCGCAATGGCTCGGAAACCAGTGCGAAGATCCTGCGCGAAAAAGGCAGCAATGCCACGAACGCGATCGCGATTGCGGCCGAAATTTTCAACAGGCGCGAACGGAGCTCCACGAGATGCGACAGCAACGTGCCCTCGGCGAGCGTTTCGGCGTTTTCGTGGGTGTCTTTCTGTTCTGCTTCGGTCACGTCGTTTCGTGTTGCGCGGGCGCGTCACCGTTTTTACGTTGCACGTCTGTCGAACCGTTTTCTGCAGCAACCGTGTCCCGCCTGGCGTCGGTATCCCCGGGTGCGGAAACTCCCGTGCCTGCACTGTCTGCATCGTGAGCCGGAGAGTAAGTGTCGTCGAACTCTTGCTTGCGCTTCGGTGTTACGGGCGGCGGCAACGCCGACGGCCGAGGACGAATCGAAAGATCCCGCTCCAGATTCAGTTCCTCCTCGAGCTGTCGTTTCATGACCCGTGTCATGCGGCGTGCCTGACCGAGCCATGTGCCGAGCTGGCTGGCGACGCGCGGCAGACGTTCCGGTCCCAGCACGATCAGACCGATCAGAAACACCAGGATCAGTTCCCAAAAACCGACTCCGGACATCCGAGATAACCCTTATTACTTCCGTTCTTCTTTTCTGGGTTCGTCGAGCGGCGTATTGTCGAAATCGGCGTCCTTGAGAGGCCTGTCCCCGGACTTGTCGTCGAGCTGCTCGGTGGTGTCCTTGTCGGCGTCGCTGACTGCCGAGCGAAAACCTTTGACCGCACTGCCCAGATCCGAACCCAGCGTGCGCAGCCGCTTGGTGCCGAATATGGCGAGGACGATAACGAGTACGATCGTCAGTTCTAACGGACCGATGTTGGATAACATCCTTACTCTCCTGGGGGTGACCCCTACTGCAAACAATAGCCGCGCGCGCGGTCAACTGTTCATGATACGCCTTGCAGCGCGACAAAACCGTACCGCAATCACATGGAAACAAGCCTCACCGCCGCCGTGTGACTCCTACGACTCGAGCCAGAACGTCACCGGGCCGTCGTTAATGAGCGATACTTGCATTTCGGCGCCGAATACTCCGCTCGCGACCTCGCTCATCCGTTGGCGGCACGCATCGAGCATCAGTTCGAAATACATGCGCCCCTCCGCGGGCGCCGCCGCTTTGGTAAAACTTGCACGCGTGCCTTTCCGGGTGTCTGCGGCCAGTGTGAATTGTGGCACGAGCAACAACTCGAGGCCGGCATCCAGCAGACTGCGGTTCATGCGCCCGGCATCGTCCGCGAAGACGCGATAGGTCAGCACGCGGGTTGCAAGGCGCTCCGCGGCCGCAACCGAATCTCCGCGCTCTACGCCAACGAACACCAGCAAGCCGGGGCCGATAGCCGCGACGGCGTCATTGCCGACGGTGACGCTCGCCTCCGTGACTCGCTGCAGCAAGCCAATCATTGGACCCCCGCCAGGCGCATTTGTTGTACTCCCCCGTAAACCGAGCCAGCGACCGAGTTTATGACTCCATCATCCAATAACAACTGCAACAGCGGCGCGGCAGCCGTGGCAATCTGGCCAAACCGGGAGTGCTGCCGCAGCGACCGGTGGCGCAGGTTCCGCCGCGGCAGGCGCGGGATCAGGGACGGTCCAGCCGGGCTTCACGCCTGCCGCCCGGGCCACGGAAGGAATGGCCCCGGTCGTCAGACCGGGGTCTCCCCGGATCGGCGAGCGAGATAATTCCACGACCGGCGGTTTAATCCGATAATTATGACAGTCAATCCCCACTAGCTTGCATAAATGCGATAAGTGGAAATGCAGCACCATTCTGACGAAGATTTGACGTTGGAGTGGTTGAAATGGCCAAAATGGCGATTTTGCGACGCATCACGCGGACAGTATCGACCGGGTCCAGCAATATCACGCGCACGGTAAGGAAACCAGGGTGACTCCCATGGATTTTTTGACTCGCCCGGCCCTTGCGTTTGCGCTGTTGCTGCTGCCCCTGGTGGCCACGTCCGAAGCCACGCCCAATGTGCAGACGGAACAGGCGGCCTGGATCGCGCCGCTGGAAGAGAGCACCCACGCGCTGTCGCAATCACAGCAGCCTCTGCAAGCAGGCACCGGACTGGTCGCACTGGTTGTCATGCAAGTCATTTTCGCCTGTATACCGCTGTCCGTCGCCGTGCAGATGTTTTCGCTTTGCAAGCTCGAAGGAAATCTCAAATCGCTGGCACGCCTGTCGGCTTACGCGATGGCCGCGTTATGGTTCTTCGTCATCGTTACCGGCATCGCCGGAAGCAATCTCTCGCCCATATGGCTCGTCTTCCTGAGTCCGCTGTTCCTGCTCTTCCTGATTGCACTGCTGATCGCGAGGTCGAAATTCCAGCGGCCCGATTATTCCGTCAGCGGACCGTTGAAACAGACCTGGTCGTAACGCTTGCCGCTAGCGCGGCCGGCGCCTTTCCCGCTCGGCTTCAGCACTCTAAACTAGTGCACCCCGTCGCAAATAATTCTCGCGGCGCCGAACAAGAGCACTAACTGATGAAAAGAAGAGAGTTCGTAGGCGGCCTCGCGCTGGCGGCCGGTGTGACGGCGTGCGGCAAGGAAACCGCGAACACCGACTCCGGTCCCCGTTCCGACGAAACCTTCGAGTGGACGATGGTCACCTCCTGGCCGCCGGGACTTCCTGGCACCGGCACCGGGGCGGCCAATCTTGCCCGCCGCGTCGAACGGGCGTCCAACGGGCGTCTCAAAATCAAGGTGTTCGCGGGCGGCGAGCTGGTGCCGGCGCTCGAAGTTTTCACCGCCGTCAGCCGCGGCACCGCACAACTGGGGCACGACGCCTCGTACTACCACCGCGGTAAAGTGCCGGCCGCGCAGTATTTTGCTTCAGTGCCTTTCGGTCTGAACGCGAACGAAATGAATGCGTGGCTTTACTACGGCGGCGGCCTCGCCCTCTGGCAGGAACTGTACGCACCGTTCAACCTGCTCCCGATTCCGGCCGGCCAGACCGGCGTACAGATGGCAGGCTGGTTCAACAGGGAAATAAACTCCATCGCCGACCTGCAGGGGCTGAAGATGCGCATACCAGGGTTCGGCGGCGAGGTGATGCAACGAGCCGGTGTCCAGCAAATTACGGTGCCCGCCTCGGAAATATTCACCTCACTGCAAACCGGGGTCATCGATGCCGCTGAGTGGGTCGGCCCGTACAACGACCTATCGCTGGGTTTGCACAAGGCGGCTCGCTACTATTATTACCCTGGCTGGCACGAGCCCGGATCGATGCTCGAATGCATCGTGAACAAACAGGCCTGGGAATCGCTGCCGGAAGACCTGCAGGAGATTCTCGCGAGTGTCTGCCAGGCGATCAACCTGGACATGCAGGCTGAATACAACCACGGCAACGCGATGGCACTTGCGCAGCTCGCCCGCGACCCGAAAGTCGAAATCAGGCGCTTGCCCGACGACGTGCTGGCACTGTTGCACAAACTCTCACGCGAAGTCATCGATGAGATGTCGATGAAGGACGAGCAGGTCAAGCGCATTCATCAATCCTTCTACGACTTTCTGGCAAAGTCCGCGCCGAATCAGCGCATCAGCGAACAAGCGTTCCTGGATATCCGCGACATCAAACCTGCCTGATCGTTTGCCGCACGCGGAGCCTGGAGCGGGGGGTTGGTTGCACGCGGAGGCTGGAGTGGGGAACGCTTTCCGGCTCTGGCATCCTGCTTCGCTCTACCTCCTGCATCCCTGCAGTCGTCAGGAACGCCGTGTATACCTCCCTGTAGGCTTCGGGCGAAACATCCTGTTTCGCACGATCCTGAAAAGCCCTCCCCGCTCCAGCCTCCCCTCCTACCGTCCGGGTGTCCCTGTGCCGTTGAATTCTGCATCTGTAGGAGCCCGCCATGCGGGCGACCGCGTGCAAACTGCCGGCACGGATCGGAGCAGGGTCGCCACCCGGGGTGTTCCACCCAGCGAGTTCCCCCTGTCCGAGCGACTGGAACACCCCCGGGT
>JBOHZD010000314.1:0-3504 GCA_050738315.1 Woeseiaceae bacterium
TCCGTAGGTTTCCTGGAAGTGAACCACGTCCGGCTCCAAGCATTTGATATATGTATCAATTCTCCTCCGGCCTGGGCCATTGAAAACGTCCAGTATCATGGGCACGCGCGTACCCGGAAGGCGATGAACCTTCGCAAACACGTTCGTTTCGATGCTCTCCTGCCGGCGTTCCTTTTCCAACGTTACGATATGCAATTCCACACCCGGCGTCGTTCCAAGCCCCCGTGCAACGCTAACTGTCGCAGATTCGACTCCGCCTTTCGGCCTGTCGATGTCGGCTGGGAACCTGCTGAACATCGCTACGCGCATGATCTATCCTTGATTGCTCGATTGTGTCGCAAGGAATGCTTCAAACCGGCCTATCTGTGGCCGGTCGATACCGGGCCCCCAATCGTCGGCGCCATTTTGCTCTCATTTCCGGGGTTAAAAGAAAACGCCAGTACATGACGCCAAGCACAAGCAGTCCAATCGCGCTCCAGACGCCGGCATGACCGATGTTCATCTGCGGGTCTACGATTCGCGAACCAGCAACGATTGCCGCGAGTGGCAAGCTGCAGAGTACCGGTGCAACAACCACTTTGCCCAGATACTCTTTCATCGAAACGGAGAATCGGCGGCAGGCACCCACAACGCCGGTCAGCCCGGGTCCTACGGAGAGACTGAAACCAACAACGGCTGCCGCGACCAACTCCGACCAACCGAACAGGAATGCCGGAATCAGCGAAACGATCATTGCGGCGCCGGTAACCAACAGGGCGACCACCGCGACCCGTCCGTGAGCATTGATACCCGCCAGTATCCGAAACGCGGCCGAATGCGCGAGTGGAAGCAAGAAGCCAACACCGAGCAGTGGGGCAAGCAAAGGAACGACATAGCTCTCCCCCATCCAGACCCTGATGATTGCGTCACCGAACCCGCTCAGTAGCAGGATGGCTGGCATCGTCATGGCGAGCGACGACCGCATCGATGTCAGGAAGAACTCTTTGAGTTCACCTTCGCCGGCAATCCCCTGTATGCTGCCGGCCATCGGTGTCAGCAGGAACGCGTATTGAGTGATAAATCGTTCCATATGGTTGAATAGCGCCAGGGGACGTGCGTACACCGCAAGTGCTGCGGGACCGGCGTTGGCAGCCAGCAGGATGCCGGTAGTCTGGACCGCAATAACCGTCGACAGGCCGCTCAAATTATTCTTCATGCCATAGACGAACATCTTGGCTATCATCTTCCTGTCGACCGAAGACCAGATGAGCATACGATCGTTGTATATGCGCTTTGCCATGAAAGCCCGCAGAGCTTCCGTAAAGAATGAGACGGCAAATACGACCAGGCCGAGGCTCGCCAGTCCGCCGCCGTTTTTCAGGGCAAGATACAGGCCGCCGAGTACGACGATATCTCCGCCTGCAGTGACCGCCGAGGTGACCGTCCAATAGTGGTGGCCCGTTAGAATTCCCCGCGCGGGCCAATACGCCATCCGTACCGCGAGGTTGCCACCGAGGAAAGCGACGAGCCATTGCGCCGATCGCATGTCGCTTTCGCCTATGCGTGAAAACAGGACAGGCAGTAAATAGGCCAGAATCAGCGCGGCCATGGCTGTTGCCAATGCAATGATTAACTGCAGAAAGCAGGTGGACGATACGGCGCGTCGCAACTCGGCTTGCTGGCCCCGGGCGTTGTAGAGAGCGACAAATCGATTGAGCCCGCCGGCGAATCCGAATCCCATCAGGCGAAAATAGGAGACCGTCGACCATCCCAGATCCCAGATGCCCAGCGACGAAGTTCCAAGACTGTCATCGATCAACCGCGGAATGACGAATCCGCTGACGACAACAACGATCTGGCCGAGCCATCGGGCGACAAGATTGCGAGCCAGGCGATCGCGCCCGGTGATATCGTGTTCCGTCTTATTCATATCCAAGCTCGCGATTCAGGATTCCACCAGACCTTTCGAATGCGGCCATATCGCCGTCTGAAAGTGCCGACTTCCAGCGCTCATCCAGCCGAATCTCGTTCATGGCCCGGAGCCGCATCGCATTCCCCAGGATGTGAAAGTCTCCTTGTTTGAAGTTCGTGTCGATCGGTTGGTCCGCGATTCCCAGCCATTGCCAGATTCGCCGGCAGGTTTCGTCCGGGCTCCGGCAAAGATCCTCGTAATGAAGATCGAGCACCGCATTGCTGTCCAGACGGCGTCTCATGCATTGCAGTTCGGCTGCGTCGGTGCGCCAAACCTTCATTGCCTCGTCGAACGTCAGGTTACGATGCGACTTGAACGAGTTCGCAACGCCACGGCCGTCCCGTTGCAGGTAAATCACCCGGACCCTCCAGACCCGCGCCTCGACCAGATGCTTCAAGCGCACCGAATCCTTTGATCCATCCAGGAATATCGAGCCGCCTTGCAGGTCGCACACGATCTTCATCAGTTCCAGGTTATGGCGCGCGATCCTCCGCACCGATGATGCCGCACCGGGTATCGCATGCAGCGCAAAAGTTCGGAAATGCTCGAACCATGGCCACCTGACCGCAGTCTTCACGATCTTGTCTGCAAGCCACGTATCGCCTTGGAAAACGGTGCCAAACCGGCCAAGAGAGAAATCTGCTCCGGCCTCGGCGCACCTTCTCCCGACCTCGGACCAGAATTTGCAAGCGCGAATCTGGCTCCCGCAGGAACATCGGTAGATGTCCACATCGCCCATCTGCGTAGCCTTCAGTTCTCCGATCGTCGAAATTTCGTCGTGCTGTGCCAATAGATACGTAAGCAGCGTCGATCCGGAGAAACTGGGCGCCAGAATGTAGAGCAGATCCGGACGTGAGTTCATGTTCGCCCTGGTCGCACTGCTTTACGACACCAGGCCACAAACAGCATTCCGGCGAAACCGATATTCGTAACAAGGTAGCGCTTCCACAGGCGGCGAGGCTCCTGTTTCACCCTGTAAAACCATTCAAACCCGGACCGTTGCCACGCTTCCGGAGCTCGTTGTACTTTTCCTGCGAGGACATCGAACGAACCGCCTACACCGTGGACGACAGTCGCGTTTAGCGTGTGCCCCCATTTTGCCATGAACCGCTCTTTCTTCGGCGACGTGATTGCAACAAAAAGCACATCGACGTCTAACGAGGCTATGGATGCGGCGAGCGCCGCTTCTTCACTCTCCTTGAAGAAGCCGTCTCGCCTCCCAACCAGCTCGACACCCGGAAACAACCTGGCGATCTTGTCCGCAACAAGAGCCGAGACTTCGTCGGTTGCCCCCAGGCAATAGCATCGATACGCGCTTTCGCTGCCACGTTGCAGGATGCTCATCATCAAGTCGATACCGGTAATTCTTTCAGGTAGCGGTACGCCCAGGACCCTGGATGCAACGACGACCGACATGCCGTCGGCGAGAATGAGATCCGACGAAAGGACATCGTCTCTCAGTTCTTTACTCTTACTCATATTAACGATCTTCGCAGCGTTCACCACACCGATCATGAGCCGCCTTCTCTCCCTGACTGCATTATGTACAGCAT
>JBOHZD010000315.1:0-2765 GCA_050738315.1 Woeseiaceae bacterium
GGGCGGGTTAGCGGTACCGTATTCCGCATACCGGGAACGATCGACCTTGATTGACCCCGGTGTGCGGGCACGCGCCGCGGGCCAGCGCGCGTCCATTCAAGCCGCTCTCCTTGCCCCAAAGTGATCAAAATTCACGATTTTACCATTGTGTTACTATTTTTCATGATTGATAATCGTTTTTCACGCTGCAACGGTCTTTCAGCGGCTAAATTCGCGCTGGGTATTCAAAATTCATGAACCACGCCCTGCAACCTCATTTTTCAGGTCCGGTCACCGTTTTTCATGGCCGGCGCCTGCCGGAAACCGCCACGCCCGCGGGCTACGGTGCCCTGGTTGACGCGTTCGATCTCAATACACCACTGCCCCGCGCCCTGACGGCCACGAGCGACCGACATCGGATAAGGACCGCATCCGGTTGGAAAATACTGACTCCCAGACATGCTCCGAAACCGACGATTGAGGGACATCTCACGTTTGCCCTCAAAAACGAGGGACTGGATCTTGCTGTCCTGGCACGGTTATTCGCATCGCTGGGGGCCGCCCCCATAGAGGCAATGGTTCGATCAAAACCCACCGGGAAATATGCGCGACGACTGTGGTTTCTTTACGAGTGGCTCACTGGTCAAACGCTCGATCTCGACGATGCCGTCCGCGGAACCTACATCCCTGTTGTCGATCCAGATCAGCAATATGCGATCGGCGGCAGGAACGTCACCCGCCACCGGGTGAAAGACAACCTGCCCGGTAATCCTGACTTCTGCCCCATGGTTTTCCGGACAGCAGCGCTTGACGAGTTCCAGGCACAAAACCTCGCCGGGAAAGCAGAGGACACGATCGCCGCGGTTCCCAAGGATCTGCTATCTCGCACAGCCGCCTTTCTCATGCTCAAAGACTCCAAATCGAGCTACGCAATCGAGGGCGAAACTCCCCCTCAAGATCGAATTCAGCGATGGGGCCTCGCGATTGGCGAGGCGGGGCGCAATCCAACCGATCTTGATGAGCTGTTGCGACTACAGGGAATCGTGATCGGCGACACACGTTTTGTCCATCTCGGTCTCCGCATCGAAGGTGGATTTGTTGGCGACCATGATCGTGTGACGAGAATGCCTTTGCCGAAGCATATAAGCGCTCGGCCCGAAGATCTGGATTCGCTGCTTCACGGTATGTTTGCATTTGAGAAAGGGCCGGCGGAAAGCCTGGACCCTGTCATTGCGGCCGCCATACTGGCATTTGGCTTTGTCTATGTTCATCCATTAGAGGATGGCAATGGCCGAATCCATCGTTATCTTATCCATCACGTCCTGACCAAACGAGGGTTCAATCCCCCTGGGCTCGTGTTTCCGGTATCCGCAGTGATTCTGGATCGACTCGAAGACTATCGAAAGGTACTCGAGGATTATTCGAAGAGACTGCTACCGTGCATCAAATGGGCGCCGACAGAAAACGGGAACGTCCGTGTACTAAATGAAACCAGGGATTTCTACAGGTTCTTTGACGCGACGCCGCATGCCGAGTTTCTCTATGGCTGTGTGCAGCGGACGATCGAGAGGGATTTGCCGGAAGAGGCGGCCTTTCGGGCAAGCTTCGATCGATTCTGCGCTGGCCTTGCGACGATTGTCGATATGCCAGATAGAACGATGGACTTATTATTCCGTTTCTTGCACCAAAATGACGGCCGATTCTCGGGCAGGGCAAGAGACAAGGAATTCGCGAGCTTCAGCTCCGCGGAAATCGAAAAGATAGAAACGCTTTACGCAAAGTGCTTCAACTGAGTCGCGCAGTCGGGATCGTCGCCGCGCGAGGTACGCTGGAAGCTGCTAAGGCGTCCGACCGGGACCGCGTGACTCCTGGCGGCGTTCGCCGATCCAGCCGCCCAAGATCCCTGCGAGAAACGGCACAATGCCCCCGGCAATGACACTGCCTATGGAGAAGTTCCCTGCGAGCAGCAAGGCGATGACGACGGCCACGGCGGCGGAGATGCCCGGCTCGAGTATGGTCCGCCCGGCCGATTTCAGGCCGACGATGAAACCGCCGATCACGAACGCGAGAAAATTGACGATGGCGAGCATTGTCATCTGGCCGCCGCTCAAGGACATCTCCTCCAAGCTGGTCGCACCCTGAATCTGGGGCGCCAGGAAAATCCCAATGGCGAAACCGGCGACGATATTGAGCGCGAGCATGATCGCGACGCCAAGGCCGATCCATTTCCAATCCAGTGTCTGTGACATCGCTTCCGTCCTCCGCTTGACTTTGGCGGAGAGGGTGGCAAAAAAAGCTCGTCCAGGCAAGTCCGAGGATATCCGAAATTCCTCTAGAGTCTTGAACTTAGGGAACTCGCTGCGCTAGTGTGATTCGAAGAAGTCCCGGCAAAGCCCGGTTGTAAACGTAGGCCTGATTGTAGGCTGGACTGTTTCGAAGGGCAGGAGTCGAATTTGGCGGAAGGGCTCACGGCTTTGTTTGTAAAGCACGTCAGGCGTGCTGGCAAGTATGCCGACGGCGGCAGTCTGTATCTTCAGGTTCGCCCGTCAGCGCGCAAGATCCTGCGCGATGATGTCACCAAGTCCTGGTTGTTTCGGTATTCGCGGTTCGGCAAGGATACCTGGCTGGGACTCGGACCGTACCCGGATGTGACCCTTGCCGAAGCACGCAACCTGGCCAGCGGTGAGCGCCCGGCGCTGGCATACACCGATGTCGGCACGTTCATGCAGCAACTGCGCCGAGACAGCGGCGTCGCCTCGTGGGCGCTCGAGTGCACCCTCCTGACC
>JBOHZD010000316.1:0-13908 GCA_050738315.1 Woeseiaceae bacterium
CGGCACGTGGGAATCCGACCCTGCGCTCGGCGATTACAAGATCACGCGGTTCTTCGACGAATACCGCGAGGATGACTGGTACCAGACCGCAATGACCGTGACCGGCGATCTCGGCTTTGCCGAGTTGTCATTCACCGCTGCGGACTTCAGCCGGGACATCAACTACGAATGGGACAACATGATGTATGAGCAGTGGAGGACTGCTTATTACGGCCCGTATTATCCCCTGTACGATACTGACTATTCGAACGGATCGACCTTCAACTGGCAGGGGCAGGAACGCTATTCATTCGAGGCGCGGCTTACTTCGCAGGGTGAGAGCCGACTGCAGTGGATGGTGGGGGCGTTTTACGAGAGCGTTTACGACTGGTGGTTCTACGGTGCGCTCGTTCCGGGACTGACCTCGACCGACGCCTGGGAGGCCGCGCAGGCTTACGCCTACCTCGCCAACTATTACGGCTACGACGTGCAGTATCCGCTGACACCGACCGACATCTACTATCAGGAAACGTTCGACAAGGAGATCAAGCAGACGGCTGTGTTCGGCGAAGTGACCTGGAAGCTGACAGATGACTGGGACGTGACGGGCGGCCTGCGCTGGTTCGAGTACGACCGGAGGGAATTCGACATCAGCGAAGTCCCGAAGGGTCTGCCGGCGTCCGGATCCCTGGATGTCGGGGGGCGGACGGAGAGCGCGGGCGTCTCGAACGACACGGTGCTGAAGTTCAGCACCCGCTACCACCTGGACGACGACCGGATGATGTATTTCATCTACAGCGAAGGCTTCCGCCTCGGCGGCAACAATAGCCAGCGCGCAGCGGCCACGGGGCTGATTCCGCCGTCCTACGGGCCGGATACACTGACTAATTACGAGGCCGGCCTCAAGAGCGAATGGCTGGACAACCGGCTGCAATTGAACGTCTCCCTGTTCCATATGCAATGGGACGACATTCAGATTAACGATAACGTCGACGGTGAACCCTTCTGGCTGGTCGGCACCCTCAATGCCGGCGACGCGGAATCGACCGGTGCCGAGATCAACGGCACGTGGTACATCACCGACAACCTGCTGTTCGAAGCCAGTGCCTTCCTGGCGGAAGCGGAATTCGTGGAAACGTTCGTCACGCAGGACGACGAGGAGATACCGGACGGCACGGAGATGCCGCACTCGCCGGAGCGCAAATTCTCGGCCGCCATGCAGTACACGGTTCCAGGGCTGGACTTCGTCAACGGGGACCTCTGGTTCCGCTACGATACGAGCTACCAGTCGGAAACCTGGGATAGCCTGGGCGACGCCATTGACCTGGATCCGACCGGCATCGTTCCATCATCGACCGCATCCAACTTTCAGTTCGGCCTCGAACTCGAAAACGAGTTGGACATCTCGCTCATGGTTCGCAACGTCTGGGACGACAGGAACGTGAGTTTCCTGAGCAACTACGTTTACGGCGGGTTTTTCGGCGACCCGCGATACCCGGGCATAAAAGCGCTCCAGAAGCCGCGGACCAGCAGCCTCACGGTGCGGAAGAGCTTCTGAGCCGGTGCCGGGCAGAGCGGTGCCGGGCTTCGGATATTCGTATTCTCCGATCGAACAAACGCGAATATCCGAAGCCTGGCACGATGAAACTCGTTACGACCTCCGTTGTCCGCGGCAGTAATCAGGGAGAAAGTCACGGCGGCGTTTACCTGGTCGATCTCGACGATCGAACGGTGCGCCAGACGATCGACTGGAACAAGGCCGACATCGACTGGCAGGGCCGGGGCTGGGATCGCGGGCTGCGCGGGATTGCGTTCGACGGTGAGATCGTTTACATCGCCGCCAGTGACGAACTGTTCGCCTACACGCCTGACTTCGAAAGGATCGGGAGCTGGCGCAATCGCTACCTCAAACATTGCCATGAAATCACGGTGTACGAGCGAACGCTGTATCTGTCCTCGACCGGTTTCGACACCGTTCTGGGCTTCGATCTCGATCGCCGTGAATTCAACTGGGCGATGCACGTGGCGACGAATGACTTCAGGTTCAGAGGTTCGCGTTTTGACCCGCTGCGCGACGACGGTCCACTGGCACTGAACAAGCTGCATCTCAACAATGTCGTTTGCAATGCGCACGGCATGTACATCGGCGGGCTGCGCACAGGCGGTATGCTGCATTTCAACGGCAAGGCGATCCACATGTCTGCCGAACTGCCGCCGGGCAGTCACAACGCGCAGCCGTTTCGCGAAGGTGTGCTCTTCAACGACAGCGAGGCCGATGCACTGCGTTATGCCGGTCGCGGCGAAGGGGACGAAGACCGCGCCATGCGCGTGCCGAGATACCCGCCGGAAAAGCTCAGCCACGCTGACGCGGCGAATGGCGCGCTCGCGCGACAGGGCTTCGCACGCGGGTTGTGTGTAATTTCAGATTCCGTGGTGGCCGGCGGTTCTTCGCCGTCGACCGTGACGCTTTATGATCTGGCGGCGAACAAGAAATTGTTGTCGGTCAATCTCACGATGGATGTGCGGAATGCGATTCATGGGCTCGAGATTTGGCCGCATGATTAGCGCCTGAATTAAGCCGACCCGAGAAGCGGGTTCGCCTTGAATGAATTGTTAGCGGAATACATTAAAACTGGACCGAGCGTCTTACTCGCTCCAGTATTGGTCGCCACACAATCGCATCCGACTGCCTGTGCGAGAGCGTTATCTCGATGAGCCGATTGGAGACAGGAATCTCGTATTGCGTCACTTGCCAAGGGGAAGGCCCATTCACGCTTGCCTGGACGTACAGCATAACCAACACTCGATAACTGTTGAATTTCTCGATACGAACAGGCATTGCGATGATTCTTGGGCCACCAGAAGCCTCAAGGTGCCTGAATACCTTTAGCAGATCAACCCCAACATCTTTGAGATCTGCCGGTGTTGTGCTCCAGCATTGTCCATCATCGCGGCACCGGCGGCACCGAGATTTTTGCGTGTATCTTGGAACAAGACTGTCCAGTGACGAGGAATTTCGAGCGATATACCATCAGGCAACTGAACTCGATGGAATGATGTGTCTTGTGCGAACGCCGAATTACCAAGCATGGCAAGGACAGCGAGCGCACAGAGTAGATGTTTTTGAATTATCGACTTCATTGCTGTCCTCCCGCGAGAGGTGGTTGTCTAGTCTTTTCTTGTCGATTGAGAAATGAGCAGAACAACCAGGCAAATACGACTGCGCCGCCCATATCAAGTGGATTTTGTGGGCTAATGGGTACGCCGACGCTGTCAGAAATGGCTTGATACCTCAGCACCTTCAGGGTCGAGAGCGCTACCACGCTCACAATAAACATCAGGATGGTGAGTGTCCAAGTCACCAAGCCAGACGCAGGTTTCAGCTTGAATGCGGTCGCGTTCAATAGCTTCGCCGCTCCAAAGACGAGCAATCCGTAAATGAGCCAATCGACGAGCAAACGTGACCTCCCTTCCGCTCACGACCAAGCACAGCGCAGCGGCTTTAGACGCGCGATATACCGTACGATGTTCCATTCTCGATTAGCGCCATTTTCTTGCGACGAAAAGAGCAACTCCGAAGCCGGCGACCAAGAATATGGTTCCATCCAAATACCCCGGTGCCGCCTACGCCCAGGTAAACAAACGTGACCGACGCCAAAAAGGTCACCGCGGCGCCACCACAAAGAAATGCCGTTACAAAGACAAGGGTCCTTCTTAGTACGTTCACAGATCGCCCTCTCTCCATCGTGTTTACAAAAAGAGACAGGCCGCCTTTGAAGCTAGGCTTTCAATACACGATCAGTGCCGTCCACAATTGCCTTTACACGAGGTGATAACGCAAAATACGAAATCCAAATAACAGCCATCAATGCGCTGACAAATAATCCGGGTACCGCTATTTCTGCCAATTCGTCGTCCGTGACTTCAATAGAAATCATCACTTGTAAGTAAAATCGAATGGGTACAATCAAGAGCATAGCGATAGCGAATTTTCTTAACCCATGCTTTTGCGGCTAGGACAAACGAAAGCAGCGCCAGTGTCGATTCAGCAAAGAATAGGAACCGACTGCTTATGGGCAGGTCCACACCGAAGCCGAACATCTTCGGGTTGAGTAAGTCCTCAAGATTCAAAAGTGCAAAAGCTGTCGGTATAAGCAGCAAGACGCCGAAAGCGTGCAATGGCACAGATAATGGCGGGCTCCTACAGTGATTCCATCACCGCTGCATGGTACTTCGCGTTATAGTCCGGCGTTCTTCACCGCGTCCGGCAGTTCGTCGATGATGTCGGCGAGCTCTTCCTTCCACAGGTCCAGGTAGTTTTCGTAGCGGCGCCACTTTCCGAGCGCCTCGCGGAAAATCGGCCGGCGCACCTGTTCCGAGCTCGCGGTCTGCACGGCGCGTGCGGTTTCGTGGAAACGCACGCAGGCCTGCTCGAACGGCAATCCGCAGTGATCGAGGATGCGCCGCACCTGGCCGTCGAGATCCGTTACCGTTTCCTCGTAATGCACGTCGAGTACCTTGCCCGGTAGCACCGTTTTCCAGTGCTGCATCGTAGCGTAGTACTGCCGGTAGTACTCCGCCAGGTCGAACATGTCATAGGTGAAATTCTGACCTTTGCCGAATAGTTGCTTGTATCCGCCGAGGCAGCTGTCGAGCGGGTGGCGGCGCGCGTTGATGATCTTGGCGTTCGGCAGTATCAGGTGCACGAAGCCCACGTGAGGAAAATTGTTGGGCAACTTGTCCGTGAAGAACGGCTTGTCCGCCAGTCGGTGCCGTCGGGTTTCATCGATGTATTGCCGGCCGTAGGCGCACCAGTCCTTCTTGCGTAAATCCTTGACGGATTTCGGGTACTGCACGTTGTCGGGCCGGTAACGCCCGATCGACGTGGCGATCTTGCTCAGGTTAGACAGTTCCGCAGTGCCCTCCACCTGGCTGTGGCTGGCAAGAATCTGCTCGATCAGGGTCGAGCCGGAACGCGGCAGGCCGACGATGAGTATCGGGTCGGGCGCGTCAAAACCGTTCCCGGCGTGCTCTTCCAGGAACTCGCGGCTGAAAACCTCCCGGATATCGTGCTGCCGGATTTCCATTTCCTGCGCATCGTGCGACACCTGCATGCGCTGCCGTTTGTTGCCGCTGTCGTAATATTTCCACGCCGTTTCGTAGTCGCCCTTGTCCTCGTAGGCCTTGCCGAGTGCGAAGCGAAAATGGATGTCGGCGCTCGTCGTCAGGTCGTCGCGCTGCACTTGCTCTTCCATGGCCGCCACTTCGGCGTCCTCGAAGCGGAACACCTTGAGATTGGCCATGCTCCAGTACACTTCCCCGAAGTCCGGCTTGGCCTTGATAGCGGCGCGATAGGCGTCGAGCGATCCGGCCTGGTCGCCCAGTGTCTTCAGTACGTGGGCGTATCCCATCTGCATCGCGGGCGCCTCGGGGTCGAGCGACACGGACTTTGCATACGCCTCGGCTGCCTCCGCCGGGTAGCCCGCATAGGCACAGGCATTGCCGAGAGCTCCCCATGCAAACGCGTTGTCCGGTTCGAGGCCGACAGCCGTTCGGTAGCAGTCGATCGCCTCCACGTTGCGTTTCGCCTCGTGCAGTACGGCTCCGAGCATGATCCACGCGGCGGTGAAATCGGGCGCGATTTGCGTTGCGCGGCGCAGCAGCGCCTCCGCGTCGCTCAAATTCTCCTTGTCGCGCAGATAGACATTCGCCAGATAACGCATCGCATCGACGTTCTCGGGATTCCGCTTCAGCGCATCTCGAAACGTTGCAATCGCCTCGTCTTTTCGGCCGGCTTTGAGATGCTGCACGCCGGCCGCGACGGCCCCCTTGTCCGGGTCGCGCTCCAGGTATTCCTCGAATACCGCGTCTGCTTCTTCGCCACGTCCGAGAGCCGCAAGCGCCTGGCCCAGCTTCTTGCGGGCGAGCGGCAGGTTCGGCTCGAGTTGCAGTGCCTTTTCGAAGCACGCAATCGCCTCGTCGAACCGGTTCTGCATCGCGTGTATGCTGCCGAGATCCTCGCGCAGCAGCGGCATGTCGGGGACCAGGGTCAGCGCGAAGCGGCACTGGCTCTCGGCCTCTGCGAGCCGGTTCTGTTTCATCAGCGCATGGGTCAGCAGCCGCAAATGCTCGGTCGAGCCCGGATTCAGGAGCAGGTAGTCCCTGCAGATTTCCTCCGCGCGCAGCGGACGGTTTGACCGCATCGCGCTGATGGCGGCCGCAATGGTCTCTTCCTTGGTCTGCCCAACGGTCGGGACGGCTCGCACCATGTTGCGGTCCACGTAAGAGGGATCGACGCAATTATAACGTCATCGAGCCTTGGCGTAGCGGTCGAACCACGCCACGACGCGCTGCAGGAAGTCCTTGTCAAATCGCTCTTCCCAGCCGCCGTGATGCGTATCAGGATAAACGACGAGCTGCGTAGCGATACCGCGTTGCCGGAGCGACTGGTAAAAGAGTTCCGAATTGAGGATCGGCACGTTCCAGTCTTCACGGCCGCCGAGGAAGATCGTCGGCGTCTCCACCTCGCCGGCTTTGAGCAGCGGCGAAAGCCGCGCATATTTATCGGCGTTTTCCCATGGCACGCCCAGTTCCCAGTTGTACCAGCGCTGATAGATATCATGACCGTAATTGGCCGCAATGAAGCTGTGCCCGGCTCCCGACGCCGCCGCCTTGAATCGGTCCGTGCGCGTAATGACGATGTTCGTCATGTATCCGCCGTAGGAATAGCCTGTTACCGCCAGTCTTTCAGGATCGGCGATCCCCAGTTCTATCACATGGTCCACGGCCGCGATCACGTCCTCGTAGTCGGTGATTCCCCACGTCTGGTAGATGGCCCGAACGTAGTCCTGGCCTCTTCCCGTCGAACCGCGTGGATTCGGCTGGACGACGACATAGCCGTTCGCCGCCAGGAACTGGGCGCCGAAGTCGTAGCCCCAGGAAAACTGGCCGACCGGCCCGCCGTGAATATCGAGGATCGTCGGATAACGGCGTCCGGACGTGAAGCCGGGCGGCTTGGTGACGAACGCCTCCACCTCCGTCCCGTCGGGACTCGCAAACGAGATCTTCTCCTTGCCGCCGACTGCGCGCGTAGAGAGGTAGTCGTCATTGACCGAGGTCAGGCGATCCAGGCGGTCATTGCGGAGGCGATACAGGTTGTCGGCATCGTTCCTATCCGTCAAACGGACGACGATATGACCCGAGTCATCGACGTCGAAAGCCGAAACGTTGCGCTCGCCGCCGAGCAGATGCTCGACTTCGCCGCCCGTGACTCTTACTCGCGCCAGATGTTGCCCGCCACGATTGTCAAACAGGAAGTAGATCCAGCGCCCATCGGCGGAAAAGCGGAAAGCCTGCACCCAGCGATCGAGTTGCGCGGTCAGGATTGCCGGAGTACCGCCGCCTGCCGGGATCACGGCCAGCCGGTTGATCCCATACACGCCGTCGACGGCGGTGAGGTAGGCGATCCATTTTCCATCCGGGCTCCATGCGGGAGAACTCTTGACGTCGTCGCTCGCGGTCAGGCGCAACAGTGAGCCGTCGTCTTCTTTCTTTTCGTCGTTCGCCCGCGCCGGCACCACCCAGAGGTCATTCTTGTAGCTGACGTCGGGATCTTTCTCCCGACTGCTGACGAATACGATGTGCTCGCCGTCGGGCGACCACGCCGCCTCGCCCTCGGCATAATTTCCCGCAGTGACCTGGGCCAAGTCCCTGCTCGCGACGTCATAGATGTAAATGTGGTCGGACGGCCGTTCGGTCAGGTAGCCGTCGCCGGCATCGCGTTTGAACTGAAGCCGGGTGATGACCCATGGTCCCTTTTCCTTGTCGTCATCCGCTTTTTCCTCGGCCGGGTCGTCGTACGACAGGAGCAGCCGTGACTCGTCATTCGAAAACCGGAGGGTATCGACGCCCCTTTCAATTTCCGTGACCTGCATCGCTTCACCGAAACCGGTCAGCGGCAGTTTCCACACCTGCTGCGTGCCCGAGCGATTCGAAAGGAAGTAGAGGCTCTTGCCGTCTTTCGACCAGCAGGGATCCGAGGCCGCCGAAGCCGTCGACGTAACGGGCCGCGATTCGCCGCCCGAGAGCCCCACAATGTGAATCTGCTTGTCGGACACGTAGGCAACGTACTCGCCGTCCGTGGAGATCGTCGGCGGGCCGACGCTCTTGGTCTTCGCGAAATCGTCGATCGTGACCGGCTGCGGTTCGGCGGCGGAGAGAGGAATCGAAAGGGACGCGAAAAACAGGAATGCAGCGAAATGGGAATAATTCATGTTCTTGATTTTTGAGACTGAACATAATGACCGTAGCGCCGATCGGCGCACGGGAACAGCACGATTGCACAATATGAATTTACGGCCATCCCTGCCGGTCGCCATGTTCCAATACCGGGCCATTGGGAAATGGGGCCCTGGGAAATGCGACCGATCGTCATGCTTCTGTGTGCGTCATTTGCCCTCGTCGCATCCTGCTCGTCGGAGGACGGTGCCCGGAGCGACCGGGCATCGGCCGGCCTGTTGATCCGCGACGTGCAGATCGTGGACGGCACGGGAGCAGCGCCCTACGCCGGTGATGTACGCATTTCCGGCGACTCGATCGCCGAAGTCGGCGAACTCGACCGGCGCGCCGGCGAAAGGGTGTACGACGGGCAGGGACTCGTGCTCGCGCCCGGCTTCATCGACACGCACAGCCACTCCGGCGACGATCTCATCGACCAACCCGATGCGCTGCCGGCCGTGAGCCAGGGCATTACCACGGTTGTCGTTGGCCAGGACGGTGGCTCCGAAATGCCGCTGGCCGATTTCTTCGGCAAATTCGAAACCTTGCCGGCGGCGATCAATCTCGCCTCTTATATCGGGCACAACACGCTTCGTTCGAGGGCCTTAGGCAAGGACTACCAGCGCGAGGCAACCGAGGAAGAAGTCGCCGCCATGGCCGAACTCCTGAAGCAGGAGCTCGCGAGCGGCGCACTCGGCTTGTCGTCGGGGCTCGAATACGAACCCGGCATCTATTCGGATTCATCGGAGGTCCAGACCCTGGCAAAAGTCGCCGCGGACGCCGGCGGCCGTTACATCAGTCACGTGCGCAGCGAAGATCGCTGGTTCGAGCAGGCGCTCGATGAAATTATCGAGATCGGCCGTGTCACCGGGATGCCCGTGCAGGTGTCCCACATCAAACTCGCCATGAAACGCCTGTGGGGCGAGGCACCGCGCATTATTGCGAAACTCGACGCCGCGCGCGCCGACGGCGTGCAGATTTCGGCCGACATTTATCCCTATGAGTACTGGCAATCGAACCTGATGGTGCTGCTGCCGGAACGCGACTACACCGATCTCGATGCGATCCAGGAGGCGCTCGACGAGATTGCGCCGCCCGACGGCATCTGGCTCACGCAATTCGATCCGGAGCCGGCGCTCGTCGGCGAAACGCTGACGCAGATCGCGGCACAGCGCGGTGTCGATGCTGCAACTGCCTTCATGCAGCTCGCTCGAGCCTCGAAAACGATGGAGGAAAAGACCGGGCACGGCGCCGATGCCATCATCGGCACCAGCATGCGGAAGGACGACATACAGGCACTGCTGCTGTGGCCCGAAACCAATATCTGCACCGACGGAGCGTTCGTCGATCTGCATCCACGCGCGCGCGGCACGTTTACGCGCATCCTCGGACGTTACGTGCGCGACCAGGGATTGCTGAGTCTCGAAGCGGCCGTGCACAAGATGACGGGACTCGCGGCACAGCACATGGGATTCGCAAATCGCGGCGTCATTCGCGCGGGCGCGAAGGCCGACCTCGTCCTGTTCAATCCCGACACGGTGATCGACCGCGCAACTCCGGAAGCACCAGAGCTCTTGTCCGAAGGCATCATCGCCGTGTGGGTCGCCGGACAGCAGGTGTTCGCCGACGGCCAGGCCACCGGCGCGCGTCCCGGAACGATCATCAGGCGTGCGACACCATGACGATGCTCGATATCGCGACGCCGTACCTGGTCTTCCTGGGCGCCACGAATAACCGCCTCAATGCCAAGACCGGCAAAGGCCTGCTGCACTGGCGTCCCGAACTCTGTGTCGGGCAACTGCGCTACCCCGACAGCCGGGTGAGTCTCGGCCTGCCGGACATGACGCCGGCGGAAGCGAAAGCCGCGGGCGCAAAGAGCCTCGTCATCGGTACCGTCTCGTTCGGAGGCGGGATCGAAGCTGCCTGGATCGATACTTTCACGGACGCCATGAATGCCGGCCTCGATATCGTCAGCGGCATGCATACGCGCCTCCGCTCGAACGAGACGCTGAAGCGCGTTGCGGAACAGACGGGACGGAGACTGATCGACGTGCGCGAGCCACCGCCCGGCCTGCCGGTTGCGAGCGGGCGGCGGCGGACGGGACTGCGTGTGCTGACGGTCGGCACGGACTGCTGCGTCGGCAAGAAATACACGGCGCTCGCAATGCACCGCGAACTGCTTGCGCGCAATGTTTCGGCCACGTTCCGCGCGACCGGCCAGACCGGCATCCTGATCGCGGGACAGGGAATACCCGTGGATGCGGTGGTCTCCGACTTCCTGTCCGGCGCCGCCGAGTTATTGTCGCCCGACAACGAAGCCGATCACTGGGATGTCATCGAAGGCCAGGGATCCATACTCCATCCTGCCTATGCGGCGGTTACAACGGGCCTGGTGCACGGATCGCAAGCCGATTCGCTGGTCCTGTGCCACGATCCTCTGCGCTCGCACATCGACGAGTATCCCGACTTTCCGATTCCGCCGCTGACCTACTGCGTCGACCGTTACCTCGAAGTCGGACTATTGACGAATGCCGACGTGCAGGTCATCGGTATCAGCCTGAATACCCAGGGGATGGCGGAGCCCGATCGCGACCGGGCGTTCGCCGAGGCGCATGCACAGACGGGACTGCCGGTCGTCGATCCCATCGCGACGGGCGTCGGTCCGCTGGTCGATGCGCTGCTGGACCGATGAAGCTCGAGCTCGATCTCGACACCTGGCCCTTACGCGAGCCTTTCGTCACCGCGAGGGACGCCGTCACGGGGATCACGACGCTGACGGCCGTCATCACCGACGGAAATTTTCAAGGCCGCGGCGAAGCGCTCGGCGTGAGCTATCTCGATGAGACGAACGAGTCGATGGCGGCGGCGATTCACGACGTACAGGACGAAATAGAAGCCGGGATCGACGTCGAGGACCTGCAGCAACTGCTCGGCCCGGGCGGGGCACGGAATACGCTCGACTGCGCGTTGTGGGATCTCAGGGCAAAGCGCGAAAAGGCGCGCGTCTGGGAGCTGCTGCAGATCGATGCCAGGCCGGTCACGACCGTGTTTACCCTGAGCCTTGCTGCGGCGGAGCAGATGGCCGGGCAGGCGCGCGCAATGTCGGACTGCCCCGTGCTCAAGGTCAAACTGGATGCCTCTGATACGGCGGCAAAGATACGGGCGATCAGGAAGGCCCGTGCCGATGCCGACATCGTCATCGATGCGAACGGCTCATGGACGATCGATCTGCTGGACGAGCTCGCGGGTGTCCTGGTCGACAGTCGCGTCTCAATGGTTGAACAACCCTTGCCTGCCGGCGCGGATGACGAGCTCGCGAGATTCGATTTTCCGGTAACGCTTTGTGCCGACGAATCGTGCCAGAGCACGGCCGACCTGGATTATTGCGCGGCGCGCTACCGCATGATCAATATCAAACTGGACAAATGCGGCGGCCTGACGGAAGCGATGCGGATGGTCGATGAGTGCCGGCATCGCGGCCTGGAACTCATGGTCGGGAACATGCTCGGCTCGTCGCTCGCGATGGCGCCGGCGATGATGCCGGCGCAGTTTTGCCGGTATGTCGACCTGGACGGTCCGCTGTTCCAGGTGCACGACCGGGAGCATGCGCTCGAGTATCGGAATGGTTTGGTCGGATTGCCGGACGCGGGGCTTTGGGGGTGACTGAGGCTGTTGCAGGCTGATAGCGGTCGCCCGCATGGCGGGCTCTCAAAACCGGAACACGACCCCCAACGTCGTCTGCAACTGCCAATACACATCGCTGTTCGCCGAAATCACGCAGATGTTCTCATCCGGACCGGTTTCACAGAACAGATCCGTATCCGAGCGCAGCAAGGTCCCGAGTACCCTGCCTTCCAGCCGCAATCCCAGACGCTCCGTAGGCTGCATCTGCCACCCGGCGCCGATGCCGAACGAGAAAAAATTCTCCGAATCGAATTTCAGGGGATCCGGATCGAAGCGCGTCAGGCCGACGGTTGCCGCGAGGTAGGGTCGCGCGCGCACACCGTCCGCCACATACGTGCCGCCGATGTGCAGGTATTGTACGTCGAGATCGACGACGTCATCGTCAATCGGCGTACCGGTGGTCGCTTCGGACGTATCCGCCTCGCTTTGCTGCCGCGAATAAAAGATTTCCCACTGCGTATTGGCCGATTCCCGGAAATTGGCAATCAAACCATAGTGTGCCGCGTCGTCGACCTCCACCGACACGGAACCCGCCTCGTCCTCGAATTCCCCGCCGAACGTATAGCCGCCGATCGGCGTCAGTGAGAAACGCGGTATGTCATTGCCGGGCCAATCCTGTGCTGCCGAATTGCCGGCACACAACAACGCGACGGTCGTCACCAGCACTGTTCGGACATCCATTCTTGTTGCTCCTTATCGATGGACTCGTCATTAGACCGGAAAAAGCGGAAATGTTTTGCCCGGCGCCCGTTACCGCGGAAGAGTCCCGCTGAAACAGAAGGCAACGGGGCCGGACATCACGGCGGAGCCGTCGGGCTGAATCTCTATGTCGAGTTCGCCGCCCGGCAATTCGACCGTCATCCGGCGGTAATCCGTGAGACCGCGAGACAACGCGGCGAAGACGGCCACGCAGGCGCCGCTGCCGCATGCCATCGTCAACCCGGCTCCGCGCTCGAATACCCGGAGGCGCATGCGAGTGTCACTCTGCATCTGCGCCACGCCCACGTTCACCTGTTCGGGGAACAGGGGATTCTCCTGTACCGGTGGTGCCAACACGCTCAGGTCGATGGCGTCGAGATCGTCCGATCGATCGGCGAAAAACACGACATGCGGATTGCCGATGTTCAAAGCAACCGGGTCCCTGAGCGGGCCCATGCGGATTTCCAGGTGACAGGTATCGCGTTCGGTGCTTAACGGGATGTCGCGCCAGCCCGTGCGTATGCGGCCCATCTCGCTGCTCACCCGCTGCGGCCCGGTTCTGCAGCACCGCAGAACACCCGCGCGCGTTTCGACCCGCACTTCGTCCGTGGCCGCCTCTTCGAGCAACAGCCAGGCGACACAGCGCGTTGCATTGCCGCAAGCCTCGACTTCGCGGCCGTCGACATTCCAGAATTCCACCCGCGCTGCGGCACCTTCGTTTTTTCCAGCGTCCGTCGGTGTTGTGATGATGACCAGTTGATCGGCGCCGACGCCCGTCCGGGGATCGCAGATACGCACGATGTCATCCCTGCCCGGGCGATACGGATCGTCGCGGCCGTCCACGATCACGAAGTGATTCTGCAGGCCGTGCATTTTCAGGAAGTGGCGGCCCGGCGTGAATGACCCGTGCCAGGATTTGCGGGCAGGCTCCGGACTCGGCATGCTATAGCGCTCCCTCTTTCGAAGATCGAACAAACGTCGGCGCCATTCTATGCGAATTTCAGTCCGGCGCAGTCAACCAGCAAAGGAAATAACCATGTACGCACCCCGCCTGATCCTCTGCCTGGCGTTGTCTCTCGTCGCGGCCCCGCCATCCATGGCGGCCGGCAAATTCGAGGCACTCGATGTGTTCCAGCTTGAATACGCGGCGGATCCACGGATCTCGCCGGACGGCCGACAGGTCGTCTATGTGCGGAATTCAAACGACATCATGAGCGACCGCACGATCGGCAACCTGTGGATTGCGGCGAGCGACGGCAGCGATCATCG
>JBOHZD010000317.1:0-5369 GCA_050738315.1 Woeseiaceae bacterium
TTGTCGATTCTGATCGGCTTGCCGGTGACGGGATGGTCGAAGTGGAAGGGAACGATGTCGGTTGCCGGCCACAGGCGCGGGGGCGGTTCGATGAGCTGGTCAGGCCCGATCGGATCTTCCGGATAGCAGGTCTTTGCCATCGGAATGAAATCGATGGGGGTCTTGCCCCAGCCTTCGGCGAAGCTGCCGTGCCAGAATGGAAAATAGCCGAGTCGTTTGATTTTCCACACGCCCCGTTCCCGGACGTAGCGGTTTTCGTAAATGCCTCCCTCCCACCACTGACGCTGTTTCATCCTGGCGGTTTCGTGCGTGCCGGCCTGCATGAGCGAGCGGCCGCGCGCTTCGGCCGTCTTTCTGTCGGGTGCCACGTCGATGATCATCTGCAGCTGTGGATGGTCGAGCAGCCAGCCGTATCGGGGACCGTTGTGATTCTCGGTGAAGTTGTTGCGAAAGCGCTCGACATAGAGCCGCCGGACCCCTGCCTTGCCTTTGTAAATGCCACCCAGGAACCAGACCTCGGAATCCTCGGCAAACAAATCGACGCATTCGTCGTACTGCGACTTGTCGATGAAGTAGCCGTATGCGTACTGCAAGCGGCGGATTGCATGGATATCCTGCTGAATGCCGAGTTCGTTCTCCAGCCTGTCTATACGTTGTTGCAGTTCTGCGATTGCATCGTCGTTCGCCATCTTGATACCCCTGGTTTCCCTTATCGCAGGCCTATTTGCGCTTGCCACCCGGGACACCGCGGGCGACGCGTTTCTCGTACTCGGGATCGTCTTCGGGATTCGCGAGTGCACCCATGATGCGTGCGTGAATGTCCTCGAGCGTGTCTAGGCGTCGGTATCGGCAATTTCAGCTGTCGATCGTACGTCCACGTCCACCTCCGGAGTCGATACCGACGTTGACCCGATTGTAATCACAATCGCACAAGCCGCGACGTGTGGAACGACTGAACGGTCATGGAGTTCACTTCAGGTCGTACGACATTTCACTGTCAGTCGCATAGCCGCTCGATGTTGTGCCGGAGCGTAAGGCCGGTGGAGAACAATCGCATCGATGAGAAGCAGCCCGGGTGGCGCATTCGCGCATGCGATGGGCGACAGGTTTTCGCCCCACCCTGTGTCCGCCGGTCAGGAGTTCAGCAACTGCCAGATCCTGAGCGGGGTCAGCGGCATGTCGACGTGGTCGATGCCGCGGCGCGCCAGCGCATCCAGAACCGCATTGACCAGTGCCGGTGCGGCGCCGACGGTGCCGGCTTCTCCGGCACCCTTCACTCCCAGCGGATTTCTCGGCGACGGCACTTCCCGGTAGCGAAAATCTATATGCGGCGTCCAGTCCGCACGGGGCATGGGGTAGTCCATGAACGATGCCGTGACCAGCTGGCCGCCATCGCGATCATACAAGGCGTGCTCCCCCAGAGCCTGCCCCAGCCCCTGCGCAACGCCGCCGACGATCTGTCCTTCCAGAATCAGCGGATTGATCACGGTGCCCACATCATCTTCAATGGTATAGCGCACAATCTCGATTACGCCGGTTTCCGGGTCGACCTCGACCTCGCAGACATGGCAGCCATTCGGAAAGGTTCCCTCTTCAGGTGCGAAACGTTCGCTGCTGGCGAGCCCGGGCTCGACCCCGTTCGGTCTGTTCGCGTCATCGAAGGACGCCTGCGCTACCTCGATCAGCGAAACCGAACGGTCGGTGCCTGCGACGCGATAGCGGGCGCTGTCGAATTCGATGTCGGCGTCTGCGGCTTCGAGCAGCTGACCTGCCATTCTGCGTCCCGCATCGATAAGACCATCGACTGTCCGATAGATTGCCGAACCCCCGATAACCATCGAGCGCGATCCGACCGTACCGTCGCCGGTCGGCACGCGATCGGTGTCGCCCTCGATCACGTCGATCTGGCCGATATCGATTCCAAGACCACCGGCCACCATTTGCGCGTAGGTTGTTTCGTGACCCTGGCCGGTCGACTGTGTGCCGATGCGCACGAGAAGCCTGCCGTTTCTGCCGAACTCGATGTAGGCATTCTCACCTCCCAGCACCGAACAGATTTCGACGTAATAGGCGAGGCCTATGCCCCGCAATCGTCCGCTTTCGTCGCTCGCCCTGCGGCGCCGCTCGAAATCCTCCCAGCCGGCGCTCGACAACGCGCTGTCCATAATGCGCTCGTAGTCCCCCGAGTCGTAACTGCGACCTGTCGCGGTCTTGTATGGAAACTGTTCGGGACGGATGAAATTCCGGCGTCTGAGTTCGACGCTGCCTATGCCGAGCTGCCGGGCCGCCTTTTCCACCAGTCGCTCGATCAGGTATGCGGCCTCCGGCCGGCCGGCGCCGCGGTAGGCGTCGATCGGCACCGTATTGGTCACGACCATGCGTACGTCGACCCAGACGACGGGAATTGCATACACACCTGTCGTCATGCAGGCGCCGAACCAGGGAATCATCGGACCGGCCTGGGAGCAGTACGCTCCCATATTGGCGGTGATGGTCGCGTTCACGGCGAGAAATCGCCCATCATCATCCAGCGCCAGTTCCGCATGGCTCGCATGGTCGCGTCCGTGAAGATCCGACAGGAAGCTTTCGGAACGATCAGCACTCCACTTCACGGGCCGCCCGGTTGCCCGGCACGCAAACACAGCCACCACGGTTTCGCACTGCAGGAAATACTTGAGGCCGAAACCACCGCCGACGTCCGGTGATATCACCCGCAGCTTGTCGGGCTCGATGTCGATCGTCTCCAGGATCCGGTCGCGCAACGAATGTGCGCCCTGGCATCCCTGATGCACGGTAATCCTGCCGCTTGCCGCATCGTAGTCGATGTTGCAGCCGCGCGGTTCCATTGCCGTCGGCGCGAGCCTGTTGTTCAGGACATCGATCGTGACGACATGAGCTGCTTGGGAAAATACGCCTTCGGTAGCTTCGCGGTCACCATACGTCAGCGTGCCGAAAAGGTTACCGGGCACGCGCTCGTGAATCGTCGCGGCACCTTCGCGCAACGCGTCCCCCGGTGTTACCGCCGCCTCGAGTTCGTCGAGTTCGAATTCAATCAGCTCTGCCGCGTTTCTTGCCTCGGCCAACGTTTCCGCGAGCACCGCGGCGACCGGTTCTCCCACGTACCGAACCCGGTCCCGAACCAGCGGAGGTTGCAGAAGCGCTTCGCTTGGTCCTCCGATAGCGAATGGGGGCAAGGAAGCCCCAGGCACGTCGCGGACGCCGGCCGCAGTGAGGTCCTCCGAGGTATAGACGGCGATGACGCCCGGCGCCGCGCGAGCCGCCGCAACCTCCAGTCTGCTGACGTTGCCATGCGCGTATGGCGAGCGAAAGAAGCAAAGGTATGCCTGGTTGGCGAAACAAAGGTCGCCCGTGTAGCAACCGGTGCCGGTTATGAGCCGCTGGTCCTCCCTGCGCCGTATCGCCTGTCCTGTGCCGAATTTACCCACGCCATCTCGCTTGTCGAGCAAGGGGAGCCTGAGCCTATTCTGCTGATCAAGGTGCTGCTTATCAATGCAGGCGATATCGGCCGTGACGCGCTCGATCACCTTGCCGGTAGCAGCCCGCCGCGGGCCGTGCAGTTCATTATCGGCATAGCCGTCACTGTGTGGCCGGACGCGGGTAGTCCTGCACCGGGAAGCGCTGCTTGTAGGCGGCGTTCGGCCCCTCGCGGACGGTCACGTCGATGGACCGGATGGCCTGCGGGTCCGGAAAATTGACGGTAAATGTCGCCTCGTCGAGAACCGCGGTGGCGGGATCCCGGGAGCCGGCGGTATGCACCACCCGCGGATTCGGGACGCTGACGGAAGCAACCACACTCCCGTTGGGATCGGCGGCAACGAGCAGTACCGCTCGGTCCTGGTTGATCGCGAGCGTCGGTGCGCCCATCACCTGCCGCATGCGGGTGATCGCGTAGCCTTGTGCCGTTGCGCGGAACGTTACCTGCAGCACCGGCGACGCCTGCGGAGCGAGCATTACCTGGGTAGGGACGTCAGCTGGCCTCGGCCCATCCCAGCCGCTGCAAGCGCTTGTACACATTCCCGCGAGCGCGAGAATCGAAAATAGTGTACGCATGTCACGATCCTCTAGAGCTGCTGGTAGAACCACGACGCCCGCGCGAGGCAGGTGCGTTCGAAGTCCGGCATCGTCGCATCGCCGTCGTTCAGCATGATGCAAGCCAGCGTGGCCGGTTCCGGGCGCCACCATCCCGGCTGAATCGACTCCACGTCCGAGGCCGGCCAGCCGTTTGCGGTATTGTAGTTCTCGGCGTCGGTCTGCGACGAATAGTTGTTGTGGTGCGGATTGGACGAGGTGCTGTGGCCACCGCCCGAGTACTCGTCGCTCAGGCCGAAGGCGGCGTGTGCACTCTCGTGCACGGCCGTACCGATGTTGGTGGGTTCGGTGCCGAAGTTGCCGCCGCTCGCCCAGTCGCGCTTCACGGTCGTGTGAATGACCGCCGCGTGATCGATGATCGCGGCGCCGGAAACGGAAGCGGGAATGGTCATTGTCAGCGGCGGCGTGTCGAAGTCGCTGATGAAGCCGGTTTCCGGTGAGTAGTAGAACTGCCAGTACTTGCGCCACGAGCCGCGTATCGCGTTGTTCACGTGGTAACCGTCGAATACCAGGCCGACGAGATCCGGCAGCATTCCGGCGCCGTTGGTGTAGTCCGTGTTGTCCGCGACGAAACACACGTCAATGCGTTCGGCCGGCGCGCCGTTCCCCAGAATCGGAATCGGGCTGTTGCCGAACGGCCAGTTGCCGGCCGCGAACCACCATTCCTCGCTGCGCGTCCGATTCTCGGTGTCGGTCACCGTGAACAGGTAGCGTACGAAGGAGCTGGCGGGAAAACCGCTGTGAGTGTAGGTCTCGGAAATGCTCGTCGGCGTCGTCGGGTAGTTCCACGTCTGCTGCAGGCCCCAGATGCCGCCGGGGCGCTGCGTTGCCGTCTGCATGCCGTTCTGGACAGACAATTCATGTTCGTAAATGTAGAGCCTCGCCACCTCGACGCCGTCGCCGTCCCCGGCATCGACGCGGAAGGTGACGTCGACGTTGTTACCCGGGTGCAACGGCTGGTAGCGAGTGGTGACTGACGGATAGCTGCAGCCTGCAACCAGGCTCGCCAGAACGATCGTGCACAGGTTGTGCAGGGGGGCTTGCGTAGGCATGGAACCACCTCGCGGGTGTGCCGGCTCCTGGCCGGCGCGGCAACAGCGCGCGGGGCGGCTGGGGCACCGGATGGGACCATATGTGACAAGTATAG
Organism: Woeseiaceae bacterium; assembly: GCA_050738315.1. Taxonomy (GTDB): domain Bacteria; phylum Pseudomonadota; class Gammaproteobacteria; order Steroidobacterales; family Woeseiaceae; genus IDS-8. The sequence goes on from JBOHZD010000317.1 coordinate 5,258, forward strand.
CTGGCTTTCCGCAATTTGCCCGGGCACGTCGCGCGGCCGGTGCAACCGACTGAACGTCGGGCAAATTCGGATTGCGGTGCCATGTCCGCAAGCATTTTCACAATGGCTTCCC
>JBOHZD010000318.1:0-11652 GCA_050738315.1 Woeseiaceae bacterium
CAGATCGGGCTCCACGTACAGCTCGGGGGCGCGCAGGAAGGGCTCGAGGCGTAGGGCCCACTCGGGGGGCAGCCGGGTCTCGCTCTCCTGCGCCACCACGACCTCTTCGCGCTCGGAGACCTCGCCCCGCTCCAGTCTCCGCGTCCAACCAAGCAGCACCCCCGCGCCAGCCTCCGCGTGTCGCAAAAGCGCTCCCCGCTCCAGGCTCGATACCGTCACTGCCCCACAGGTTCCGATGCGGCCAGTTCGGTCAGGCGGCGTTCGAAGAAACGGCGTTCGGGTTCCAGTTTCGTGAGCTTGAGAGCGTGCCGGTACGAGGTCACGGCGTCGTGCGTTCTTCCCAGCCGCCGGCACAGGTCCGCACGCGCCGCATGGGCGAGATGGTAGCTATCGAGGCCGCCAGCCTGCAGCAGTGCATCGATCAGCTCCAGTCCCGCCTGTGGGCCGTCACGCATGGCCACCGCGACGGCGCGGTTCAGTTCGACGACCGGTGTCGACTCAACCTGCAGCAGGAGATCGTACAACGCAATGATCTCGTTCCAGTCGGTGGCGGCGGCGTCCAGCGCATCGGCGTGCACCGCAACGATCGCGGCCTGCAACGTGTAGGGACCGAACCGCCGCGACAGCAGCGCCTGTCGGACCAGCAGGGACGCCTCATCGATCAGTTCCCGGTTCCACAGTGCGCGGTCCTGTTCTTCCAGCAGCACCACTTCACCCGCCGAAGTGGAGCGCGCTTCCCGCCGCGATTCGTGCAAGAGCATCAATGCGAGCAAGCCGACGGCTTCCGGTTCTCCCAGCAACTCGACCAGCAGGCGGCCCAGGCGGATTGCTTCGCCGGAGAGATCGGAGCGGGTGAGCGACGCGCCGGATGAGGCGAAGTATCCCTCGTTGAAAACGAGGTACACCACCTGCAGGACACTGTCGAGACGCTCGGGCAACTCGGCGTGTCCCGGCACTTCGTAGGGAATACCGGCATCGCGGATCTTCGACTTCGCACGCACGATCCGCTGGGCGACGGTCGACGAGGCGGTGAGGAATGCGTGTGCAATTTCCTCCGTGGTGAGATCGCATACCTCGCGCAGCGTCAGTGCCAGCCGGCTGTCCGGCGACAATGCCGGATGACAACAGGTAAAGATCAACCGCAGGCGGTCGTCTTCGATCTCCTCGTCGGCAGGATCCGTGTCCCGGCCGCTATCGAGCTGCTCGGCGATGTCAGCGAGCGAGGCGTCGAAACGCGCGCGCCGCCGGATGTGGTCAATCGCCTTGAATCGGCCGGCCGATACCAGCCATGCGCGCGGATTCTCGGGGATGCCGTCGCGCTGCCACTGCGTCAGTGCCGCGGTAAACGCATCGTGCATCGCTTCCTCGGCGCGGTCGAAGTCGCCCAGCAACCGGATCAGGGTGGCAAGCACACGGCGCGACTCGCTGCGATAAATCGCAGCGATGGTTTTCTGCATGTCTGCGGCCGTCATTGCCGTCGCCGGCATCGCGGGGTCGCTTGCGGGTAATTCCATCGTTTGAAGTCCGGCCATCCCAGACCGTTTTGTCGCCGGGATCGCCCATGAAGTTCCCTGACCGGGCGCTTCCGGGCTCCGGCGGGCGACAACCGCCACCGCCAAAACCTGTGTTCCGGTTCCGGACATATCGGCCGTTGGCGGACTTTAACACCAGGCGGCGACGAATTGGACGAGGCAACTTGTCAATGCCGGACCCGTCCAGTATCTTGATTTGGCGATGCTGGCTGCCGCCGGCTATGCCTTGATCGACGCCACCTTCGTCTGACTGCAATCGAGAAAAACTCTTGGCCGAAGCCGAAGAAGTTGTCAGCGACGTCGCCCGCCATGCGACTGTTTTCGCACGGGACCTGTGGCGGCGACATCGTGAACGAGAGGGCGTAACTCCGACCCTGCTGCTCGCGGACGTCGCGGTCCGCATCGATCTCCTGGTCAACACGGTGTTCGGCGCCAGTTACCCGATCCGAATGGCGCAGCGGCCCGCGCCCACGACTTTGCTGACCGCGGTGTTCGGCCGCCGCCGCGGTCCGCTGCAGAAGCAGGCGATCCCCGCCACCGATGGCGTGAGCCTCTGGCTGCCCGCCGACCTGGGAATTCAGGACCCGACGCTCGCCTTGCGTCGCTATCGGACCATGGCACTGCAGCAGGCCATGCGTGCCCGCCGCCGCGCCCCCGAGGTCATGGCCGCTCCGGCGCCCCCGCTCTTCCGCGAGATTGCCCTGCTGGTGGAAGCGTCGGCCGCGGATCGCGCGCTGGTCAGCCTGCTGCCGGGCGTGGCAAAACCCATCAACGAGCTGCGCAAAGCCGCGCTGGCGGCGCGGCCATTGATGTCCGCATTCCCGAAATACGCGCAGCCGCTGGAGAATCTCCTGCGCATCATCCTGAAGAGCGATTGCCGCGAGCCACTCGATCCGGTCATGCGTTCGGAATCCCCGGGCGAATCCATGCAGGCTGCCGCGAAGATCGTGGCCGGCCTGTTGCCTGCCAGGACGGCTGCGCGGGCCAGCCGGGCAGACTTGTTGCTGAAAGACTGTTGGACTGGAGAACTTCATCCGCCTCCCGAGGTATCGGCGACCGCAGCCGATGCGGCGGCGGGCAGCGAGGTCAACGAGGCCGCGCGGCAGCGCTAGAGATTCCAGGTGGCCCTGAGAAAAGCGCTGCGTTCGATCATGTTGCTGCCGCCGAATTCCAGGTGCTCGCTGTCGTTGAGATTTCGGACGGTGAGCGAGAGCCGCAGCCGCTCGACAGGGCGCCAGCCCAGACTGATATCGATCGCCGTCCGATCGGACACGCCCTGGTTGGGCAGTTCATCGGTATAACGAACGCCTGTATAAAAATCGAAATCCCGGGCAAGCACCAGGTACGAATGCACGGCGAATTGATGTCGCGGACTGTTGCCGGCGACGCCCAGCGCGCCGTTGTCGCTACTGCCGGGCTTCAGGCGCAAGTCGAGATCCAGGTAGGCATACTGGAATTGCAAACGCCAGTCCGGGAGTGCCTGCCAGTTGGCAACCAGGGTGCCGCCGTACGACTTACCTTCCATGTTGTTCGCGAGGGACGCCGGCAGCACGATATAGTCGATCGGGTTGCCGACAATGATGACGTCGCCGACTTCCTGGGTTTGAAGCTTGTCGTAATCGTGTTGATACAAGGCCAGATCCAGTGACAGGTCCTCGTGGACCTGGGCGCGGTAACCGAGCTCGGTGGCGATCAGTTCCTCAGATTCGAATTCCTTGCTGCCGACGACGTTGAAGTACAGCGGAATACCGGAGCCGGGCAGGGCAAACGGCGCAGTCAGTTGCAGATCCGTATTGAGGCGCGCGGGGATACGGACCGCGCGGGAGACGGCGGACCACAGCGTCTGCCGGCTGCCGACCCGCCAGATGAGCCGCACATTCGGCTGGAATTCGTAGTCGGTGTAATCGTTATGCTCGAGCTTGGCACCCAGGGTCAAAACGACGCTGTCGTCGCGGAATCCGATATCGTCCTGCAGGAAGAGGCTCACGGTCTGGTCGGTCCGTTCCTCGGGTATGAAGGACGCAAACAGCGTGTTGTCCAGGTCATCGCTGGTGATTCGAAACCCCGCTCCCCAGACGACGCGATGCCGGTTGCCGGCGGTCAGGTCGTGTTGGAAATCGATGTCCAGGGTGTCGCGGCTTTCGTTGAAGCTGCCGGGTATATCGCGCGAGGTATGATCGACATAGGACTGCAACTGCATGCGCCCACCGCTTTCGAGGTGCCGGTCCCAACGCACGAGCAGGTTGAAGCCGCCGATGTCGATATCGCCAGGAGTATCCGGACCGGGCAGGGTGCCGAGCGTGAAATCGCCGCGCAACAGGTCCGATAACGTTGCGTCATAAACATCGCCCTGGAATGTGATTCGTTCGGATTCGCGGCGGTCCCAGTCCATGCGGAACCCTCCCTGCAGCGACTGCCAGCTGTCATGGGCGTCCCCTCCCGAGGGCGTTTCGGATGCATCCTGATCCAGGTACTTCAAATAGGCGCGTGCGGCAATATTGTCCGAGTATTGCCAGCCGTAGCGGAAGCCTGCGAACCCCGGTTTCGTGTTGCCTGCGCCCACATCCACGAGCGCACCCTGCGTATCCCCGGCCGAGCGGGTAATGACATTGATGACTCCGTTGACCGCATTGGATCCCCAGAGCGTGCCCCCGGGTCCGGAGATCACCTCGATTCGATCGATGTCCTGTAGCAATGTGTCCTGCGCATCCCAGAATACGCCCGCGAACAGCGGTGAGTAGACGCTGCGGCCATCGATCAGGACGAGCAGTTTGTTCGAGAGGTCGCTGTTGAAGCCGCGAATGGAGATGGTCCACGAATGCGAGCCGTTCCTCGCGACTTCCACGCCGGGCGCGAGCCGCAGGACCTCCGGCAGCCGCGTGTATCCGGAACGGCGGATTTCCTCGCCAGTGATCACGTAAATGGAACTCGGCGCGTCCCGCAAGGGTTCGCCGCGCCGGGACACGGAGGTGACACGCAGTTTGCCCAGCTGCTCGATACTCAGCTCGAAGAGATCCGGTCCCTGGGGCGCCGCGAGGGCCTGCGACACTGCCGCAGCAGAGATCAACAGACCAAAGATTTGGTATATTGGACTGCGTCTCAGCTTGAGCGATTCGGGGGAGCTGCCGCCGAAGTCACGGTCCGGATTCGCGGAAAGTTGTTTCCTCTCAAAGTTCGAGCGGGGCCCTGCAGATATCGGCATGTCTGTCATAGAAATGACAAGTCTCATTGCTATGAATTCGATAACATGCAGTGGACCTCCTGCAGTATGGAACAGCGGACGGTTACATTGGGGCGCCTGAGCAGTCGGTGAGTATAACGCTAAAACGATGCAACTAGGAATCCACCGTTCTGTCAGGCGCAAAGTGCTGGCGATCATTCTCGTCACCACGTTCGTTGCGCTGCTCGTGTCGACCGTCGCCTTGTTGTCGTACGAGGCGCGGGCGTATCGCGATTTCCTGTCCAGCGACGTGACCACCCAGGCTGACATTCTGGCACGGACCACCGCACCGGCCCTGGCGTTCAACGATGCCACCGCCGCCAACGCAAATCTTGCACTGCTGGCCAGCCGTCCCGGCATCGACGCCGGCGCCATCTACACCGCGGAGGGCACTCTGTTCGCGACTTACCGTCGCGACGGGGCCACGGGAGAGTTTCCGTTAACGGGTTCGCCGCGAGGGCCGCGTATCGATGGCAGAACGATGACGTTGTTTCATCCTATCGTCGAGAACAACGAACTCCTGGGTACGGTCTATCTGCGCGCGCAGTACGAGCTTGCGGACAGGGTGGTGGATTATCTGTTGATACTCGGTGGTGTCATGCTGATCAGTCTGTTGGTGGCCACGCTGGTGTCGCTGTGGCTGCAAGGAACAGTCACCGGACCGATACTTGCGGTCACCGACGTCGCTCACAAGATTGTCGAGGAACGCGATTTCAATCTGCGAGCCAGGAGAACGACTCACGATGAGATCGGCACACTGGTCGATGCGTTCAACGCTATGCTGGGCGAAGTCAGCGAACGTCAGCAGGCGCTTGAAGACAGCAACCGAAAACTTCAGAAAGAATCCGAAGAGCGGCGGAATGCAGAAATCTCCTTACGCCTTGCGGATAAACACAAGGACGAATTCCTCGCGACGCTGGCGCACGAACTGAGAAACCCTCTCGCTCCCATGGTGAACGCTCTCGGGCTGTTGCGGTCGACGAATGCCACCGTCACTACTTCGGAACAGGCAAAACAGATCATTGATCGACAACTCACTCACATGATTCGTCTGGTCGACGATTTGCTGGACGTGTCACGAATTTCGCGCGGCAAGCTCACGGTACGGCGCGAGCCGATTGAATTGGCCGATGTGATCCAGAATGCGGTGGATACCGTACACCCCCTCCTTGATACCGAACGGCAGACGCTTGCGGTGACGATTCCGGAACGGCCGATTTACATGCAGGCGGACCCCGTCAGGCTGTCCCAGGTGTTTGCGAATTTGCTGAACAACGCCTCACGCTACACACATGCCGGTGGCAGAATTTCGCTGACGGCCGTTGTCAAAGGCAACACGGTGCGCGTCCGGGTGACCGACAACGGCAAAGGCATCACCGCCGAAGACCTGCCCGGAATATTTGCCATGTTCGCACAGGATCAGGACGCCGGTGTCCGGGTGCAGGCCGGTCTTGGCGTCGGGCTCGCGTTGGCAAAACGCCTGGTCGAACTGCACGGTGGCGCCATCGAAGCGGAGAGCCGCGGTGCCGGAGAGGGCAGTACGTTTACGGTGCAGCTGCCTGTCAAGGCCGCGTTGACCGCGGAGCACCGCGCCACCGCAGCGGTGCAGGCAAAGCCGCCGCGCGGACCCAGCGCGCGGATTCTGCTGGTCGACGACAATGTTGATTTCGCGACGAGCCTGTCGTTCCTCCTGCAGGAAATGGGACACGAGGTTTGCGTCGCGCATGATGCAAGGGAGGCTTTGGACCGGGCAACGGATTTCCGCCCCGATTTTGCCTTCCTCGATATCGGCCTGCCGATCGTCGACGGTTATGAGCTCGCCCGCAAGCTGCAGGCATTGCTGCACGCCGATATCCCGCTGGTTGCGATCAGCGGCTGGGGTCAGGAAGAGGATCGCCGCAAAGCGAAGGAAGCAGGCTTTGCCTGGTACCTGGTAAAGCCGGTGCAATTGGACAGCATACGATCCGCGCTCGATACGCTGGCAGCTCGCCACTGAGGATGGTGCCAAACGTTCATGCAAAGGAAGTACGTCATCGATAACAGCCGGACACCCCGTGCGTTCATGCGTGCCCTGGCCGTCCTGCTCATGGCTGCCTGGCCGCTAACGCACGCGAATGCACAGGATGCAATTTATTCGGCCGACCGGGTCAAGGCCGCATTCATTTATCATTTCTCCACTTACGTGAACTGGCCCGAACCCGTTGCAGCGAACGGCGAGTTCACCATTGCAGTGTTAGGTGCGGATGACATTGCAACGGAACTGGAGCAATTCTTGCCGGGACACACCATTCAGAGCCGGACCATGAGTGTCCGCAGACTACGATCCGTCGACGAGCTGGGCAGCGAAGAAGTTCTGTTCGTCGGCGCCGACAGGAATTCTCGTCTGCCGGAATATCTCGAAGAGGTCAAATCCCGGCCTATCCTGGTGGTAACGGACCTGCCGGACGGTCTGCATCAGGGCGCCATGATCAACTTCCGCATCGTGGACAGCAGGGTTCGTTTTGAAATATCGCAACGCGCAGCAGAGAGCGTCGGGCTCGAGCTGAGTTCGCGTCTGCTCGCAGCCGCGATGTTCGTCGACACCTCGGGTGCGATCGTCGACATTTCATCCAACGCGGTCGCCACGCGCAGCGACAACGCCGTCAACAGGTGACACAGCCGATCTGGCATGGCAGTCTCCTCCTCCCCGGGGGAATCAATCAATCCTGGATCCTGCGACTTCCGCACCGTTGTGCGGAAATGTGATCCGTAACACTTAACTGTCCGGATCGTTCTGCAACGATCCATAAAGTCACCAGAACTTTGGGGGGGCCCATGCGGCTTGTTACAGGCCTGCTGCTGGTCATACTTTGTGTAACGTCCGGCAGGGCGACCGACAGAACCGCCTGGCTGAGTTCGCTCGCCGGAGTGCCGATCCAGGTTTTCGATCTGCAGGCACCCGACGTGTCCCGGGACTTCCGTGCTTTCCTGTCAGAAATCCCGATGACGAACGATCGCCCGGTGCCCGGTGCACTGGTCGAGGATACCGTTGCATCATTGACCTTCATAAAAGCCGCAACACCCGCCGGCGAACCCTCCTATTTCGTTGCCTCATACATACACAAAACGCCGCTCGTAGCTGCGTCGGAGTCGGCTCGTGAGCGCTACCTGAAGCGATATGGCGAATTTGTCTATCCGCAGCAGGTATGTCCGGTTTTCCTCGATCGCGCCGGCGCGAATGTACCGACACTGCTAAGCACCGCGGTCAATCTTCCCGCATCGCTGTTCGAGGAAGTCACGGGTTTGGTCGACAACTACGATCGACTGTTCGGACTGACCGAGGCCTCCCATTGCGGCTTCATAGCACATGAACTCGCGGAACCGACCGTGCTGCCACCGGCGCTCAGTCGGCAAGAGCTGCGAACGATTCTTGAAGCGCTCGGAGATTTCGAGGCAACCGCCGTTTTTCGTGACGCCGAATATACAGGGGTCACGGCCGACGAAGCCGACGTATTGTTTGCGGCCAGGGTATTGGCAATGTTCATGCTCGAACGGGAGAACGCGTATACGGCGATCCCCGGGCTGGTGCGTGAGTACAGGCGCATCGGGGTCGACGAAACTCACCGGCAGATGAATCGGATATCGGCATCGGTCAGGCTTGCAAGGCGCACCGTACGATCGATCCTGAAGGCGGAAGGCGTCTCCGTCATCCGCGGTCAAAACGCGCTGGCAACGATCGACGCCCGATTACGAAAGGCGGAAGCAAGCGGTGAGCTAGATACCGACGACGACCTGGCACGCGCGTTGATCGCGGATCTGCGTCCGGCGTTGCGCCTGCTGCAGGGTGATCCCGGTTCAGTGACGTATCCTCGCGGAACGGCAACATCCGATCCGAACCGGGGCGGCCGGGGTCTGATCACGCTGACGGGCGCTTCCGGAACATTCCTGAACTGATGCAATCTGCTGCGCTGCCGCTCCGGCGGCAGTGTCGAAATTGCATGGTTTGAAAAATTTACAAGTCTTCCTGCCGAATTATTCTTCCGTTGCCAGCCGGGATTGGTGGACTCAGTCGGTTGGCACGACCCTTGCAACGCTCTCCCTTACGGGTGCTCTGCACCGCGCAATTCTTTCAATGGGAGACAAAGATGAAGAAAATCACAGCGTTTATTCTGGCAACCGCACTGGCTGGCGGAACCGCCTTCGCCCAGGAGCCGCAAGACACGACCGAAGAAGCAACGGACGAGGCTGCGGAATACGGCGAGGACGTGGGCGAGTGGGCTGAAGAAGAGACCACGACACAGACCGAGCAGGACGATGCGACCATGGACTCTGCCGCAGACGAGATGGCCACGGGTTTGTCCGCGATGACTGCTGAAGAACTGGAAGGCAAGACAGTCATCACCGCATCGGGTGAAGAAGTTGGCGAAATCGACAATGTCGGTGAAAGCGAGTCACACCAGGCTCGTGTTGCAACCATTGACGTCGGCGGGTTCCTGGGCGTCGCAGAAAAGAAGATTGCGATTCCGCTGGCCGAACTCGAAATGTCGTCGGACGGAAACATCGTAACGAACCTGACGAAAGAAGCGATCGAGACCGAAGAGGAATTCGACGAGACAGGGTTTACTGAAGAAGCGAGCGACGACGATACAGGATATTAGAATCGCTGCTGCTATTCCCTCGGCAACGGCAGGGACACAAGGATCAGTGTCTCCGCCGTGGTGAGTGTTGTCACTGCAGTCGAAACCGGCAACCCTATATTAAACATAATTCCGCAGCGAATCCAAAGACTTCCTGCCGGCTACCGGCTCAGATGATATATTTCAATTTGTAGCACGTCGAACGCTTCAGGGACGGAGCAGCCGATCTGAGAGGAAATGCCCTGGAGACAGGCAGTGGAGACATCCCGTCATATCTTGCGACGGAGCATAACAAGCTCGAATAATCTGTCAGAGATTGCAGACGATCTTCCCTGCTACGGCAGGCAGGAACTGGCGGACCTTCTCGATAGCGTACCCATGCCTTCGCTTTTGCGAGACGGCCTCACAGTTGACGACGAATCAACCGAGCAAATTCCGGCTCCGGAGCGCCGCTCCTTAGATTGCCAGGACATCGGCAGCCGGCCGGTGACTGCAAGCCGTGCGATAGAGACGGGCGACGTTGTGGCCGGCCGTTATGTCGTCATCGAGAAAGTGGATCACTGCGGCATGGGCCTCGTGTACAAAGCGCTGGATCGGCATCGCGAAAAGGCCGGTTCGCCCATTCCGTGGGTCGCTCTTAAATTTGCAAGAGCGGCAGGCGGCGAGACCGCGGAGATGTCAGCCTGCCTGCGCCAGGAATTTCTGAAGCTGTCGCAACTCAATCATCCGAACATCGTCAGCGCCTTCGACCTCGACTGCCACGAAGGCCTCGACTTCGTGGTGATGGAGTGGCTCGACGGCGAAACGCTGGCGAGCGTGCTTTCTGAAATCAGGAGCAAACGCATCGCGCTGGACAAGGCGATCGACATTATTCGCAGCGTCGCCCGTGCGCTCGCTCACGCGCACGATCTCGGGATCGTGCACGGCGACGTCAAGCCATCGAACATCTTCCTGACCGGCAGCCGTGTGATCAAAGTGCTCGACTTCGGATCGTCGGCAAAATCGACGGCCGATGGCGGTGACGCCGAACGAAACTGGGCAACTCGCGCGTATGCAAGTTGCGAGGTGTTGCAGGGACATACGCCGCAGCCCAGCGATGACGTATTCGCGCTGGGAGTGACTGCCTATTGCCTGTTGAGCGGCGAGCGTCCGTTTGGCGATCTCGATGCGCTCGCTGCCCGGGAGCAGCGCGTTGCAGTGCCGCCATTGCCGGCGGATTCGCAGGATAACCGGGCGGCGGTGGCACACGCTCTCTGTTTCGATGCCATCGATCGCGCTGGAAACGCGAGAGTGTTTCTGCAGGAATTCGACGAACCTGTCAGCGAGCTCGCGGACCCGCTGACACCGCAGTCGCCCGTCGTCGCGTATGGCGCACTGGCTGCGACGTTGCTTGCGTCACTGGTCTGGTGGTCCGTGCAGAGCATCGGGGGCCTGCCTCCCGACGTAAAGACAGTCGCCGCCGCGCCGGACAACGCGCAGGCCCTCGAAGGAATGAATCGCATTGCCGAGCAGTACCTGACACAGGCGCGAGAGGCGATTGGGGCGAACGACGCGCAGGCAGCTGTTGACAATCTCGCGCTTGCCAGGCAGGTCAGCCCGGATCATTTCGGCATTGCGGTCATCGAGGACCTGATCGCGCGACATGCCAGGGACTTCCTGGTCAGTGCCCGGCAAGCGGCAGCGACCGACATGGAACAGGCAGAGCGCCTTCTGCTGCAAGCCGAAAGCCTGTTACCCGCGGACGACCCGGCCCTGACGCAGGTCCGAGCGGATCTGACGCAGCGGAAAATCGAAAACGAAGTCGATTCCCTGTTACGGAGCATTGACGAGCGGATCCTCGCAGAGCGCCTGACGGTGCCCGCAGGCGACAGCGCCGTGGATATTCTGCGGAAGGCGAGAGAACTGGCGCCGAGTCATCGCGAAGTTGCGCTGGCGGCAGATCGCATCATGACGGCGCTGCTTTTTCAGGCGATGTTTGCCATCTCGAACGGCAAACTGGATGACGCCGAACGATTCATCGGTGCCGCAAAGGCAATGGGTACGAAACATCTTGCATTGGTGCGCGCCGAATATGAACTCGCGAAAGCGCGGCGGCAGGCATTGTCGGCGAAGACTGCCCGTTAACGCGGATTTCCGATTTGCAGCAGTTCGCGGGGGCTCGGGTTTTTAGCACGTGGAATTGGCAGCCCGCGTCTCCTGGAGCGGGGCGGGCTTTCCAGGAACGCCGTGAATACGTCCCTGTAGGCTTCGGGCGAAACATCCCTGTTTCGCACGATCCTGAAAA
>JBOHZD010000319.1:0-4527 GCA_050738315.1 Woeseiaceae bacterium
GATCAGCGTGGGATCGGCCGGATCGGCGAAGAAGAGGTCGCACGTCGGCTTGCCGGTAGTAGCGCCTCGACGGCGCCCAGCCAGGTTCCGAGCCGGCCGCCGGTCGTCTCCGGTACGATCCGCTCCCCGCGCACGTTCAATCGCTGAAGATCAATGTCGTCACGCCTGATCGACTTCCACTATGAAGGACACTCGGCCGAGCGTGCCGGCGAAGATCGTCGGGACGATGGTGAAGCCGACCGACAGATCCGGTGGATCGTTTGCATGGAATATCGCTCTTTTCGTTTAGGGCCAATGACGACGCTGCTAGGAGCGGTCGTAGGGCGTTTGGGCAATTCCATTCGGACGAACGGACGAAGGTCAATTCACGCAAAACTCGCGCACATCTCTGGGAGATCACTGCCCAATTCGACAACTTGTTGATTCGGCGGGGTTCTTTGGCAGCTTTGCAGCTGGAGCATCGTCTTTTCAGACTTCTGAAGCGATTGATTCTGCTTATTTATTTCAACTAGTTACCGGGGCGTCCGTTGCTTAATTCTTCATCACGGTGGAGGACCGGGCATCACTCGTTCACGCAATCTTCCCGACCGACAGGCGGACCAAAAATCTGACGACGCCCGTTTCGATCAACAAATCTCGGCTACAGTCGTGCTACGTCGAGCGTCTTACTCGCCCAGGCCACAAATCTTTCTGCCTTCTGCACTGCGCCGGTCGCTTCCCTGGCGGTGGCCAGCCTGGATTCGTACTCGACGGCATTCTTTTTGGTGATGAGTTCCCTGAGCCGTCTCACCTGACCTGAAACATCGGTGGACTTTCCGCCGATTTCCTGGAGGAGATCAGCCGCACGTTGGTGGTCCGGATCAGACGATCGGCGTCCGCCGAGGGCAACACAAACCGCGTCCGCTGCGCTGATCGCTGCGTGGACCGCGTTGAGCATGGCTGCATCATTGCGGGCGTTCGTGATTGCAGTTGTTGCTTCGGCGCAGAATTGCTGTGCCTTGGACAAGTAGAGGCGGCCGTCGGAACGCCGGGTCTTGATGGTTTTGCGGCGCCCAGTCATGCAATAACCGGCTTGCCGGAACGAATGAGCGGAGCCCCCTCGCTCTCAATCCGCTTCCAGATCGCTGGCCTGCGTTTTCGCGTTCCGGAATCGATCAAGGGGCTGAGTTGGTTGCCGAAGCGTCGCTGGACCGCCTCTGCCAGTTTCTCCAAGGCACTCTCAACCTTCTCAAGATTTCCCGGGGCGCAAGAAACGGCGATGTCGACATCGCTGCGGGGCGTCGACTCGCCCCAGACGGCGCTGCCGAAAAGCGTCGCCGATTCCACTTTGTCTGTAAGGGCGTGCAGTCTTTCCCGCAAGAAGGCCGCGAGCTCCACCCCAATGGCTGCCTCCGCTTGGAACAAACTCGCAACATAGACGGCGAGCAGATGATCGCGGTTGATATCGTACGCGTCACCCGCCAGGCCACGGTCGGCGGTGACCACACCAACGTTCACGAGAAGAGACAACGCCTTCAGCGCCGTTGGGTGCGTGACTCCGGCGCGCCTTGCCAATTCACGGCCGCTCGCGACAAAACCCTCAGGCAGTTTGTGGAGCGCCCGCAAGACCCGCACATGACTGCGGTTCAAAAAGAGGTCATCGAGGGGTGTATCGAGGCGCATGGATAGAAACCTTTCCAGATGGAAAGAAATCTTACCAGATGGATCGAATATCTTCCATGCCTGCAATGAGTTCTCCGGCATGACTGACCTATGGTGTATGTCGATCGACCTGTTTTATGGGTCGAGTCCCTCGCGTCGGGCGGGACCAGCTCGGGGGTGCGACTTGCTCGCGACGCGGCCATTCGCCCAGGATTTCATAGCTGCGGCCCCGCGCCGGCACGTCGAGCGCCACGAGGTTGCCCGGCATCGCCACCTTGTTGAGGCCGATACAAGGAACGCCGGCGATCTCCGCGTCGAGCCGGGTATGGTGGTGGCCGAAAAAGCAGACCCGGAGGCGCGTGCGGGCAACCGCCTGCGCGAGGCCTTGAGCTTCGCTCTGGTACCGACGGCGGACGGAGCCGTCCTTGCGTCGCCAGGTGAACTCGACGCCGGCGGGAGCATCGTGAAGAAGGAGCACGTCGACACGGCCGTGCCCACCCAGGCGTTCGCACTCGTCACGGGTGAAGTGACGCTTGGCAAGCCCCTGTAGATCAGGAGACCGGCGCTCGTAGTTGGACAGCCCGTGACAGCCGCCGATGCCGCCAATGCGGATCCGCTCGCTGTCTTCGCCGATATCGACGACGTCGCCACTCGGCAGATACGGGGCGAGGACACGACGACGACGCGCTCGAGCGCGAACATCGCGCCCGCGGACGTGGAGTGTGCGATCGAAGCTACCCCGCGCCGGACACGTCGGTGAAGTTCCTATAGAGCAGGTACAGTGCCAAAGCGGCGTGGGCGGGCAGCGGATGGGCCGAGTCAGCACTCACGAGGGCTTCATCCGATGACGTCAGGAATCGGCGAACGGCTCCCTTGATACCGCCGCCGCCCGGAGAATCTCCGCGCGGCAGGCGCGTAAACGTCGCCACGGGTTCGTCGTCCTTGACCAGCGCGTACTTGCCCCATTCCAAGCCAAGTAACACGGGAAGCTTTGCAGTGTGGAGGTCGACGAGTCGGAGCGATTCGCGGCCGTCAGGGTCGAGCACGGCGATGAGCGCCTTCTGCAGCGGGTTGACGAATTTCCCCCACATCTTGTGGTGGAATTGCCAGCCGCGTCGCCCGCTCGTGTCCATAAGAGTCCATTGGCCCGGCATGAACTTTCTATTCGGCTCCAGTGTCCAGCACTTGCCGTCGCCGGCGAGAATCTCCTGGCTCTTCAGCGCAGCGTTGCCGAACAGATCGCAACGCACCTGCGTTCTCTGCGATTGCTCATCCAACAGCTCGTAGCTGCGTACGTAACCCTTCGATTTCTTGGTGGAATCGTTGTAGCTGCGAATTCTGAACGCCGCCTTGTCGGTTACCGGAGTCGTCATGACATGCTTGCCGTCGGATGTATCGTCAGCTTCCGCTCTGCCTGGCCAGAGTCAAGCGCGAATGCGCCGGATCGCCGCCCACGAGATGGCACGAACGCTCGCGCCCGGCGCCCCCTCGCCGGCATAGTTGACCAGCTCGGCGAGAACGGCTGCGTCCTCGGGGCGCCCTGAGCGCAGTCGAACGTTGTCTGCCGGTCATCGTCGGCTCGAGGTCGCGTTGTCGCCGGAAGCGTAACACCCGACAGACGGCGCATCCAAGCGTCAGTCTGTGTCGGAAAAGGCATTCGTCCAGCGCACCGTGGGATCGTCAAATTTCACATCCGATGCCGAAAACGCTTCCGGATCGTACGCGCCGCCGAGCCACTCGAGCATCGCGTCGTGCTCCGGTTGGGCCACGTCGGCCATGACCTCCAGCAACTCCGCGTATCCATGAATGCCCCCGCAGTCCTCCGGTGGGCATCGCCGTTCCCCGCCGAGACAGGCGAGCCGCCGCTCGCCTTTGCGAACCGTGTCGATGCCTTCGAGCGTCACGGTGTGTCGCCAGTCGTCGCCGAAGTCGTACTCATAAGAGGCGGCGTCGTTTTCCTTGACGAAGTATCGGGCGATCGGCACTTCCCAGCCAGGCAGGCACGGCGACTCGTCCAGGAATGGCTCGTCGTCCGGTATCCCGATCTGCTCCAGCGCTCCGGTCTCCGGACTCCAGACCTGAAACATGTGCAGGTGATAGTCGAGCCAGCCCATTGCGTCCTGGATCGCGACGTGAACATCCCAGAACGTGTAGTTGCTGGGTACCCGAATGCGACGCCAGACCCGCGGGTCGATCCCCTCGAGTTTGATGTGGAAGCGATGCGCGGTGTCAGGCATGGGCAACCTCGCGGTGGGGATTGCAGATTCAGTGGACGCATCCCTCGATACTCTGGTCGGTCGGCGCCTGGAGAGACCTGAAATGGTATCCGACGCCGCCGCATCGTTCCATACCGGCACGTCGTCGCGCACGCGCAGATTCGGATGGCGATCAGCACGACCCCAAGTCGGTGTTGAAAGCGTTGCTCGCTTGATCCCGATACAGCTGTGCGAAGCGTGACAACCTCTACTGGTGGTCTTGCGGCCGCTCAACGTGAACCGGGGTCGCGCGAAATTCACGCAAGGTATTCGGACGCATCCCTGGAAACGCGTAAGTCGTTGACAGGATTGGTGGCCAGGGGCGGAATCGAACCACCGACACGCGGATTTTCAGTCCGCTGCTCTACCAACTGAGCTACCTGGCCTTTGCGGTTGCGGGCGCGTTTGTCTCGGCCTGCTTGTCTCTGTGCGAACGCTCGTTGGGGTCTGGATCCTGAAACGGTGCGACTCGAGCTGGAACGGTCGCCCGCATGGCGGGCTCCTACAAAATTTGAATTCTAGAGGATTGGCAAGCAGCCCTCCTTATATATATACATAGGATCTACAGCGTGGATTCCTGCGGCCGTTGGGGGCCCCCAAGCGAGCGGAGTATTAGACCGAGTGGGGTGGC
>JBOHZD010000320.1:0-3824 GCA_050738315.1 Woeseiaceae bacterium
GTGCACGCAGATGTCGGTCGCGCCACAGTGTTTCGGCGTTTCGGTTCCAAGCGAAAGATCAGCGACCGTGCGATTGCTCGCGAGCTTCGCGAGTTTGCAAACAACATCGTCGCCATGCCCAGTCGTGTGGGTGGTCCGGCCGAAGCCTTGACCGAGATATTTATCGACGCGGTGCGCGTTACCCGAGAGAATCCGCTGCTGCGGCGGTTGACGACCACAGAGCCGACGGCGTTGATTGCCAATGCACGCTCGCAGGATCCGCCGGCGATGGCGCTCGCTCGGGGACTAATCGTCTCCGCGATCGACTCGTTAGACCGCAGCAACGACGCGCGATTGGATCGCGAACACATCGCCGATCTGCTCTGCCACCTTGCCATTTCGTACGCGGTGGTCCCGGATTCGAGCTTGGACCTTGCCGACGACGCCGAGCTGCGCACGGTCATCGGCGCGGTGTTCGCCCCAATGTTTAGGTGAGGCCGACGATCAGCCGTCGGAGCTCGACTGCTCACGGCACGGTCGCAGGTGCAGTTCGCGAAATCGCTACGCCCTGTCCACGGAGGTCTCGTACACGCCGAGAGTTCAGCACGTAGAGCGGCAGCGCAAGATTGGCGGCGGTGGCGAGTAGTCCGAGCGCAAGCATTGTGGTGGTGGAGAATTCGCTGTTGAGCCCGAGGTACATCGGCCACGTCGTCACTAATGCCTGCAGGCCGAAGGCCAACGGGATTAACGGAGCAATCCAAACTGCTTGTTCTCCCTTGAGTTTCGAGGACAAGATCAACACGATCCAGCCGAGGACAATGGCCAATGCCCCATTTTGAACGATGGAGTACAGGGGTAGCCCCAGGACGAGTACAGGGTTGTTGCCGTAATAGGTCATCACGTTGAAATGGATAGATGTCATCTCCATCGCCGCGTCGAACGCGCTGAACAACAACATGAACGAAATTAATTTCTGGATCGACGTACCGGCCAGGTAGAGCCGGTACGCTCCGTAGACGGCAGTTGCGAAAAACATTCCCTCACCGACGAAAACGAAGAGTGGGATTTGGCGCCCGAACATTTCCCATACGAGCAACGGGGTGTTCGTCGGGTAGTAGGTGGCACCAAGAATGTCGCCCATCGGTTCCAAGAATCCGCAAAGGACTCCGCCGGCTAGCAGGATCAGCGGCAGCCGGTCGGCGGAGACGATCGCTCTACGAAGCGCCCACAGGAGGGTTGCGGCGAAAGCGACGGCGGTGAAGGCGAGAAAGATCCACGATGCGGTCTGATTGGCGAGGAGATGGGTCGGGATTGGTGGATGCTCAAACATGGCTTGTCCTTTCATCGGTGAGTCGGCCAAATGTCGACGCCGCCCTTGATGCCGGTCGAGAGTCGAAATGCCGGGCGAAGTTCGAAACCCTCCGGCAGACGGAAGCGATACCGCTGCAGAACCGCGGCAATCGCGAAAGTGCCCTCCATGTACGCCAGCCGCAAACCCAAGCACTTGCGTTGCCCGACGTTGAAGGGTATGAACGCGTTCCTGTCGATCTTGTCGGTCGTGAACCTGTCCGGGTTGAAGCGCTCGGGATCGATCCAGAATCGACGGTCCTGATGCAGGACAGTTGGGGAGACGATGACCGTCGAGCCCTTCGGTATGCGGTAGCCGCCGATCGCGTCATCGACCAGCGGCGATCGGGCATACAGCGGGCCGCCTTGTATGCGCATGGACTCGTCGAAACATGCTCGTAGGAACGTTAATTGCGATAGATCGGTGAACGTCGGGCGCCTTCCCTGCAGTGCATCGACTTCTTCGTAGGCCCGCAGTGCGGCTTCGGGATTTAGCGCTAGGAGGGTGAACGTCCAGGCGAGTGCCGAGGCGGTGGTCTCGAATCCACCGAAGACAAGACCCGCCATCTCGCCGCGTAACTCCTCGGGGGTCATCGGTTCCCCGTCGTCGTATCTTGCATCGAGCAGCAGGCTGAGGAGGTCGCTTCCTGACCGTGGATTGGTGCGCCGCTCATCGACGGTGCGATCAAACAGATCGCTGAGCCACTGGTGTGATTTGTGGCCGGATCGGGCAAACGGACGCGGCACCCGATTTGGCACCGAGTACATCAGCATGCGGCCCGCGGCGTATTTGCCATAGCGCCGAAGATGTTCGCCAGCTGCGTCAATGGTCGTGTCGTCGATGTCGATAGACATCGCCCCCCGCAACATCACCGACAACGTCATCGTGGCGAGGTCGTCTTCCAAGGCGACCGCACGGTTGCCCGCCGCCGCGTCATCCCATCGTTGCAGATGACGATCAATCTCATCGACGACCTTCGTGCTGAGCTCCGACATGCTTTGCTCGGTGAATTTCGGGCTTAGCAGCCGCCGCATTCGTTTCCAGGTGTCACCATCAGACAGCGGCAGTCCCGGATGCTCGCCCTCGAGGAGAGCCTGGTTCATCTCCCCCTTCCAGTATCTGGAAGCGTGCTTGCTCATCACATGATTCACATGATCGGGGTGGTTGAGCAGGATCAGGTCGGCCCCGGGAACCGGCAACCGCACCACGTCGCCGTACCTTCGTGCGACCTTGGGTAGGTAGCCATAGATGTCGCGAAGCAGATGCGGCACCACTCCAACGCCCCGCAGCCCACGGGGCCCAGGTGGCAACGGCAAACCCGCGCGGACCTCCTGCTTATCGAGGCGGGATGTGACGCGCCGGTCCGGCGGAGACGTCATTGGCTGTCCTCCTGGCCACCTACAGAGGTAGGTAGGTGAGACTATTGCTAAGGTCAGAGTCTCATGAGACTAACGTGGCCTGGAAAGTATCACAAGTGGCGCGCTTGACCTGTGTGCAGATTCCGACTGGTTCGTGCCGTGCAATGTCACCTATGCGAGCGCCGCGCTGATCTCGAAGCCGGGGGCAGGCGCCCGCCACATCGCTGTGTTCGTCGCGGGTACAGAGTGCCGTCGGTACAGTCAGACGCCATGAGGTTGGAGGATCTGTTCGCTACCGTGCCCATGGCGACAGACGACGCCTACGCGGCGTTCGATGCAGCTGGAGCCGTCGAGCCGGACTTCATGATCGGCAGCTGGCGTGGCGCGGAACTGCCAACCGGTCACCGTTTGGACGGCTGGCTGGGAGCAAGCGGCTGGTGGGGCAAGCAATTCGTAAACACCGAGACGGTTCACCCGCTTCTATTCCTGAACCGGGACAAATCGGCCCTGTGGGCTTTCAATCCAGGCTTTGCGCCTTTGGAACTCGCGCTCAGGATGCCCCTCCCTTCGCCTCCGCGGGTCCACTCGCTCGGCGGTTTGGTTGCTGCGCTACGGCCCATCGTTCGGACGAAGAAGCCTAGGGCCCGGTTGCGCACAACGCGGTTCCGCGGCCAGGACACCGCGACGATGATCTACGACCAGTTGCCCGTCAACGACGTTTTCAGGCGGATCGCCGACAATGTGGTACTTGGGATGATGGATCTCCGCGGCTCCGCGCAGCCGTACTTCTTTGTGCTCCAGCGCGACGAGTCGCTGCCTGTCCTGCTGTAAACATTTCTTGCGTGCTGGTTCCGATGAGCCACGGTAGACCGGTGATCCGCCACTGGGCCTCGAGAAAACAGGATGGTTGGCATCGACGAGGTCGTGAGGCTCGCGGTGGCCCAGCCCGGGCAGGGCTGCTCGCCGCTCACTGTGACGCGCCACCGGGATTGTTGTCCAGTGCGTGAAACCAAGAGCGTCAGCGAACCAGCTAAGACCGCCATGGTAATGACCGTGCTCGGTGAGGAACTGGCGCAGCTCGGTGTGGACGATCGGGCTGGCGTGGCGGAGGAACTCCCCGCACAGCTCGAGTAGCTCGC
>JBOHZD010000321.1:0-16008 GCA_050738315.1 Woeseiaceae bacterium
TCGTTGTGCCCGGAGCGGTGTCCGGCAGGGCGGCGGCTCCGGCCGGCGGCTTGGAGAGGATCGCGCGCTTGCCAGGCGCAGCACCGCGGCCTGGTTCCGGGAGAGCGGCCCTCACCGTACTCAGAGCGCAGATGGACAGTACGGAGACGCGCCCGGCAGCTCCGACGCCGGCGGCGCCCGCCGTGCCCGTGCAGCAAGCGGTGACAAACCCGGCGACAACCCTGAACTTGCAGGGGGCCCTGTCGCAGATCCCGAACCCTCTGGATGTTCGTGATCGGCAAGCGGCAACCGCCCCTTCGACTTCGCCAACCTCCGTGTTTGCAGCGATGCCCGCAACCGCGGGCACGGCCGCGCCACCCTCGGTGGGCGCCGTACCGGACATCGCAGAGCGGCCCGGCAGTGCGGGATGGGGCGATGCGCTGGGCGACCGGGTCGTGTGGATGACCGCTCACAAATTCCATAACGCCGAGATTCGCCTGAATCCGGCCGATCTCGGGCCCGTGCGCGTACAGATTTCGGTCGACGACGGAACCGCCAGCATCAATTTCCACGCGCATCACCCGGTCACCCGCGATGCCATCGAGCAAGCCTTGCCGCGCCTGCGCGACATGCTGGTCGAGCAGGGACTCACGCTCGGTCACACCAGCGTATCGGACCAGGGGGTGAGCCATCAGCATTCGCAGGCCGGACGTCACGGCAGCGTGAGTGCGACGTTGACAGGCGACGACGAGCGGATCGTGCACGCTGAAGCCGTCCTGGCAGCGAACCCGGCCGCCGTGGCCACGGGGCTCGTCGACCTGTTTGCCTGACGCGCGTCGCGAGTGTCGGTTTCCCGACTGCTGCCCGCAGACGCTGCGAGAAGCCCGCCAAAATTCTGACGCCTGCTCGGGCCGACGCCGGGGATCATTCCTAACACCGGGTATTTACTGGGGAAAAAGCGCAGCCCTCATTGTGGCATACGGCTTGCATAACCTGTTCCGGATTCGACTCGGGAGAGGACATGAACGACCAGGATAAAAGCAGTGCGAAAGCCAGCGGCGGCGTCGGCAAAAAGCTGATGACTGCAGGGTTGGCAGTGATGCTGCTCGCCATCGGCGGTTTCGCCGGGCCGTTCGTCAAGGACCTGCTGTCGCCCCCGGCGGCCGGCGGACAACCGGAGGCCGAAACGGCCGCAGAGTCCCGCGAACAGCCCGCGCTCTACACCAGCCTGCATCCGCCGTTGGTCGTCAATCTCAAGGACGCGTCCGGCGAAAGTCATTACATGCAGATCACGATGGAAGTCATGGCGCGCGAGCAAGGTGTCATCGACGCCGTCAAGAAGCATGCACCCGCGATCCGCAACAGCCTGATTCTCCTCTACGGAAGCAACGTCGACTTCGACGCGGTGAACACCCGGGACGGCAAGGAGCAGATGCTGGCCGACGCACTCGCGGAAGTTCAGAAGATCATGCAGCAGCGGATCGGCACGGACGGCGTCGAAGCCGTTTATTTCACCAGCCTGATCATCCAGTAAACGGCAGAGCGACGAGGCGATCACGGTGGCAGAGCAGATTCTGACCGACGACGAAAAGAACGCATTACTGGATGGCGTCTCGTCGGGAGCGGTCCAGGTTCAGGCCAACGGCGGTCCGCAGTATGCATCCGTGCGGCCCTTCGACCTCCGCCCGAGCTCCCGCATCGTGAGCAACAGCTTTCCGCGCCTGCAGGCCGTCAATCGCCTGTTCGCCGAGCGACTTGCCACGCGTGTGGAGGCGCTCCTGCAGCACGATCTCGAGATTTCGGTCGCCGGGATCGAAGTGCGCACCTGGACCGAGTATGCCGCGCATTGGGTGAAGCCCTGTGTCGCCGCCGTGTTTACTGCGTCGCCGCTGTCCGGACGGGCGCTGGTGGTATTGCAGGCCGATGTCGTCTCGCACCTGGTCGAGTCTTTTTTCGGCAGCGAGATAGGAGTAGGCGCCGCAACCGTCGGCAGTTCGTTTACGCCCGGCGAATTGTCCGTTGCAAACCGTTTCTGCGACGTCGTTCTTGCGACCGTACGTGACTCTTGGCAGCCGCTCTTGCAGCTCAAGCCGGAACGGATCGCAACGGAGGTGGACCTGGAGCGGGTCGATATCGCACGCGATGCCGATTCCGTGATCGGCAGCAGTTTCGAATTGTCGGTCGCAGAACACCAGGGTGCCTTCCACGTGCTATGGCCGCGGGCAATGGTCGAATCGCTGCTGCCGTCTTTCGACGGTCAGACGGCGGAGCGGGACAAGGCGGAAGACGCACGCTGGGAGAAAGCAATCAGAGCGCGCCTGCTGGACTCGCCGATGAGAATCACGACCTGCATCGGGCACGCGCGACATTCGCTTGGCAGCCTGGTCGCGCTGTCACCCGGCGACGTCATACCGATCGAGAGTCCCCGGCTGGCAACCATACTCGCCGGTGCCCTGCCGCTGATCAAAGGCCGCTTCGGTGTCCATGAAGGCCGCAATGCGGTCGAAGCGACCCACTGGCTGCATCCCTGAACCTTCAATGCAAACTCAAAGGACAATCGAAAATGGCCAATGACGTACCCGGTTCGGCAACAGGCGCCGCTGGCGCTGCTGCCGGGCAAAATGACGCCGGTGCCGGCGGGCAGTACTCGCCGGAACCGTTGCAGGGCAACAAAGCGAAGACGGCGCCCGGCAGCGATGTCAATCTCGACCTCGTGCTCGATGTGCCGGTCAATGTTTCGCTCCGGGTCGGCAGCACGGACCTGTCCATACGCGACCTCGTCAAACTGGTGGAAGGGTCGGTCATCGCACTCGACCGGCAAGCCGACGAAGCGATGGACGTGCTCGTCAACGGCACCCTGATCGCACATGGCGAAATCGTCGTTGTCGACGATCGCTTCGGAGTGCGGCTGACCGACGTGGTCAGCCCGGCCGAACGCATACAGAAAATCAACTGATCCGCGTTCGGATGCATGCCGTGACGTCGCATTGCGTAAATGTCTTCCGGTGCCGATTGCCGGCATGGGTGGCCATCTCGAACTTCGCTGCCATGCCTGCGATCGCGGCCGTGGCAGAGGAGGTCGGCGCGCCGACGTTGCCTGCCCCGGTGGGCAGCGGCGACCTCCTGAACGTTACCGTCAGTCTGTTCGTCGTGATCGCAGCGATCATGCTCTGCGGCTGGCTTTACAAACGAAGTCAGGGCTTGCGGGGTCCGGGCGGGGACGTGTTCAGCATCGTGGCAAGCCAGCCGCTCGGCCCGAAGGAACGCATCGTCGTCATCCAGGTCGCGGACAAGCAACTCGTGCTCGGCATGACCGCCACCCAGGTCAGCACGTTGCACGTGTTCGACGAACCCGTCGTGCAGCGCAAGGACGAGTTGCGCAACGGCCAGAACTTTGGCGACCGTTTCAAAGCGATCCTGCGAGGTGCCGCGAAATGAAACGCCTCGGCCTCATCGCGCTGCTCCTCTTGTTGCCGCTGGTGGCGCCGGCGCAGTCCGAATCCGCCTTGGGACTTGCGGTCGAGGTGGCGGAAGGGCAGTCGTATTCGCTGAGCATCCAGATCCTGGTGCTGATGACGCTGCTGACTTTACTGCCGGCAGCCGTGCTGTCCACGAGCGCGTTCGTACGCATCATCATCGTGTTGTCGATACTGCGGCAGGCACTCGGCACGGCGCAGACGCCGCCCAACCAGGTACTGCTCGGGGTTGCCCTGTTCCTGACGTTCTTCGTGATGACGCCGGTGATCGACAGTATCTGGAAAAACGCGGTCCAACCCTACATGGAGGGTGAGATCACTGCAGAGGCCGCTTTACGCGAGGGCATCCACCCGCTGCGCAGCTTCATGCTCGACCAGACACGGGAAAGCGACCTGCAGTTGTTTGCGGGCATCGCGCAAAAAACCATTGGATCGCCGTCCGAGGCTCCCCTTTCAATCGTGATCCCGAGTTTCATGGTCAGCGAGCTGAAGACGGCATTTCAGATCGGCTTTCTGATCTTCATTCCGTTCCTGGTCATCGACCTCGTTGTTTCGAGCGTGCTGATGTCGATGGGCATGATGATGCTGTCACCGATGCTGATTTCACTACCCTTCAAAATCATGCTGTTCGTGCTGGTCGATGGCTGGGCAATGTTGCTCGGCACCCTCGCCGGCAGTTTCTACACCTGAGCGGATATCCACGATGACTCCTGAAACGGTAACGACAATAGGTCAACAGGCATTGTGGGTCACGATGCTGATTGCGGCGCCGCTCTTGCTCTCTGCGCTGGCGGTCGGCCTGCTCGTCGGCATGTTCCAGGCGGCGACCCAAATCAACGAGATGACCATGAGTTTTATTCCGAAATTGCTGGTCGTGGTTGCCGCCCTGATCATCTTCGGCCCCTGGATGCTCAGTGTCATCGTCGATTACACGCAGCAGCTGGTGGAACAGATTCCAGCGCTGATTTCCTGATGCAACGTTGCACATGACATGTTGACGAGAATCACAAGTGAATCCGGATATCTCGATTGGACCGCTCCTGGATCAGATTTCCTGGCACCTCTGGCCGTTTGTCCGGATCGGTGCTTTCGTCATGGTGATGCCGGTCATCACCGGCAGTTTCGTGCCGCAACGGGTGCGGCTGCTGCTCGCGGTTGCACTGACGATCGTGATTGCGCCGAGCCTGCCGGCCGTTCCCGATGCCGAGATCCTCAGCATGGCGGGAATGATCCTCATGTTCCAGGAAATCGCAATCGGCATCGCGATGGGATTCGTGGTGCAAGTGATCTTCGATGCGATTGCGCTCGGCGGGCAGGTCA
The DNA here is from genome assembly GCA_050738315.1 of Woeseiaceae bacterium. Taxonomy (GTDB): domain Bacteria; phylum Pseudomonadota; class Gammaproteobacteria; order Steroidobacterales; family Woeseiaceae; genus IDS-8. The sequence continues at coordinate 4,776 of JBOHZD010000321.1, forward strand.
TTGCAATGAGCATGGGGCTGGGTTTCGCTGTATTCGTGGACAGGCAGCGTGGCATCAACATGCCGGTTCTGGGACAACTCTTCCTGATGCTGGCAATGCTGGTATTTCTGTCCCTCAACGGGCACCTCGCGCTGATTCAGCTGCTCGCCGACAGTTACCGGATTCTGCCGATGTCTGCCGGTGGGCTGGACCACCTTGCGACTGCGCATATTCTGCAGTGGTCGGGACAACTGTTCGTCGTCGCGGTGGCGATTGCACTGCCCGCGGTGACGGCACTGATCATCGTCAATCTGTCCTTCGGCGTGATGAGCCGCGCCGCGCCGACGCTCAACCTGTTCGCCGTGGGTTTCCCGGTTGCGATGTTATCGGGTTTCATGGTCATTTTTCTGAGTATGGAAAACCTGACGGCGAACGTGTCCCGATCGTTGGCCGACGCTTTCAGCGTCGTGCAGGCAATACTCGGTAGCTGAGTCATGGCGGACGAACAGCAACAGGATCGCACCGAGCAACCGACCCCCAAGCGGCGACAGGACGCGCGCAAGAAAGGTGACGTTCCGAGGTCGCGTGAGCTGACGATGGCCGGCGTGATGTTGGCGGGTGCCGGCGCGCTCCTGTACCTGGCGACGCCGATGTCCGAGCGCATCGTCACCGGGTTCTCGAATGCACTCGTTATCGAGCGCCGGGCGATCTTCGATCCCTCGTCCATGACGACGGCACTGGCTTCCGGTATCGCCAATGCCCTGGCTGGCCTGGCGCCGCTGGCGATCGTGTTGCTGGTCGCTGTCTTTGCCAGTGCGACCTTGCTGGGCGGCTGGTCATTCAGCCTTGCGGCCGTCGGATTCAAGGCGGAGCGCATGAGCCCGCTCAAAGGCGTCAAGCGAATCTTCAGTGCGAATGGCCTGAATGAATTGTGGAAGGCGATTGCAAAATTCTGCCTGGTGGCGGTCTTCGCAGCGGCCTGGTTGTGGCACTGCGTCGATCAATTGCTGGCGCTCGGCCAGCAGCCGATCAAGTCCGCGATTCATGATGCGATCCAGGTTTGCGGCGTGTCTCTGCTCGTAATCAGCGCGAGTCTCATTCTCATTGCCGCGGCGGATGTGCCGTTTCAGCTCTGGAATTATCACAAGAAGCTCAAGATGACGCGGACCGAGGTCCGCGATGAATACAAGGAAATGGAAGGTCGCCCCGAGGTGAAGGCACGCATCCGGATGCTGCAGCAGCAGGCAGCAACGCGCCGCATGATGGAAGCGGTGCCGACGGCCGACGTCGTCGTTACCAATCCCACCCATTTCGCCGTGGCGCTGAAATATGACGAGCATCGGATGCAGGCACCGCGCGTCGTGGCCAAGGGCAGGGAACTCGTAGCGGCCCGCATCCGGGAAGTCGCCGAAACGCACGGGGTGCCGCTGTTCTCGGCCCCGCCGCTCGCGCGCGCATTATTCCGCAGCACGGAGATCGGTCGGGAGATCCCCGGCGGGCTGTATACCGCGGTGGCACAGGTGCTCGCTTACATCTTCCAGCTTAAAGGTCCGGCTCTGCGCGGTGGCGCGGCGCCGGTTCGCCCGCTGCCGGAAGTCGACGAAAGTGTCTATTAACAGAGTGATGCATGGCCGGAATCCTTAAGAAGAACGTCTTGGCCGACATCAGCACCGGACTCGGTGTGCCGCTGTTGCTGCTGGTGATGCTGGCAATGATGATGCTGCCGTTGCCGCCGTTGGCCCTGGATATTCTCTTCACGTTCAATATCGCACTGTCGCTCGCGATTCTGCTGACCGTGATCTATGTCGGCCGGCCGCTCGACTTCGCCGTTTTTCCGACATTGCTGCTGGTGGTGACCTTGTTGCGACTGGGGCTGAATATCGCATCCACGCGCGTCGTGCTCCTGCACGGGCACACGGGTACCGCAGCGGCGGGCAAGGTCATCGAGGCGTTTGGAGATTTTGTCGTCGGCGGCAACTACGCCGTCGGGCTGATCATCTTCGGCATACTCGTCATTATCAATTTCATTGTCGTCACCAAGGGCGCCGGGCGTGTATCGGAGGTGACGGCGAGATTTACGCTGGATGCCATGCCCGGCAAGCAGATGGCGATCGATGCGGATCTGAACGCGGGCATGATCGACCAGGACGAGGCACGCCGGCGCCGCCAGGAGATCGGTGAAGAGGCGGACTTCTACGGATCGATGGACGGCGCCAGCAAATTCGTGCGCGGAGATGCCATCGCCGGCATTCTGATCCTGTTCATCAGCATTATCGGCGGCCTGATCATCGGCACCGTTCAGCACGACCTGGCCATGGGCACCGCGGTTCACAACTACACCTTGCTGACGATCGGCGACGGTCTGGTGGCGCAGATTCCTTCGTTGTTGCTGTCGACGGCGGTCGCCATCGTGGTGACCCGGGTGTCACGCGCGCAGGACATGCGGCAACAGATCTTCCTGCAATTGTTCAGCGATCACAGGGCGCTCATCGTCACCGCCGTGGTGATGGGAATCCTGGGCTTCATCCCCGGCATGCCGAACGTCGCGTTCTTGAGCCTGGCCGCACTCTCCGGTTTCGCAGCGTACCGGCTTGCGCAGAAGCGTGCAGACTCCGCAATCCAGGCCGACGAGACTCCGCGCGCGGAAGTCGCGCTGCCGGAGATCGGCTGGCAGGACATCGATCCTGTCGACATGATCGGGCTCGAGGTCGGTTACCGGCTGATACCGCTCGTCGACCGGCAAAGGAATGGCCCGCTCGTTGCGAGGATCAAAGGCGTCCGCAAGAAGCTGACGGAAGATCTGGGCTTCCTGATTTCTGCCGTGCACATTCGCGACAATCTCGATATCGGCGCGAACGCCTATCGCATTTCCCTGGCGGGAGTGCCCGTCGGTGAAGGCGAAGTGCATATCGACAGGGAACTCGCCATCGATCCGGGCCAGGTGTTCGGCAAGATCAATGGCATGCGGACGACGGATCCGGCATTCGGCCTTGAGGCCTACTGGATCGAGACGGGTCAGCGTGAGGAAGCGCAAATGCTCGGCTTTACGGTGGTCGATCCCGCTACCGTGGTAGCCACTCATTTGAGCCAGGTTTTGAAGAATCACGCGCACGAGCTCCTGGGACACGAAGAAACGCAACAATTGCTGGAGCGCCTCGCGGTGTCGGCACCGAAGCTGGTCGAGGAACTGACGCCGAAGACCCTGCCGATGAGCGTCATTGCACGCGTCCTGCAAAACCTTCTGGAAGAGCGGATTTCCGTGCGCAATATACGCAAGATCGCGGAGACGCTGACGGAGCAGGGCACGAAAACCCAGGATCCCGATGCGCTGTCGGCAGCCGTCCGGGTGGCGCTGGGCCGTTCCATCGTCCAGTCGGTGGCCGGCATGCGCGGCGATCTGCCCGTATTGACCCTCGAGCCGGAACTGGAGCGGGTGCTGAATGAATCGTCGCGCGATGGCGCAAGTCTCGGCATCGAGCCCGGACTCGTTGCGCGCCTGCACGAACGCTTGAGCGACCAGGCCCAAAAACAGGAAATCGCGGGCGAGCCCGCAGTGCTGCTCGTCGCCCCGAATTTGCGCCCATGGTTGTCGCGGATGCTGCGCGGCATCCGCAATCTCCACGTCCTGGCATACAACGAAATACCCGACGACAAACGGATTCAGATGCTGGCGGCGGTGAGCTGACGGGCAGTGACGCACAAAGTTTTCAGAAAATGCATTGAGGAATGACCGTGAAGATCAAGAGATTTATCGACACCGATATGCGCCAGGTTCTGCGCAAAGTGCGGCAGGAGCAGGGCGCCGATGCCGTCATTCTGTCGAACAGACGAGTCGAAGGGGGCATCGAGGTGATCGCAGCCGTCGATTACGACGAGGCACTGATGCGGCAGGCACTGGGCCCCATGACGACGAGCCAGCCGGACGGCGGCGCAGAGAGCGAATCCGCGGCGCGGCCCGTGGCGCCTGCGGCGTCGCTCGAGGAAAGACCCGTGCGCCGGCGGCCGGCCGCGGCCCGGCCCGTTGCCGCGACGAAGACCGCGGCGATCGCGCCGGCCGCGCAAGGCGTGTCGCAAGACACCAGCAAAGCGGAGCGGAACTCCGCCGACATTGCGGCGCTCGCCGGCATGCGCTCCGAACTGTCATCGCTGCGCGGTCTGCTGGAAACGCAGCTCTCCGGGCTGGTATGGAAGAACAGCACTCGCCGCACGCCGTTGCGCGCGCAGGTATTGCGCAACCTGGCGCGGATCGGATTGCCGCCGGATGTGGCAAACACGATCGTCAACAGCCTCGAACCGATCGAAGGGATCCGGCAGCTCTGGCGCGAGCCGTTAGTCAAACTGGCGCAGACCATTCCCGTGACGAGCGATGAGTTGCTGACGCAAGGCGGCACCGTGGCGCTGATCGGTCCGACCGGCGTCGGCAAGACCACGACGATTGCGAAGATCGCAGCCCGCTACGCGATGCAAAACGGCGCGCAGGGCATTGCGCTGGTCTGTGCCGATGCGTTTCGCATCGGGGCAAGGGAACACCTGGAGGCATTCGGCAACATCATCGGCGTCAAAGTGCACGCGGCGAGCGACGCCGGCGAACTGACCGGCATCCTGGACCGGTTGCAGCACAAACGCCTGGTACTGATCGATACCGAGGGGCTCAGTCAGCGCGACATGGCATTGTCGACCCGGCTTGCAGCCTACCGTGAACACGGCACGCGCATCCGTTTTTATCTCACCCTTTCCGCGGCCAGCCAGGAGGCGGGCCTCGACGAGACAGTGCGGCAGTTCAGCCGGGTGCCGCTGGCCGGTGCGGTCATCACAAAGATTGACGAAGCGGCGCAACTGGGTTGCGTCATCGGCACCTTGATTCGTCACGAACTCGGGGCTGCATGGCTGTCGGATGGCCAGCGGATACCGGACGACCTGCATCCGGCCGACAAAAAGAAATTGTGGCTGGTCAATCGGGCCGTCGAGTGCCTTGAAATGAGCGAGCCGCGGATCGACGAACGAACGATGGCGGAAAACTACGGGTTCGTGAGTGTTGCGCATGCTTAAGGAAAGTCAGCAGTCGCTGGTCGAACGCGTAATGGCACGACGGCCCGTCAAGGTCATTGCCGTAACCAGCGGCAAGGGCGGTGTCGGCAAGACGAACGTGGCGACCAACATCGCGGTAGCGCTCGGCCAGTGCAGACGCAATGTCATGCTGCTGGACGCCGATCTCAGCCTGGCGAACGTCGACGTGTTGCTCGGCCTGCAGCCGCAGTTCAATCTTGCGCACGTCGTCGGCGGTGATGCCGATCTCGCGAGCACGATCATGCAGGGTCCGGGCGATATCAGAATCGTCCCGGCGACGTCCGGCAACCACGCAATGACGGATCTGCCCAACGCTTCGCAGGCGGCGATCATTCATGCGTTTGCAGAGCTGCCGGATCAGCCGGAGATACTGGTCATCGACACGGCCTCGGGTATTTCCCCATCCGTTGCCCGCTTCGTCCAGGCGTCGCAGCAAGCCGTCGTCGTCATGTGCGACGAGCCGGCCTCGATCACCGATGCTTACGCGTTGATCAAGGTATTCAGCCGCCACTACGGCATATCGCATTTTCAGATTGTGACCAACCAGACGCGCGATACGGCTGACGGCCATCGCCTGTTCGACAAGGTTCGCAAAGTCACCGACCGTTATCTGGATGTCGTATTGCGGCATCTCGGTAACATACCGGAGGACAGGTTTCTACGCCGCGCAGTACAGGAACAGCGCGCAGTCGTCGACGCCTATCCACGCAGCGGTTCGAGTAAGGCGTTTCGGGAAATCGCATGCCGTATCGATCGAATCCCGGTGCGCGCGTCGAATGGCAACATCGAATTCTTCTTCGAACGACTGCTCCAGGGTCCTGTGGTCCAGACCGGAGGCGGCGCATGAACGCATACGGCGGCGTGCTGGCCAATGTCTATCCGTCACAGGATGAACTCGTTTCACAGGGCATCGGGCTGGTCAAGCGCATCGCTTGTCATCTCGCGGCGCGGCTTCCATCGTCGGTCGAAATCGATGACCTGATGCAGTCCGGCATGATCGGCCTGCTGGAAGCCGCCGGCAATTTCGATGCGTCCCGCGGCGCCAGCTTCGACACGTATGCCGGCATCCGGATTCGCGGCGCGATGCTGGACGAAGTGCGGAAACTGGATTGGACGCCACGGTCCGTGCACCAGAAAATCCGCCAAGTGACACAGGCGATGCACGCGATCGAATCCCGCACCGGCAGAGCCGCCGAAGCGCGCGAAGTTGCGGCAGACCTGAAGATCACGCTCGATGAATACCACGGCATCCTGCAGGATGCCGCGGGCTGCAGGCTGTTCAGTCTCGAAGAATCGGTCGAGCATGGAGAACACGGCCGCGGCCTGCCGGACAGCGACGCCGAAACGCCGGAACAGACCTTCGGCAGAGCCCAGTTTCGCGCCCAGCTTGCCGATGCGATCCGGCGGCTGCCGGAGCGGGAGCGCCTGGTATTGTCGCTCTACTACGAGCGCGAGCTGAATCTCAAGGAAATCGGCGCCGTGCTGGAAGTCAGCGAGTCGAGAATCTGCCAGATTCATGGCCAGGCATTGGTCCGCTTGCGCTCGATGATGGAGAGATGAGGATGTCCGATCCGCTGCGCGGCATCAAACCGACGGCACCGGCTTATCCGATGCGACCGGTCAAGCCTGCTACGAAGGACCGCGAATCCGGCGAGCGCAAGGAACGGTTGCCACCAGACACGGACGCGGACCCCGACGAGGACGAACACAAACCCACGATTGACGAGTACGTATGATGAACCTGGACTACCTGGTCTCCATCAATATCCTGTTGCTGTCGAATGCACTGCTGGCAGCAGCAGCCGCGCTCGCCGTATTGCGCTGCCAGCGCCTGCTGCGGCGCCCGGCAAACTTCCACACCCAAGCTGCAAGTGCACCGGCCGCAAGCGTACCTGACGACCCGCAATCCGAAGCCGTGAATCAACGCATCCTCACCCTGCAGAAAATCGCCGACGAACTATTGCAGAAAGAAAAAGTGCTGCGACAACACGAGGACAGCGAATCGCCATACGAAAGCGCAGTGCGCATGGTCAAAAGCGGCGCAGACGCCGACGCGCTCACCCGGACGTGCGGCCTCAACAAAGGCGCCGCGCAGTTGATGGTGCGCCTGCACGCGAGAACGCATTAGCCTGGTTGAGGTCTCTTCCTGCCCCCACGCGGAGCCTGGGTCCCCTGGGAAGGCTCCGCCTGCCGGCAGTCTGGACGTCACGCGTCCAGCTGCTGCCTGCGCGCCCGTAACGTCTCGGATTCCCGGTTGAACAGGTGCTGGATAATGACTTCCTTCTGCGACGGTTCCATGTCGACGAATGCGACGACGATCGCGAACGGGTGCCGCTGGTCGTCCGGGTCGGGCGGCGGGGCCTCGCGCACGACGATGCAGAAAGTTTCGATGTAGCGATGGGACGACGACAGCAGGAAGCGCAATGCCAGGCGAATACCGGGTGCAATTTCCTTGTCCGTACCGAACAACATGCCGTCTGCGCCCAGCTCGCAGAGTTGCGGGTCCCGTCTCGCGAGGGATGACTTCGACTCGCGGACTTCCGGAATATGGTCGACGAGTATGCTGAGTTTTTCGTTCAGCAGGGAAATGCATTCTGCTGTTACGCTGGATTCCGCGCGCAGCAGATAGAGACGCTCGGCAAGCCTCGCCTCGAGATCGAGAATCGTCGATCGCAGGCCGTCGGCCGTTCCAAGTCGAATCTTGCGTCGCGCCCGGCCCTCGTGAAATTCACGGTCACTGATCACTTCGTAGTCCAGGTGTACGGTCTCGAACATCCGGAATGAGCGACGGTTTTCTCGTTCGCTAGCCATGGTCGGACTCCTCACTTTCGGCGCTGCCGGCCGACACACCGTCGATGTGGATGTACTGTTTCGTGTCCAGCTCGGTACCGCGGACGATGCTGATGTCGACGCGACGATTCCTGGCACGGTTCTCTTCGCTGTCGTTCGCTGCGCGGGGCTGCGTATCGGCGTGTCCAGTGACGACGAAGCGCCTTTCGTCGAGAGACGACGTCCGCAGCAATTCATGTGCGACGGATACCGCGCGGGACGTCGACAATTCCCAGTTCGAACGGAAGCGTTCATTCGCGATCGGCACGTTGTCCGTATGACCGGACACCGTCACGGTGCCGCTGTTGCCGTCGATCAGGCCGCCTATTTTCGTCAGCACAGGCAGAAACTCCGGCCGCACGTCGGCATAGCCCGAGTCGAAAGAAGCGTTCTCCAGGATATGAATAATGATCTTCAGCCCTTCCGTCTGCACGGACACACTGCCGTTTGCAATTTCCTCGTAGAGTGCCGCGCGTATGCGCCGGACGTGGTCCGCGGTTTCCTGCGCCAGACGTGCCTGTGCTGCCAACGCTTCCAGGGTGTCGTCGTTCGAATCGACGGTGAACTGGTTGACGACGTTCATCGCCGTCGGGTCCGGGACGCCGGGACTGAACTCCTGCGCGATGATGCTGGTGCCTTTCGGTATCGTCCTTGCGTCGACGATTGTCTGCACACCGAAGGCGTCTTTCACGGAGCCGGACAACAGCTTGAACCTGGCGACGTCCATCTCGGAAAATGACAGCATCAACACAAAAAAGCACATCAACAGTGTCATCAGGTCCGCGAATGTCATCACCCAGGGTGCCAAGCCGGCCGGGTGATTGCCGTTTTCAGGGTCGAAGCTAAGCATCGATTTCGTCCTGCTGGCGTTTCGACTTCGGCAGGTACCGCTCGAGCATATTCTCGATGACGCGCGGATTCTGGCCCGACTGGATGCAGAGAAGCGCATCAATGATCAGCGATTTGCGAAAGCTTTCCTCGCGGCTCCTGACCGCAAGCTTGTGGGCGATCGGCAGTGCGAACAGATTGGCGAGCAGCGCGCCGTAGAGGGTCGTCAACAAGGCGACCGCCATGGCCGGTCCGATCTGCTTCGGATCGTCCATGCTGGATAACATCTGCACCAGGCCGATCAATGTGCCGATCATACCCATTGCCGGTCCGACATCGCCGATCGCCTTGAAGATGGCCTGACCTTCGCTGTGCCTTTGCAGTGTCTGGTGAATGTCTTTCGACAGCATCGACCGAACGACGTCACCCGGATGACCGTCGATGACCAGTCCGAGGCCCGCTCTCATGAACTCATCGGGTACTTCGGCGTCTTCAAGTGCGAGCAGTCCTCCCTGGCGCGCCGTCCTGGCGAGTTGAACGGCGGTGCCGATCAGCTCTTCGGGCGAGGAGGGCTTGTGCAGGAAGGCTTTTACTGCGATCGACGCTGCACTCGTGAACTGGCCCAGGCTGAATTTCATCATCGTGACGAGTGCACTACCGCCCAGGACGATCAACAGCGATGGTGTATTGAAAAACGTGCCGGCGGAGCCGCCGATCAGGATGGATGCCAGGACAATTGCAAATGCGCCGATCAGGCCGATGAGTGTAGCCAGGTCCAAAATCCGTTCCTCCGTTCGCCCGGACGCGCAGAGTCCGCGTCCCTGGACCGGCACGGCTCGGCATGAAGCACTGATCGGGTTATCGGCTGAAAATCCCGCCCCTTTAACGGCCTCCGGCGGCGGATATCGCATAATGTGAAATCTCCGGTTGGTTATTCCTATATATTTAGCCGATAATTCCCAGGATTCTTCCCATGGTCCGCAGAATCTGCAGCTCGCAAAAGATGGGCGTATCGGACCACATCCAGGAGGCACGCGACCCGAATTGAAGACCCAGACAATGCGAACCGCGGTCAGCGGAGGGAGCGAATCATGTTGATCGCGCCACTCCTGGTCCTGATTGTTGACGACGTGCCCGATCGGGCAGAGAACCTGAAATCGCTGATCGAATTTATGGACGTACCGCAGGTGCAGATTGCGCCGCCGGAGGACTGGCGCTCGTGCGTTGGCGAGCACCGTCTCGCGGCAGTCTTCCTCTGCGGCAATCTCGATGATGACCGATTGCATCGAGTGATCGCGGACGTAGGAGAGCACGATCCGAATGTGCCGATCGTCATCGTCAATGCCCCGGAGTGTCATGCTTAAGGAAGAGTTTCCCTGGGCGCGGCTCTATGCGCTCAAGTTCCCGGTCCAATTCGATGAGCTGGGTGACGTGCTGGAGGAGATCTGGGCCTCCCACAGCCAGCGGCGACGCGAAGACAGCTTGCCGTCCGGCGAGCATCTCGTCGGCGATAGCGGCGATATCAGGGCCATCGAATCCCTGGTGCAGCGGGTCGCACCTTCCAGTGCGACCGTGCTTATCACCGGTGAGTCGGGAACCGGCAAGGAGGTCGTTGCCCGACAGATCCACAGACGTTCCGGCCGCACGGGCGCGTTCGTCGCCATCAATTGCGGCGCCATCCCTGAACAACTTCTCGAGAGCGAGTTGTTCGGGCACGAACGCGGTGCCTTTACCGGCGCGGTGACCCGCCGCATCGGCAGATTCGAACTTGCAGACGGAGGGACGGTTTTTCTCGATGAGATCGGTGACATGCCGATGCCGATGCAGGTGAAATTGCTGCGCGTTCTGCAGGAACGGGTCATTGAAAGAGTGGGCGGCGGTACCCCCATCCCGGTCGAGGTACGCGTCATTGCCGCAACTCATCGCGACTTGGCGCGTCAGATCGAACACGGCCGGTTTCGTGAAGACCTTTATTATCGACTCAGCGTTTTTCCCATCGAAATATCGCCATTGCGCCATCGGTCGGAGGATATACCCCTGCTGGTGCGTGAGATGATCGCGCGGGTGTATGACCGCTACGGAGTTCGGCTGCAGATCGAGGATGACGCCATGCAGGTATTGCGGGAGTATTCCTGGCCCGGCAATGCACGGGAACTCGGCAACCTGATCGAGCGCCTTGTGGTGGTTCGACCCAATGGCCGTATCGACGCGGGCGCATTGCCTTGGCCGCTCAGGCCGCGGTCGCAGGTGCCGGACACCGATAACGACGACCTGGCCGTGCCTTTCATAGGTGGCACGGAGCAGTTGCCCGTAGACGGACTGGATCTGAAGCAGCATCTGGCCGGGCTCGAACGAGACATGATCAGTTCCGCACTCGAACATTCGGATGGCGTCGTCCAGCTTGCGGCAGATAAACTCGGCATGCGGCGCACGACCCTGGTCGAAAAAATAAATCGCTACAATTTGCGCAGTCACGGCACCGCCGCGGAACGCGATGCGCACCGCGAAACCAGCGAAACGGAGTCATAAC
>JBOHZD010000322.1:0-18468 GCA_050738315.1 Woeseiaceae bacterium
GATGCAGATCGACCGGCATGCCGCGCCCGTCGTCGCTGACCTCGACCGAACCGTCGCCGTGCAAGACGACTTCGATTTTCTTGCAGTAGCCGGCGAGTGCTTCGTCGACGCTGTTGTCCACCACCTCGTGGACGAGGTGGTTCGGCCGCGTCGTGTCCGTGTACATGCCCGGCCGCCGCCGCACGGGCTCGAGGCCGCTCAGGACCTCGATATCGGCCGCGTCGTATCGTTTACTCATCTAATCCTGAACGCCACAAGCGAATGCACGGCGCGATTCTAACAGGATAGCACGCCGCCGTTGCCACGAGATTCGAGCACAACGCGGCAGCAACATGATGAGGCAATGTCTGCCCCTGTAGGAGCCCGCCGAGCGCCATGGATGGCGCGAATGCAGATAACGCAGGAGCAGTTATCTGCGAAGGGCGACCGCGTTACAGTCTCCGCTGCCGCCCCGAGGACCAACCCCAATCAATCCAGATCGTTCAGCAGCGCCTTCCGTATGTTGTCCGCGACCGGCCGCACCTCGACCCGATAATTCCTGTGATCGATGCCCGCCGCGAGTTCTGCGCCACCCTTCAATGCCTTGACCCCTGCCTGATCGAGTTCAAAGCGCAAAAAATGGACCGCTGACGTCTTGTCCACGTCGTCGCGCTGCAAATCCTCGTCTGCGATCGGCCTGACTTTTTCCAGTGCGCCGATCTGCAGCCAGACGCTGTCCTCGATGCCGACAAGCTGCTGCAACTTCTCCCTGCGTTCGTCGACGTCCGGAAACTCGACCATGAAGGTGGCTTTCCAGTTGCTGCCGTCGGGGATCAGCGGGTTATAGGCGTCGAGTTCATCCACGATAGCTGCCGCATCGAAAATTTTCTCGATGCGGAGCATTTCCTGAACCTGGTATTTCATCGTCAAACTATCTTCGAAATAAAGCGTCGCGTTGGCGCCCAGTTGCAGGCGGCGGTCGCGCTTGTGTTCGATGAGCTGCTTGCGAAACTCGTTCCTGATCTCGGAATACTGCTCAAGACTGTAAAGGTTCTGCCGGGTCAGTTTTTGCATGGTCCCTCATATCCCGTAGGCGTAACGCAGCAGACCCATCGGGTGCGCCGCGGTGTGGTGTGGAAGCTCCTGCGCGATCTGCTCCGCCGCCATCGGGCAGTCGCTGACGAAATGCTGCGCGTCGCTTTGCGTCACTTTCCTCACGACCGGTGCGGCGATCTTCCTGGAAATTTCGTGAAATTCCTGTTTGACCGCGTACGTTCCGTCATGCCCGGAACAGCGTTCGATGGCCAGGACTTCGCTGCCGGGAGTCAACAGCAGCAGTTCCCGCGTCTTCAGCCCGATGTTCTGCACGCGCAGATGGCACGGCACCTGGTATGCGACCTTGCCGAGCGATCGGCGGAAATCGGTGCGAAGCTTGCCCGCCTTGTGCCGCAACATGAGGTATTCGAATGGATCGAACATCGCGTCACGCACCAGAGCCACCGCCCGTTCATGCGGAAACATGAGCGGCAACTCCTGTTTGAACATCAGCGTGCAGGACGGAATGGGCGTCACGATATCCCAGCCGCGCTCGACCCAGGATGCCAGCTCCGGGATATTGATTTCTTTCGCACGCGCCACGGCTTCGAGATCACCCAATTCGAGTTTCGGCATGCCGCAGCACACTTCCTTTCCTGCGAGCGCCACCGGAATGCCGTTGTGCCCGAATACCGCCACCAGGTCTTCGGCGAGCGACGGCATGTTGCGGTTGCCATAACAGGTGGCGAACAGCACGACCTTGCCGCGCGTCGCGGCCGTCGCTTCGGCGGTTTCGCCCGACTCCTTCCGGTGCTTGCGCAAGCGTCTGCGTGCCGTTTTCGATTGATAAGGCGGTATGGGCGCGTCCTTGTGCACGCCCAGCGTTTTTTCGAGCAGCTTGCGGCCGGTCTTGCTGCGGTTACCGGCATTGACCGCCTGCGCGACGATCGGGATACCCGCGAAACGGCCGACGGCATCCGTCGAACTCAGAATGCGATCGCGCTTCGATGCTCCCTTTTTCCTGAATCGGCTTGCCTTGGCCCGCAACATGAGATGCGGAAAATCGACGTTCCACGGATGCGGCGGCACATACGGACACTTGGTCATGTAGCACATGTCGCACAGGTAACAGTGATCGACCACGTCCCAGTAGACCTCTTTCGGTACCGAGTCGAGTTCCATACTGTCCGATTCGTCGATCGCCTCGAACAGGGTCGGGAACGCGTGGCACAGATTGAAGCAGCGGCGGCAGCCGTGGCAAATGTCGAAGACGCGTTCCAGTTCTTGCATGAGCGCGGGTTCGTCGTAGTACGCTTCGGTCTGCCAGGCAATGGCGTGGCGGCTGGGCGCCTCGACGCTGCCCTCGCGGTGATCGCTCATCTTTTTCGCATCGGTCACGGTGGCGGGCTGACGACGGCGCGCTCGCCCGCGCGGCAGGCTCCGGATGGATCACCCGCAGAAGTCGCGGGTACCCTGCCGCAGCCCGCACCGCAGGCGTGTGCCGCCATCCGCTCCGGTCCCTGAAGACGGGTCAGTCGCCCAGCGTGTCCAGTGCTTTCTGGAAACGGTTGGCATGGGACCGCTCGGCTTTCGCGAGGGTCTCGAACCAGTCGGCGATTTCTTCGAACCTCTCCTCGCGGGCCTGCTTCGCCATGCCGGGATACATGTCCGTGTACTCGTGGGTTTCGCCGGCGATGGCTGAAGCCAGGTTCACGGCAGTGCCGCCGATCGGCAATCCGGTGGCCGGGTCGCCGACTTCCTCGAGGTATTCGAGATGACCGTGCGCATGCCCGGTTTCGCCTTCGGCGGTCGAACGGAATACTGCGGCGACGTCGTTGTAGCCTTCAACATCGGCCTTCGCCGCGAAGTACAGATAGCGGCGATTCGCCTGCGATTCTCCCGCAAATGCGTCTTTCAGATTGGTTTCCGTCTTGCTGCCTCTCAATGCCATGTTGGTTCCTCTCAGGGATGTATCCCGTGTACATTTAGACTTAGTCTAACCACTGGCACTCTAAGCCGCGCCGCCGCTGATGTCAACGCGCCGCGAGCCCTGTCAAAGCCCCCGGCCGAGGCCGTGTGGCCCGGTACGTTGACGCTGCCGCCGCACCACGGTAGCGTAGCGCGCCCATCATAACCAGAAGCGACGTAAAGCGGCGAACACATGTCCGGCAACACATCCCTGAACATCGAGAAATCCCTGCAGGAACTGGAAAAGCTCATCGACGAACTCGAAAGCGGCGAACTGCCGCTCGAGCAGGCGATGAAGAAATTCGAACAGGGCATCAAACTGACCCGCAACTGCCAGGCCGCACTCAAGGATGCGGAACAGCGGGTGGAGATCCTGCTGAAAAGCGCCGGCGGCGAGGAAGCCTTGCAGGAATTCGAAGCCGACGAGCCGGAATAACCGATGGTCGCCCGCATGGCGGGCTGCAGCAAAGCCGATGTACAAGCCGCCGTGCGCGACCGCTTGCTCAGGTCTGCGTGTTACTGTCGCCCTGCAGCCGCGTAATGAGCGCCCGCAAAAATACCTTGTTGAAGCGTAATTGACAGGCCGACGACACCTGCTCCATCAGGGTCGAGCTCACGCGGAGGATGGTAACGTTGCCATTGGCGCGGATCGATGCCGTTCGTTTCGCGCCGCGCACATAGCTCGTTTCACCGAAACAGTCGCCATTCGAAAGCACGCCGAGTTTCTTGCCGTTGGCTTCGACGTCGGCCTTGCCGGCGACGATGATGTAAAAGCGATCGTCCATCTCGCCTTCGCGCACGATGTCCTCGCCATCCTTGTACTCGTGCCAGTCGCTGGCGCGCAGAACCTCCCAGATTTCCGCGTGCGAAAACTCGTGGAAGAACGTCAGCGAGCGCAGCAGGTCGAAATGTTCCTGGTTGTCGAGGCTGTCGTACTTCGCGCGCAGATCCTTGTGGACGCGCGTGAGATCCGCCGCCATCGCGTTGCCGCTCTGGCAGCGCTTTGCCGGGTCTTTTTGCAGGGCCATCGCGACGACGTTTTCCAGTTCTTCCGGCAGATCGTCGCGATACGTATGAATCGGCGGCGGCGTTGCATACACGATCTGGTGCAGCAGTTTCGAAAGGTTATCTGCGCGAAACGGCCGGAAGCCTGTCAGGAGTTCATACAGCACGGCGCCGAGCGAATAGATGTCGGAGCGGGAACTCAGCTCTTCCGATTGCACCTGCTCGGGCGACATGTAACTCGGCGAGCCTGCGATGCCCTCGATGCGCGAAATCTCCGAATCGTTGACGATCGCGATACCGAAATCGATGATCCGGACGTCATTGTCGGTCGTCAGCATGACGTTGCTGGGCTTGATGTCCCTGTGGATCACGCCGCGGCCATGCGCATAGTGCAACGCCTTCGCGCATTTGTAGATGATTTCGACGACATCGTCGACCCGCAGCAGATTGTCCGGCCGGCAATACGCCGCGAGCGTACGGGCTCCCTGGATGTGCTCAGTTACGACGTAATACTTGCCGGATTCCTCGCCGGCGTCGTAGATCGGCATGATGTTCGGATGCTGCAGCATGCCGACCATGTGCGCCTCGTTGAAGAACATCTTGCGCGACACGCGCGCGCGGTCCGCGTCGGAGTTTTCCTCGATGTTGTAGACCTTGATCGCGACGTCGCGGCGATAGTAAGGGTCGTGCGACAGGTAGACGGTACCGGTGCTGCCCTTACCGACTTTGTTGATGATGACGTACTTGCCGATCTTCTCCGGTACGTCGGGCGCGCGCTTGAGTTCCGTAACGCTGCTGGCCATATTCTACTCAGATTGATCAGGACATGAGCCACCTGCCGAATCCGAGCATCAATGCGGCATACAGCGCGGCTGTGAGGTCATCGAGCATAATTCCCGCGCCATTCCTGAGTCTGTGATCCAGGTCCCGAATCGGCCAGGGTTTCCAGATATCGAAGAGGCGAAACAGCAGGAATGCCAGCGCCCACAGGCCGATCGAGAGCGGCACCGTCAACAACACCAGGTACATGGCCGCGATCTCGTCCCACACGATCCCCGGATGATCGTGCACCCGCAGACGGCGGGCCGCCTCGCCACACAGCCAGATCCCGGACAGGACGAGCGCTACCCCCACCCCGATGCGCGCAGGGAGCGGCAGCGGCCAGCAAAGCCAGGCAAGCAGGACGCCGACGATCGACCCGCAGGTGCCCGGCGCCAGCGGCGAAAGCCCGGCACCGAGGCCGAACGCCAGCAGCTTGACCGGATCTCGGAAGACCCGGTTGCGCAATTCCGCCTGCGTGATGCCGTTCACCGGAAATGCACGTAACCCGGGTCCGCAATTTGCAGCTCCCGGCCTTCTTTCACACAACGAAGCCCGGCAGCCTCCTCTACCACACCGATCCGTGTTACGCGGATTCCCTGCCGCGTCGCCAGCGCCAGCAGGTCTGTTTCCGCCCGCGGCGGTGCAGTGAAGCAGAGCTCGTAATCGTCGCCGCCGGTCAAGGCAAACTGCAGCGCTTGCGGGTCGCCGAATGCGCGCCGCAATTCCCCGGATAGGGGTACCTGGACGGCATCGATGGAACCCCCGGCACCGCTGGCGTCGAGCAGTCTCCCGGTATCGGCCATGAGGCCGTCCGACAGGTCGATCGCCGCGCTCGCGAACTCTGCGAGCGCCGTCGCAAAAGCCACCCGAATGCGCGGGCGGGAAAAACGGCCGATCAGGTAGCGACCGTCCGCGGTCTCGCTGCGTGGATGTGCGAGCAGTGCGACGCCGCCGGCCGCGTCGCCCGGCGTGCCCGTCACGTAAATGCCGTCGCCGGCCGCGGCGCCGGTCCGTTCCAGCACGTGCTCCGGGTCGACATCACCGGTCACTTGCACGGTGACGACCGTTTGCCCGCCCTGTGTCGTGTCGCCGCCCACGAGCGACACGCCAAACTCGGCCGCCGCTTCAAAGAGACCGGCCGAAAATTCCCGCAGCCATTCTTCGTCGGCCGCTGCCAGCGTGAGCGCGAGCGTCATCCAGCGCGGTGTCCCGCCCATCGCTGCAATGTCCGAGACGTTCACGGCGACCGCGCGATACCCGACATCCCTGGGAGGCAACGCGGGCGGCCAGTGGACGCCCTCGATCATCGTATCCACAACCGAGACCAGCGCGCGGCCTGCGGCCGGCAACAGAACGGCGCCGTCGTCGCCGATACCCGTCCGCACGCTGTCGTCTCGCCCTTGCCGGACAAAGTAACGGCGAATGATTTCGAACTCATCCATTGTTTTGTGGCGGGCGGACTTTCGCCGCAGCGCGGTCGAGTACGGCATTGACGTATTTGTGTCCGTCAAGCGCACCGAAGCGCTTCGCGAGATTGACCGCCTCGTTGATGATGACGCGAAAGGGCACTTCGAGTTGCAGGCGGAGTTCGTAGAGACCGAGCATCAGGATGCCGCGTTCGACCGGGTCGAGCTGCGAGGTCGGCCGGTCGGCGAGCTCCGACAACAGTTCATCGAGCTCAAGCTGCTGGTCGAGAATGCCGCGCAGGGCTTCGTCGAAGTAATCCTGGTCGACCCGCTGATACTCCGGCCGTTCGCGAAACTGCGCCATCAGCTCCGACCGGCCGTGACCGGTGATCTGCATCTGGTACAGCGCCTGAACCAGCAACTCGCGAGCGCGGCTGCGCGCGCCACGGGATTCCGCTCTGGCCATATCGACAATCCTAGTGCACTACTCGAGACGGCGCAGCAGATTGACCATCTCGATGACCGCGAGCGCCGCTTCTTCGCCCTTGTTCCCGGCCTTGGTGCCCGCCCGTTCGATCGCCTGTTCGATGGTATCGACCGTCAGGATGCCGATGCCTGCCGGAACGCCGTGCGCGCGCGCGGCCGCAGAGACACCGCGCGTGCATTCGGCGGCCACGTAGTCGAAATGCGGCGTCGCGCCGCGAATGACGGCGGCCAGCGCCACGATGCCGTCCGCGCGCCGCGCGGCGGCCACTTTCTCGACCGCGAGCGGCAGTTCATAGGCACCGGGCACACGAACGAGGTCCAGGTCGGCCTCGTTGGCGCCATGCCGCTGCAGGCAGGAGAGGGCGCCCTTGATCAACGATTCGACAATGAAATTGTTGAATCTCGATGCAACGATCGTGAATTTCGCGTCACGGACGATCAGGTCGCCTTCGATGGTTTTTATGGGTTGCATGTTTGTCCGCCAAGGTTCATTTGAGGTCTTGTCGCCCGCATGGCGGGCTCCCACAGGGGGTTCCATGATCGCCGTGGGAGATCGTCAGGCGGGCGACCGCGTCAGCTCTCCACGTATTCGATCACTTCCAGATCGAAGCCGGAGATACCGTGCATCTGCTTCGGCGCGGACAGGACGCGCATGCGATGGACCCCTAGATCCTTGAGAATCTGCGCACCGACGCCGTAGGTCTTGAGGACGGCCTCGCCGCTCCGCCGGTCGCGCAAATCGTCGCGAGCCTGCGCCAGGGATTCGACCTTCTCCATCAGTTCGCGCGACGATTCCTGCTCTCGCAGCACGACCACGATCCCGGCTTCTTCGTGTGAGATCCGCTCGATGGCGCTGTCGAGCGAATGGCCCAACACCGGGCTCAGTACGCCGAGTACGTCGCCCAGCGTGTCCTGGATGTGCACCCGCACCAGCGGCGCGGCGGCGGTCCGGATGTCACCCCTGGCCAGCGCAATGTGCACGGTACGATTGACGTGGTCGTCATAACAATACATTTGAAACTCGCCGTACGCTGTCTCGACGGTCTGCTCGGCGATGCGTTCGACGTAGCATTCCTTTTCGAGCCGGTAGCGAATGAGATCGGCAATGGTGCCGATTCTGACCTTGTGTTCTCGCGAGAACGCCTCGAGATCGGGCCGGCGCGCCATGCTGCCGTCCTCATTCAGAATTTCCACGATGGCCGCGGCCGGCTCGAAACCGGCGAGTCGTGCAAGGTCGCAGCCGGCTTCTGTATGGCCGGCCCGCGTCAGTACGCCGCCCGGTTGCGCCATGACCGGGAATATGTGTCCCGGCTGGCACAGGTGCTCCGGCCGCGCATCGGGCGCGACCGCGACCTGCACCGTCCGCGCCCGGTCGTGCGCGGAGATACCGGTCGTGATGCCCTCGGCGGCTTCGATCGAAACGGTGAAATTGGTGGCGTGCCGTTGATCGGTGTCATCCACCATCAGCGGCAGGCGCAACTGCGCGCAGCGTTCCCGGGTCATCGTCAGGCAGATCAGTCCACGGCCGTAACGCGCCATGTAATTGATGTCCTCCGGCCGGACTTTCGCCGCGGCCATCAGTAAATCGCCTTCGTTTTCGCGATTTTCGTCATCCACCATGATGACCATCTTGCCGGCGCGAACATCGGCGATGATGTCCTCGATGCTGCTGAACGTCGAAGCCGCCTTCGGGCGAATCCGGGTAGTGTTACGCATAACCGTGTGCTCGCAAAAATTCCTGTGACATGCCCCTGCCATCCTGCATCAGACTTTCCAGGTAGCGCGCGATCAGGTCGACTTCGATATTGACGCGGGTACCTGCCGTATAACTTCCCATGATAGTGCTTTCAGCCGTATGGGGAATGATATTCACGTCGAAAGACTGCTCCGATACCTCGTTAATGGTAAGGCTGACGCCATCCACCGCGATCGATCCTTTCCGTGCAAGGTAACGGCGAAAGCCGGGCGCCAGCTCGATGCGCAACCGGATCGACCGCGCGTCTCGCCGCAGGTCCAGAACGGTGCCGACGCAGTCGACGTGGCCGCTCACGAAATGTCCGCCGAGGCGTTCCCCGACGATCAAGGCGGGTTCGAGATTCACCGGCGATTTCGCGCCGAGAGACTTGAGCGACGTCACATCCAGCGTTTCCCTGGATACGTCCGTGTCGAAGCCGTCCTGCCGCAATTCGAGCGCCGTCAGGCAGACGCCGTTGACCGAGACGCTGTCGCCGCTTGCATAGTCGAGCCAGGGCAGTTCTTTACAGCCGATCGATAAACGCAGATCGCCGCCCTGCGGCTGAATCCGCTCGACTTTCCCCATTGCCTTGATGATGCCGGTAAACATGCTGATTCACTATTGCGATTGCGGTTCGGGGCGCGCCGTCAACTTGAGGTCGCGTCCGACACGGCGCACCTCGACGATATTCAGGTTCGAGCGATCCCGAAGCGCAAGCCGATCCGGCGTCGCAAACATCCGGAGGGTTTCGCTACCCATGATATGCGGCGCCATATAAATCACAAGCTCATCGACCAGGTCTGACGCCAGCAGGCTGCCGGCGAGCCGCGGCCCCGCTTCCACGAGCAGGTCGTTGATGTCGAATGCGGCCAGTTGCGACAGCATCGCGGGCAGATCGACGCGCTCACCGCCCACGCCCGCCGTGTACACGCTTGCGCCCGCGGATTCCAGCGCCTCGCGGTTGCTGTCGTCGGTGCAAAAAATCGCGGTGTCACCCGGCAGAGCCAGCATCCTTGCGGTGCAGGGCGTGCGCAGGCGGCTGTCGACGATCACGCGCAGGGGCGGACGGCTGACCGCGGCCGCATCCTTGACGCCGAGGGTTGGATCATCGGCGAGCACGGTGCCCACACCGGTCAGGATTGCGCCACAGGCAGCGCGCAACCGCTGCACGTCCCGCCGGGCATGCACGTCCGTGATCCATTGACTTTCGCCGCTCTGCATCGCCGTGCCGCCATCCAGGCTTGCCGCAATCTTCAGGCGCACGAACGGCCGCCGACGTTCGACACGCGACAGAAATCCTTCGTTGATGCGCCGCGCTTCCGCTTGCATGAGCCCTGCCCGCACCCGGATGCCGGCATTTTCGAGCGATGATCGACCGCGTCCCGACGTATGCGGCGACGGATCTTCCAGCGCGAACACGACTTCCGCGACGCGCGCATCGATGAGCGCCTGGCTGCAGGGCCCGGTCCGGCCTGTATGAGCACAGGGTTCCAGCGTGACGTACGCGGTGCTGCCGGCCGCCCTGCCCGCCGCCGCCATCAGCGCATTGACTTCGGCGTGCGCTTCGCCGGTTTTCCGGTGCCAGCCTTCGCCGACGACCGTGCCGTCCCGCACCAGCACGCAGCCCACCCTGGGATTCGGATGTGCGGTCGTCCAGCCTTTTCGCGCAAGCTTGAGGGCGCGCGCCATGTGGCGACAATCCTCGACGGAGAATTCATCGGCGTGCATTGGCGTCAGCGCTTTTTGTCGGGAAACTCGGGCAGCAACGACATCTGTTCGCGGTTTGCCGCGGAACGCGAAATTTCCTGCAGGCGTTTGATTTCATCCTGGAACTCGGTGACGTCCTGAAAACTGCGGTACACGGACGCGAATCGGACATACGCCACCTCGTCCAGCCTGCGCAATTCGTCCATGACGAGATCGCCAACCAGCCGCGACGGCACCTCGCGCTCTCCCATCGTGCGCAGTTTGTGCACGAGCCTGCCGATCGCCTGTTCGAACTCGTCCGCCGCCACCGGGCGTTTTTCGAGTGCCCGGATCATGCTGTTGCGCAGTTTATTTTCGTCGAACGGCTGGCGGCTGTTGTCGGACTTGATCAGCCTCGGCATCACCAGCTCGGCGGTCTCGAACGTCGTAAACCGTTCGTTGCAATCCAGGCATTGCCGGCGCCGCCGTATCTGGCGACCGTCGGCCGCGAGACGCGAATCGATCACCTTGGTTTCTTCGTGACTGCAAAAGGGACAGTACATTCGAACCGACCGACATCGATGACACGGTGCCCGTTAACCGTAAACCGGGTAGCGGCGGCACAATTCCAGGACCTGGCCGCGCACGCGCTTCTGCAGGACCTCGTTGTCCAGGTCGTCCAGCACGTCGCAAATCCAGTCGGTCAGCCGCGCGGTGTCCGCGACGCCGAATCCTCGCGTCGTGATCGCCGGAGTACCGAGGCGCAGACCGCTGGTGACGAATGGCGACCGCGGATCGCGCGGCACCGCATTCTTGTTCACGGTGATGTTGGCTCGACCGAGCGCCGCATCGGCGTCCTTGCCCGTGATGTCCTGGTCGAGCAGTGACACGAGCAGCAGATGATTGTCGGTGCCGCCGGAAACGATGGAATAGCCGCGCTCCATGAACACTTTTGCCATCTCGCGCGCATTTTCGACGACGTGGCCCTGGTACTTGCGGAATTCAGGCTGCATGGCTTCGAGCAGCGCGACCGCCTTCGCAGCGATCACGTGCATCAACGGCCCGCCCTGTATCCCGGGAAATACCGTCGAGTTGAACTTGCCCGTCAGCTCGTCGTTCCGGCGCGCGAGGATCAGGCCGCCACGCGGACCGCGCAAGGTCTTGTGGGTGGTGGTCGTCACGACATCGGCAACCGGCACCGGATTCGGGTACAGGCCGGCCGCGACCAGGCCGGCAACATGCGCCATATCGACCATCAGCCAGGCGCCGACGCTGTCCGCGATATCGCGAAAACGCTGCCAGTCGAGTACGCGTGAATAAGCGGAGAAGCCCGCGATGATCATGCGCGGCCGGTGCTCTTTCGCCAGCACCTCGACCTCGCTGTAATCGAGCAGTCCCGTTTCCGCGACGACCCCGTACTGCGCCGCGTTGAACAGCTTGCCGGAAAAATTGACTTTCGACCCGTGCGTCAGGTGTCCGCCGTCGGCCAGGCTCATACCGAGTATCGTGTCGCCGGGTTCCAGCAGCGCGAGGCAAACGGCGGCATTGGCTTGCGATCCGGAATGCGGCTGCACGTTGACATAGTCGGCGCCAAACAGTGCCTTCGCGCGCTCGATCGCGAGCGTCTCGGCCACGTCGACATATTCGCAACCCCCGTAGTACCGTTTGCCCGGGTACCCTTCCGCATACTTGTTCGTCAATACCGAGCCTTGCGCCTCCATCACGCGAGGGCTTGCATAATTTTCCGAGGCAATCAGCTCGATATGCTCTTCCTGGCGGCGCGTTTCATCGACGATGGCCTGAAAGAGCTCGGCATCGAACTCTTCGATGGTCGGGGTCTCGACATACATGCTGGGCGTTCTCCATGCGGCGGGCGGACAATTCCGGCAATTGTAGCGTAGTGGGCGTCCCCGTTTGTGGCACGCGAAGCCTGGAGCGGGGTGGGCTTTCCAGGAACGCCCCGGTGCAGGTGCCGCGTGCCACGAACCTGTCTGCCCAGACCATGCGGCCCGGCGTCAGGGCTCCGCGAAGGCCTGGACCACGCGAGTCCACGCGCGCGCCAGGTTCCGTCGGTTGTAGCCGCCGCCGCCGGTGGCGACGATGCGGCCCTGGCAATGGCGGTCGGCCAGTTCGCAGAGGCTCCTGGCGGCGGCGGCATGGGCTTCTTCGGTGTAGCAGAGGTGTGTGAGGGGATCGCCTTCAAGGCTGTCGGCGCCGCACTGGAAAATGATGAATTCGGGGGCGGTGCTGTCGACGTAGGTGACGACCTTTGACCACGCGGCATGGAAGTCGTCGTCATCGGCGCCCGGCGGCATCGGCAGGTTCAACTTGGTGCCTTTCGCGGCGCCGGTACCGGTCTCGTCGGCCGACCCCGTGCCCGGATACAAAAAGCGGCCGTCTTCGTGCAGGTCGGCGAATACCAGGTCCGGATCGGCCTCGAAGCCGTAAAACATGCCGTCGCCGTGGTGCGCGTCGATATCGACGTAGGCAATCCGCCGCAGGCCATAATTTTTGCGCAGGTATTCGACCGCGACGCCGCAATCGTTGAATACGCAAAACCCGGCCGCTCCGTCCCTCGCGGCGTGATGCAGGCCGGCGATCGGCACGAACGCGCGCTCTGTATCGCCAACCATGACGGCATCAACGGCGGCCAGGGTCGTGCCGACCACGTCCGCCGCTGCATCGAAGATGCCGCGGAATGCCGGCGTGTCGCCTTCGTCGAGAAAGCCCCTGCCTTCCTGCGACATCCGCGACACGCGTTCGATGTAGCGCGGCGTGTGAAACAGCGCCAGCTCGTCGACACCGGCCCGCCGTGTTTCTGCATACCGGATCGCCGCACCGAGTCCGGCCGCTGCCAGTTCCGCCTGAAATGCGTCGTGCCGATCGGGGCCGAACGGGTGGTCGTTACCGAAGCCGTAGTTCGCAAGAGCACTGCCCCGGTAGACAAACACCGGCAGGCCGACATCCGCGACGTGGGTCATCTCTTTATCTTCTGTTATTTCAAGTGTCGGCATGCCCGACAATTGGCAAAAATGCAATAATGCGCGCTTTGTGACTTGAAGGCGGACGGACAGCCCGGTCCGCACAATCGATCAAGTATGGCGCAATACATATATACAATGAATCGTGTCGCAAAGGTGGTCCCGCCGAAGCGATTTATTCTGAAAGACATCTCCTTGAGTTTTTTCCCCGGCGCCAAGATCGGCGTGCTCGGACTGAACGGCTCAGGAAAATCCACGCTGTTGCGAATCATGGCCGGCATCGATCGCGAGTTCGACGGCGAGGCCCGGCCGCAGCCCGGCATCCATATCGGCTACTTGCCGCAGGAACCGGAGCTCGATCCTCAGAAGAACGTGCGCGAAAACGTGCAGGAGGGCGTCGCGGCGATCGCGGCGCTGCTGGATCGCTTCAACGAGATCAGCATGCGGTTCGCCGAACCCATGGATGACGATGCCATGAACGCGCTGCTCGAAGAGCAGGGTAAGCTGCAGGACGAAATCGAAGCCGCCGGCGGCTGGGAACTCGATCGCAAACTCGACGTTGCCGCCGAAGCTTTGCGTTTGCCGCCGTGGGAGGCCGGTGTCGGCACTCTGTCGGGCGGCGAGCGGCGGCGAGTCGCCCTCTGCCGTTTGCTCATTTCGGCACCCGACATGCTGTTGCTCGACGAGCCCACCAACCATCTCGATGCCGAATCCGTGGCCTGGCTGGAACGCTTCCTCGAGGAATATCCGGGCACGGTCATCGCCGTGACGCATGACCGCTATTTCCTGGACAACGTCGCCGGCTGGATCCTCGAACTGGACCGCGGCCACGGCATCCCCTGGGAAGGCAATTACTCGTCCTGGCTCTCGCAAAAGGAACAGCGACTGGCGCTGGAGGAACAGACCGAGAAAGCGCGGCGCAAGGCCATCCAGGCTGAACTCGAATGGGTCCGCGCGAATCCGAAAGGGCGGCAGGCGAAGTCGAAGGCGCGCTTGAAACAGTTCGAGGAAATCTCTTCGCCCGCCTACCAGAAGCGCAACGAGACGAACGAGATCTACATACCGCCCGGCCCGCGCCTGGGCGACGTCGTCATCGAAGTCGATCACGTGACCAAGGGGTTCGGCGACAAACTGCTGATGGAAGATCTTTCCTTCATACTGCCGGCTGGCGGCATCGCCGGCATCATCGGCCCCAACGGTGCCGGCAAAACCACTTTGTTCCGCATGATTACCGGCGGCGAGAAACCCGATGCGGGTTCGATCCGGCTGGGCGACAGCGTACACCTCGCCAGTGTCGATCAGTCTCGCGACAGCCTGAACGATGACAAGACGGTGTGGGAGGAAATTTCGGACGGCCAGGACCTGATACAGGTCGGCGCCTTCGAAACGCCGTCGCGCGCTTACGTCGGCCGCTTCAACTTTCGCGGCACGGACCAACAGAAAAAGATCGGCCTGTTGTCGGGCGGAGAACGAAACCGCGTGCACCTCGCCAGGACGCTGAAGGCCGGCGGCAACCTGTTGCTGCTTGACGAACCGACGAACGACCTCGATGTCGAGACGTTGCGCGCGCTCGAACAGGCACTGCTCGAGTTTCCCGGTTCTGCGGTGGTCATCTCGCACGACCGCTGGTTCCTCGACCGGATCGCGACCCATATCCTCGCGTTCGAGGGCGACAGCCGGGCCGTCTGGTTTGCCGGCAATTACGCGGAATATGAAGAGGACCGCAAGCGGCGGCTGGGGAATGAAGCCGGCACGCCCCATCGCATCAAGTACAAGCGGCTCGGCACGTGAACCTGCTCATCGCCATCGGCGCCGTATTCGCACTCCTTACGGTTTTTTTCCTGGCACGTAGCGTGCGTTGCACGCGGCGCGGGCGCCTGCTGCGGGCCGGCGGCGCCGGTATCACCGGTATCGGTACGGCGATCGTCGCAACCGCCGCGGTGATGCTCGCCATGACCTACCTGAGCTACGAGCGCCTGACGGCTGAGCAACGAGTCTCCACCGTGACGTTCAGGCAGACGGCACCGCACGAATTTCAGGCACGCCTGATGATCGAGGGAGAAGCGGATCGCACGTTCGCACTGCGCGGTGACGAATGGCAGATGGACGCAAGGATCGTGACCTGGAAACCGCCGGTCACGATCCTCGGGCTTGACCCGGTGTATCGCCTGGAGCGACTGAGTGGCCGTTACACGGACATCGGCCGGGAACAAAACGAGCCCCGCACGGTGCATGCATTGTCGGAAGGTTCGGCATTCGACGTCTGGGCTGTTGCACGGCGTTTTCCCGCGCTGACGCCGGGTATCGATGCGTACTATGGCACCGCAACGTACGTGCCGATGGCGGACGGCGCGCGTTTCGAAGTCAGCCTGAGCCGCGATGCGCTGATCGCCCGCCCTGTCAATCCCGCGGCACGCGCCGCGGTCGGCCGCTGGAGTGATCGTTAGCCGGTCGTATCGGCAATGGGAAACGCTCAATTCGTGATTATGTCCAACCCGCCAATGCTCGCGTCAGAACCGGGCATATACTGCCAATGCGCTGTTCGAATTAAGCAAATGTATAAACGCAGCGCCAAGACATAATAACAACATGGCAATCATCATAGAGCACGACAAAAGCGTGCACGACGATTCCGGCGAGCAATTCGGCCTCGAGTGTCCTTATTGCGGCGTGTATTCACACATGACGCCGCAGTCGATTCCCGACGTACAGACCGTGCTGCAGCACCGGCCGAAGCAGGTCGGACTCGTCTATCAATGCGATGCCTGCCGTGCGCCGGTTTTTCTGCGCTTCGCCGTCAAGGACTACGGCGATGACAACATCGAGCTGTTCCGGAACTTCCTGGAGCTCGAACGCCCGAAAGAGCGCTTCCCGTTTTCCTATCTACCCGGCCATACCGAGGTCCTGTTCCGCGAAGCGCTGTCCTGTTACTCGAATAACAACTTCAATGCGTTCGCCTCGATGTGCCGCCGCGCGGCGGCCAGTGCCTTCGGCGCGCTCGGTGAAGGCGGCAAATTCCGTGCTTTCGACGAAGTGCTGGCGGCGCAGGACATCGCCGAAATCGACGACGACAGTTTCGCACCGATCAAGCAGATCCTGTTCGACGCACAGGAGGAAGAAGATCTGCCGATCCTGAACCGCGCGCAGTCGGGAGTCCTGCTCGAAGTCATGAAAGACATGCTGTATCAGTGTTTCGTACGCCGCGGCAAACTGACGCGCGCGATCAAGGTGCGCCGGTTCTTCGTGCAGGAAGCGAACGGCGGGATGCGGGCCTAAGCTTTTTGGCAGGCGGGCCTGGGCTCTCGGCAGGCGGGACGTGGATCGGAGGGCTTTTCAGGATCGTGCGAAACAGGGATGTTTCGCCCGAAGCCTGCAGGGACGTATTCACGGCGTTCCTGAAAAGCCGTCCCCGATTCAGACTGCGCGTGCCAACGAGCCTGATCGTTTCAGCCTGATACGCCGCGTATCGTGACTAGGCGAGCGCAGCGCGCGCATTCTGGAACATGCGCAACCAGGGCCCGTCATCGCCCCAGTCGTCGGGATGCCAGGAATTCTGCAGCGTGCGTGCGACTCTTTCCGGATGCGGCATGGTGATCGTCACGCGGCCATCTTCGTTGGTGAGGCCGCAGACGCCGCCCGGGGAACCGTTGGGGTTCGCCGGGTAGGATTCAGTGACCTTGCCGTAGTTGTCGACGTAGCAAAGCGCGATCGTTCGCTCCGCGGCAGTTCGGTCGGTGTCACTCGCGAAGATTGCGCACCCTTCGCCGTGCGATGTCGCGATCGGCAGGCGCGAGCCTTCCATTCCTGCGAAAAAAACGGACGGGCCGGGCATCACTTCCACCAGACTGAAGCGGGCCTCGAATTGCTCCGAGGTGTTGCGCTCGAACGTCGGCCAGTGCGCGCTGCCCGGGATGAGTTCGGTCAAGCGCGCAAGCATCTGGCAGCCGTTACAGACGCCCAGTGCAATGCGGTCGCTGTGCGCAAAGAAGGCCGCAAACTGATCGCGCGCCCGCGCATGGTAAAGAATCGATTTGGCCCAGCCGCCGCCGGCGCCCAGTACATCGCCGAAGGAAAAACCGCCACAGGCAACGAGACAGCGGTAGTCGTCCAGCCGCTCGCGCCCCTCGAGGATGTCACTCATGTGCACGTCGATTGCATCGAAGCCGGCGCGCATGAAGACGGCTGCCATTTCGAGCTGACTGTTGACGCCCTGCTCGCGCAATATGGCAACCTTCGGCCGGACGCCGCCAATGTGCGGCGCCGCAACATCGCGGGCCGGGTCGAAGCTCAGATGCACATTGAGTCCCGGGTCGTTCGCATCGAGGATGCGATCGAATTCCTGTAGTGCCGAGTCGGGATTGTCTCGCAGCGCTTGCAGGCGATAGCTCGTTTCCGACCAGGCGCGCTGCAGCGCCGTCCGGTCGAAGCGTGCGATGACCTCGTCGTCATTGTAGATCGTGAGTTGATCGTCGTATTCGACCCGGCCGACATCCACCCAGCCGACGCCGTATCGCTCGAGCGTCGCACGCACCAGGGCGAGTCGCCCGTCCGTGACCTGCAGCACGGCGCCCAGTTCTTCGCTGAACAGTTGCCCGAGTACGTCCTGCTCCGATCCCGCGAGCCTGAGCGATGCACCCAGCCGGCCGGCGAACATCATTTCCGCGACCGTGGCCAGGAGACCGCCGTCGGAGCGGTCGTGGTACGCGAGGATCGACTGTTGCCGAAGCAGCTCCTGCACCGCCCGGAAAAATCCTTTGAGCCGCTCCGGATAATCGAGATCCGGAGTGGCGCCCCCCTGGCGCTCGTACGCCTGTGCCAGACAGGATCCGCCGAGCCGGTTGGCACCCTCCGCCAGATCGACGAGCAACAGCCAACTTGGCTCGTTCACGAATCGCAGTTGCGGCGTCAGATGCCGCCCGACATCCACGACCGGCGCAAATGCCGACACGATGAGCGACACCGGCGCCACCACCCGGTGGTTGCCTGTGCTATCCGTCCAGCTCGCCTGCATCGACAGCGAGTCCTTGCCCACCGGGATCGCGATGCCGAGTTCCCTGCAGAGTTCATGCCCGACCGCTCGCACGGTGTCGAAGAGATTGGCGTCCTCGCCCGGATGCCCGGCGGCCGCCATCCAGTTTGCGGACAGTCGCACGAGCCCCAGGTCACCGACTGCCGCAGCAGCAATATTGGTGATCGCCTCGCCAACCGCCATGCGTCCGGATGCCGGCGCATTCTGCGCGGCGAGCGGCGTACGCTCGCCCATCGCCATCGCCTCGCCGCTCCTCGACTCGAAGCCGCTCGCGGTAATCGCCACGTCGCTCACCGGTATCTGCCATGGGCCGACCATTTGATCGCGAACGGTGAG